>JBILTQ010000276.1:0-7650 GCA_044371435.1 Pirellulaceae bacterium | reverse complement strand
CGTTCCGGGTCCTACGGGTCAAGATGCCCTACACCGAAACCCGCCTGTGGACGATCTGGAGCTACTCGATCATGCTGGCGGTGGGGCTGGCCACGCTAGCCTTGAGCCTGTTCTTCATCCACTGGATCCTTCACGGGCTGGTGATTCGCCCCTTGAAGCATCTGCGAGATATCAGCGATGAAGTCTCCAAAGGTAACCTGAGCCTCAGGTCGGAGATCGATACCGCGGACGAGTTCAACGATCTTTCGGATGCTTTCAACCGCATGCTGCGTCACTTGACCGATACGCAGGTCGAAGTCCAGAAAGTCAACACCGAACTGGACAAGCGGGTCGATCAACTGGCACAACTCAACTTGCAGCTTTACGAAGCCAATCGACTCAAGAGCGACTTCCTGGCGAACATGAGTCACGAGTTGCGAACTCCGCTGAACAGTATCCTCGGTTTCAGCGATGTGCTGCAGGGCTTCGATACGCTGACGGACAAGCAAAAGCGTTATGCGGGGAACATCCAAAAGAGTGGCCGACTCCTGCTGGAGATGATCAACGATATTCTCGATTTGGCCAAGGTCGAGGCGGGCAAGATGGAGGTCCGTGCTTCCACCTTCGATCTGTTCCCGCTGGTCGAGGGGCAATGCGACGTGGTCCGACCTTTCGCCGAGGACAAAAACATCGACCTGCAAATCGATTGGCGACTTCCACTCGCCGCCGCTGCGCTTCCCGAAGAAGCGGCGGGCGTAGACCCGACGATCGCGACATCGAGTCCACTCCCGGCCTTGATCGTCGAGCAGGATCAGGCGAAGATTCAGCAGATCTTGACGAATCTCCTCTCGAACGCCATCAAATTTACCCCGCAAGGAGGGATCATCACGGTATCGGTCAGCCCGGGTGAAGAAGGCTTTTTCTCGCTGACGGTAACCGACACTGGGGTTGGGATTGCCGAACACGATCATGAAGCGATTTTCGAGAAGTTTCGTCAGGTACATACCAACGCCAACAGCGATGGCCTGACCAGGGAATATTCCGGAACCGGTCTCGGGCTGTCCATTGTGCGCGAGTTATGCCGATTGCTGGGGGGAGAGATCAGCTTGCATAGCCAGTTGGGAAAAGGGAGTTCCTTCACCGTCAGCCTTCCGCGTCGCTACCAGCGTCCGTTGGATGCCGGCTCGGCCGAGTTCCCGCCACCCGCGGCGGCTTCCCCGAGCGTTCCTGGTCGATTTTCCTATCCTTAGTGTGGAGCCTGGGTTCCGCTATCCGTGATGCCTCAAGATTGGACCGTTGATGACGCCTGGTAAAGATGCGATGGCCGAGCCCAAGCCTCACCCTGCCGGCAACTCCGCCTCGGCGCAACCCCTGCGCTCGATCGCGCTTTTTACCGATGGGGCTTGCAGCGGTAACCCCGGGCCCGGCGGATGGGCGTACATCCTGCGCGATGGCCCGACCGGCCTGGAGCGGGAAGATGCGGGCGGCCAGGCCAATACCACCAACAACCAGATGGAATTGAAAGCGGTCATCGAGGGGCTCAAGGCCCTCAAGCGGCCATGCCTGGTCGACCTTTACTCCGACAGCCAGTACGTCCTTCAAGGATTGCAGACCTGGATGAAGGGTTGGAAAAAGCACAACTGGCGGCGGAAGGGGAAGTCCGGTTATGAACCGGTGAAGAATGTCGAACTGTGGCAGCAGTTGGACCAATTGATCCAAATCCACGACGTGCGATTCCACCATGTGCGTGGGCATTCGGGGCACCCGGAAAACGAACGCTGCGACGCGTTGGCAGTCGAAGCCTCCCAAAACCACCGATAACCCTTCTCCTCTTCTGGCTGCGCGATGACAACGCAGTTTGGTATGGAAAGCGAGTCCCAGGACTGATGATGGAGTCACCGTTGCAACCGACCGTGGTATGGCATCAGGAATCCGTGACCCAGGTCATGCGCGAAGCCGCGCAGGGCCATCGGGCCGGGGTACTCTGGTTAACGGGGCTGAGCGGTTCAGGCAAGAGTTCGCTTGCCAATGCCTTGGATCAGCTACTTTTTTCCCGAGGCATCCGCACCTTCCTGCTCGATGGCGATAACGTGCGGCACGGCTTGTGCGCCACCCCAGCCATGCTCGAACCGCTCCATGGCCAAGCCTTCGCCGAGCGTTTTGGGCTGGGGTTCAGCCCTCAGGACCGCGAGGAAAATATTCGGCGGGTGGGAACGGCGGCCGAATTGCTGGTAGCTGCCGGTTTACTGGTGATCACCGCCTTCGTCAGCCCCTACCGCCGCGATCGAGACCGGGTACGCCAGAGGATTGAAGCGATGCGTCAGGCTCCGGACTTCCTCGAGGTCTTCGTCGACACGCCGCTGGAGGTTTGCGAACAGCGCGACCCCAAAGGTTTGTACCGGCTGGCCCGGCAGGGCAAGATCGCCCATTTCACCGGCATCAGCGATCCTTACGAACCACCATTAACACCCGAACTACGGCTCGACGGTTCCGCCGGCTCGCCCGAGCAGTTGGCGCAGCAAACGCTCGGCCTGCTGGAAGCCAAGGGTTGGGTGAAGCGATGACCAGTCAAGCATCGCTCTCGCCCGCTGACGGACCGACGATTTTGGTCGCCGTAGCGCAGAACGGGGTCATCGGTCGGCAAAATCAACTGCCGTGGCACCTGCGCAGCGACCTCCAGCGATTCAAGCAACTCACCATGGGTCATAGCCTGATCATGGGACGCAAGACCTTCGAGTCGATCGGCCGGGTGCTCCCCGGAAGGCAGACCATCGTGCTGACCCGTTCGCCGGAGCTCGCCTCCCCAGGGGTCGCGGTCGCCGGTAGCCTGGCCGAGGGTTTGGCGTTGGTGGAACCGGGCCGGCAGGCCTTCATCGTCGGCGGCAGCCAGGTCTTTCGCGATGCCCTGCCGCTGGTTCAACGGATCCTGCTGACGCGGGTCTTGGCCGAGATCGACGGCGACGCGCTGTTCGAGGGCTGGAATCCGCTGAACTGGCGGTTGGTCTCTTCCGCGGCGGTCCCGGCCGGTGAGCACGACGATTGGCCGACCATCTTCGAAGTCTGGGAAAAACCGACCGCCTGACTAGAACTTTCGCCAGCCAGGTTACGGCTGCGAGCCAGCCTGGGCATGGCGGCCGCGACCAGACGGACTAGACTGGAGGAGTTCCTCCCCATGCGATGATGGCTGTCGATTCCCATGCCCGAGCTGCAGACGAAACTGTCTTCCTTTCCTCCGGACACGCCCCGGGCAGCGGGTCGATATGGGGAGGAGGCAAACGAAGTTGGCAACGGCCTGGCCAGCCACTCGCCGCCAGCCTTTCGTTTCCCCCCAACGACCGTCCCGCAGCGGGTGGTGCTGCTGATCGCCTACTTGATGAAGCACCAGGAACCGCAGTTTCGAGCGGCCGCCGCCATCATCCCTCGACTCAAACTTCTCTTGAGCGTCGCCCTCGAGCCGCAACGCGACTACGCGGTCGACCATCGCGAGCTGGATGTCACGTTGCAGCGGACATGGACGCTCCGCAAGAAATGGCAGCATGCAGCTGGTTTTGAAGACCAGCTGCAGGTCCATTTCCCATACGACACCTATGTTCAACTGCGGCGGCTCGCTCCCCAAGTGGTCGTTTCCCATGAGCTGGGTGCGCGTTCCCTCTTCGCCGCCCTCTACCGTTGGACGCACCGTCGTTCCCGGCTGGTGCTCATGGTTTATGTCTCGGAGCATACCGAGCGTTCGTGGAGCCGCCTGCGGCTTCTCCTTCGACGCTGCCTGTTGCGATCCGCCGACATCGTTACCTATCAGGGGAGCAGCGGCAAACGTTATCTGAGGCAGCTGGGGGTTGCCGAAGATCGTCTCCGATACTGCCCCTACGTCGCCCACCCTGCGATGGTCTCCCGTGGCCCGACCGATCGCCCCACGCTTCTCCGCCGGCGGTTGTTGTACGTCGGTCAATTCACCGCGAGGAAAGCCCCCGATCGGTTCCTCGAGGTCCTGAATCGGTGGTGTCAGGACCATCCCGATCAGTCCGTGTCCTTCTCCTTGGTGGGGCGTGGCCCGCTCCAAACGGCCATCCAACACCAACCGCGGGCTGCCAATCTCCAACTCGACATCCTCGGCAGTGTGGCTCCCGAGCACCTCCCATCCGTGTATGCCAACCACGGTCTGTTCGTCTTCCCGACCTTGGCCGACGAGTGGGGGTTGGTGGTCGAAGAGGCCATGCATTCCGGGCTCCCGGTACTCGCCAGCGAGTACGGCCAAGCCAGCCTGGACCTTGTCCAGGACGGTGTCCACGGCTGGCGTTTTATTCCCGACGATGCAGCGAGCGTCTATCGGGCGATCGACCGGGCGATGCAGACGGAAGACCAGGAGCTTGACCGGATGGCGGCGGCGGCCCGGCAAGCGGTGGCCCAACGAACGCCAGAATACGGGGGACGCTGGTTTGCCGAGGCGGTGCAGGCCGCTTGGGCCGACCAGGACTCGGCCAGTTGCTGAGACGCTTCGTCGTCGCGAAGCCCTGGCCGAGCGACGCCCAAAGGACAGGCCCCTTTCGTTGAAAACAGTCAGGGCGCGCGATATGATCGAGGGGACAGCGTTCGATGCTGGGGCAGGAAAACACGCATGGGACATCGCCTGGCTGACGACGCGAGCTCGGCTGGAATCCAGCCGAGCCTAACTCTCGATCCAAGGAATCCTTCCGATAGCCCTCGAGCTCTAGAAAGCCACAGGTTGACCGTTCCCATGATCCGCCGCTGCTTGCTCGTCCTTCCCGCTGTCGTGGCCTCCGCCGCGGCGGGAGCCTGTCGTCTCGAGCGACGACGGAATTGGCTAGCCCTCTTTGGCTGGCTGGTCTTGTGTTTGCCGAGCAGTCGAGCGGGGGTGATCCTGGATGGGGTACCGGATGCTTCCTACCTGGCCTTCGCCACCCAATTCTCCGCTTCCGGCCGGTTGCTCGGCGGTCCTGGCCCCGGCTCGGGGACCTTGATCGCACCCCATTGGGTATTGGCCGCCGGTCATGTTTTCAACGCGACTACCTTCCAGCTCGGCGATAGCGGCCCGAGCTATAGCGTGGCCCAGGTTGTCTACCATCCCCAGTTCCTCCTCAATGGCGGCGACCTGGCCTATGGATTCGACTTGGCCCTTTACCGCCTCAGTACACCGGTGGTAGGTGCCACGCCAGCCAACATCTATCGCGGCAGCAACGAAGTGGGGGCAACGGCGGCCATCACCGGTTTCGGCCTCACCGGCGTCGGGGTCAATCCGACCTTGGTCGGCCCAGCGGTCCATCGAGCCGGCACCAACCAGGTCGACAGCCTGCTCTCGTTTGCCGATGGCCCCGGCGGGAAAATCGGCGCTACCCAAGCAGCTTTTCTCGCCGACTTCGATGCTCCCGCGGGGATTGGGACACCCGGACAGTACAACTCTTTATTGCCCTTCGGCTCGCTCGCCACTCCCACCGCGCTCGAATATCACCTGGCCAACGGAGATAGCGGCGGCGGGGTCTATCTCTATGAAGACAACCAATGGTATCTGGCCGGCATCAATTCGGCGGTGATTAGTCAGTCGGGGGTTAATGATTGGCTGGTGAACGATCCCAGCGGCAACACCAACCGCTTCGGCTACGGTGCCGCGGCCCTCTTCACCCGCGTTAGCAGTTTTCAAGCCTTTATCGACGCCAACCTCTCCGCCACCCCCGAACCGAGTTCGGCCATCTTTACCGGCCTGTCGCTCAGCTGGATCCTAGCGATTCGGCGGCGGCGGGTACCGCGGTTCCCCCTTGCCTAGCCCGAGACTCCTTCCTGCCCTGGTGATCGTCGCGCTGCGCCGTCGACGATCCCTAGCCTGTCCATCGCGTTCGCCTACCCATCGCTTCACCGTCCGTCGGGACGGACTTTCCCAACGAGGTACCCTCCCATGTCGCGATCCCTTGCCGAGTTGCTCACGAATAGGCCGCTGTCGGCGGGGATTGGCAAGCTTTGCCTGGGACTAATGATTGCCGGCTCCCTCGGCGGAGCAGCAAGGTTGATGGCCAGCGATGCCGAGCGTTTCTTGGCGGCCGCCGAGGATCTCTTGCCTACCGAAGAACGCTATGCCTACCACCGCAGCTTCCTATCGGGATCGATCCATCGACCGGGCCGCGACCCGACAGCCGTTCCTACCGAGGATGAGGTCGAAGTGGAGGCGGAGGGTTGGTCCCTCTGTTACCCAGAGACAGCCAGCTCACCGTTGCGATGGGCGGTCGAGGACACACGGGAGTTTTTGGAGGTGGCGATGAATGCCAAGCTGCGTCCAGAGACCTACGCGTCGGGGACCGCGTCGACGTTCCCCGAGCGGGCCATCGTCGTCGGCACCCCCGCGACGATTCCAAGCGGAGCGTCGTTCATCGCCGCGAGCGCCGCTTTGCGGGCTTCCAAGGATTACGCCATCGCTCTTCATGAGGGGCGGATTTTCGTGGTCGGTTGGGATGAACCAGGGGCCATGCATGGATTATTTCATCTGCAGTCGCGATGGAAATTGCGGCGAGCCCCTTGCTTGCCCAAGGACCTCGAGCTGGTCCGCCACAGCCGCTATCGAACGCGGATGATTTTGTCCTGGTTGGGCTGGATGGAATGGCCGGACAATTACCTCTCCCACTTAGTCCATGACGGCTATGACGCGATTTTCGCCTCGGTATACGCTAACCCGAACGGTGTGGCTGGACCACCGCACTATGATCTGATCCGGCAACAGGACCCGCAGCAGTTGCAAGCCTTGATCGAACGGGCCAATCGCTTCGGCATCCAGGTCTACTGCCCGATCTTGTTCAATTACACCGGCACTCCGGAGAACCAGCAGGAACTGCGGGCACACGTTCGCGACATCGTTCAACGCTTTCCGAATATCCGCGGCTATATCCTGCTGACGGAGGGTTTTTTCTATAAGAAATTCGTAGCCGGTTCGAGCGCCACCGGCGAAGTCGACATGGAGGAATGGTCGAACAGATGGACCGAGGCGGTGCGGATCGTGAGCGAGGAAGCCCAGTCCATCGATGCCAGCCTCGAAATCCTGCCGTGGGAATACAACATCGATTTTCGTCCCGAGCGGGCCCCGCTCAAAAAGAAAATCATCTCGATGCTACCTGCAGGCAGCAGTCCGTTGCTGACCTGGGAAAACGGCAAGCAATTCGAGATCGATGGGCTGAAAGGCTACCTTCGCGATTATTCGATCAGCCAAATCGGGCCGTCGGAAGTCGCGGCCGCGCAGATCGAAGAAGCCCATCGTCGCCAGCTGAAGGTCTATTGCAAGGTCGATTGCTTCGCCACCTGGCAGTTCGGCACCTTGCCCTACTTGCCGTGTGCCCAGCAATGGCAAGCCCGCTATGCCGCCCTGTCCAAGGCGGGGATCCACGGGACCCTCGAATCGTGGAGCAATGGCTACAAACCCAACCTCTTCGCCGAGTTGCGTTGCTGGTCTTGCTGGACCAACGCCCCCTCCGATCGGGAACTGCTGCTGGCGTATGCGCGGCGGACCTTTGGTGAAGCGGCCGCCGAGCAGGTGGTCCGGGCTTGGGAGCATTTTAGCCGCGCGGTGCGTTTGCTCCCCGATACCGGTCCCTCGATGGGCACGAACAACGCCGTTGCCCAACCGCTTTTTTTCCAGCCGCAGCCGCCGCGAATCATGACGCTCCATCATTCCTG
>JBILTQ010000275.1:0-7651 GCA_044371435.1 Pirellulaceae bacterium | reverse complement strand
GGCCAAGGCCGAGTACGGGGAGACGAGTTTCGAAGCCGAGATGGGGGCCGAAGCCGTTCGCAAGCTGCTTGCCAACCTCGACTTGGTAGCGTTGTCCGAGTCTTTGCGGGTGGAGATGGCCGAGACAGGAAGCAAGCAACGCAAGAAGGATTTGATCAATCGGCTGAAGTTGGTGGAGGCCATTCGCGATAGTGAAAATCGACCGGAATGGATGGTGCTGGATGTTATCCCGGTCATCCCGCCGGACTTGCGACCCTTGGTGTTGTTGGACAGCGGGAACTTTGCGACGTCCGACTTGAATGACCTCTACCGACGTATCATCAACCGCAACAATCGTTTGCGGAAGTTGGTCGATCTCAACGCTCCCGAAGTCATCATCCGCAACGAAAAGCGGATGCTGCAACAGTCGGTCGACGCGTTGTTCGACAACAATCGTTGCAAGCGACCGGTGCTGGGAAGCAGCAACCGCCCCTTGAAGTCGTTGACCGACATGATCAAGGGTAAGCAAGGTCGATTCCGCGAGAATCTCCTCGGCAAGCGGGTCGACTATTCCGCTCGCAGCGTGATTGTGGTCGGTCCGCGGCTCAAGCTGCACCAGTGTGGTTTGCCGAAGAAGATCGCGCTGGAATTGTACCAACCGTTCATCATTCGCATGCTGAAAGAACTTCAACACGCTGATACCATCAAATCCGCCAAGAAGATGCTCGAGCGGAAAGACGAGGAAGTCTGGGATATCCTTGAGCAAGTCATCAAGAACCACCCCGTCTTGCTGAACCGGGCCCCCACGCTCCATCGCGTCGGCATCCAGGCCTTTGAGCCGACCTTGGTCGAAGGCAATGCGATCCACCTTCATCCCTTGGTTTGCAAAGGTTTTAACGCTGACTTCGACGGCGACCAGATGGCCGTACACTTACCGTTGTCGATTGAAGCCCAGGTGGAAGCTCATACCTTGATGATGAGCACCCACAATATCTTTGCCCCCAGCAACGGCAAACCGATCATGAGTCCGTCGCAGGATACGGTGATGGGTTGTTATTACATCACCATCGAAAAGCCCGATTGCAAGGGGGAGGGGATGGTCTTTGCCGATGCCGCGGAAGCCGAATTCGCCTTCCAGCAAAAGGTCATCGACCTCCATGCCCGAATCAAAGTCCGATTGCCAAAGGGGCGGCGATTGAAGACGGAAGATGATTCTGCCAGGTTCGGGGCAGTCATCAACACCACTTTCGGCCGCATTCTCTTCAATGCCATCCTGCCGCAAGGGATGGACTACTACAACCTGACGATGAAGAGTGGCGATTTAGCTTCGGTAATCAGCGATTGCTATTCGCGTCTGGGGCGGCGAGCGACGATCAAACTCTTGGACGATATGAATCAGTTGGGCTTCCGCGAATCGACAAGGAGTGGTTTGTCGTTCGGTACCGATGACCTGGTGACGCCCGAGTCGAAGCATAAGCACATTGCCGAAGCTGACAAGAAGGTGATGAATTACCAGAAGAATTACAACAAAGGTCTGATCACGGCTCAGGAACGCTACAACCAGGTGATCGATACCTGGACCAACACGCGTGAATTGATCACTCGCGACATGTTGGCGGCGATGGAAGTCGATGACCATCGCGGCAACTGGTACGTCAATCCGGTCTTCTTGATGGCATCTTCGGGTGCTCGAGGGGGGATCGCCCAGATCAGCCAGCTGGCCGGGATGCGCGGTTTGATGGCCAAGCCAACCGGGGAGATCATCGATACGCCGATCAAGGCGAACTTCCGCGAAGGACTCTCGGTGTTGGAGTATTTCAGTTCGACGCACGGTGCCCGAAAAGGCTTGGCCGATACGGCCCTCAAGACGGCGGACTCGGGTTACCTGACCCGCAAACTGGCCGACGTCGCCCAGAACGTGGTCATCACCATGCAGGACTGCGGAACGACACAGGGGATCACGAAGGGGATCATCTATCGTGGCGAGAAAGTCGAAGTTCGATTGGCCGATGCTATCATCGGGCGGGTTAGCCGCCAGAACATCGTCAACCTCCTCACGGAAGAGATCATTGTTCGCGAAAACGAGATGATCACCCGGGATATCGCCCGGAAGATCGAGGAGATGGGGTTGGAGCGAATCCAGGTTCGCTCGCCGATGACGTGCGATGCGCCGCTGGGAGTTTGCCGGTGCTGCTACGGAATGGACATGAGCACGGGCGCCCTGGTCGAAGAAGGGATGGCGGTCGGGATCATCGCTGCCCAAAGTATCGGTGAGCCTGGAACGCAGTTGACCATGCGAACCTTCCATATCGGTGGGGTGGCCAACACCGGGGTGGAAGAGTCCGATATCAAAGCCAAGAAGTCCGGGATTATCAGTCTCGTCCGGATGCGGGTGGTGCGGAACGACGAAGGGGTCGATATCGTGTTGACCCGCAATGGCGAAATTTCCATCCTTGATCCGAAGGGTCGGGAACTCGAGAAATACGAGGTTCCCACCGGTGCTCGGCTGAAGGTTCAGGAGGGGATGGAAGTCGCCAAGGGTCAGGTCCTCTGCGAGTGGAACCCCCATAAGATTCCCATCCTGGCCGAAGTCGGCGGCAAGGTCCGCTACGATGACGTCATCGAAGGTGAAACGATGCGGCTGGAGAAGGATCCAAGCGGAAACATCCGCCGCGTGATCATCGACCACCGCGGGAGTTACCACCCACAGATCGTGGTCGAAGACAAGGATGGGAAACCGCTGGATGTTTACTTCCTGCCGGAAAAGGCGGTGGTCACCATTCCCGAAGGCAAAACGATCACGGCTGGTACCGAATTGGCTGAAATGCCCCGGGAATCGTCGGGGGTTCATGATATCGTCGGCGGTCTGCCGCGAATCACCGAGATCTTTGAAGCCCGCAAGCCTAAAGAGCCGGCGGTCATGGCTGAACTGGACGGTACCGTCGAGATCTCCAAGGATAAGAAACGCGGCAAGCGATCGATTATCGTCCGCAGCGATAGCGGCGAAGAAGTCGAGCACCTGGTCCCTCCCGGCAAGCGATTCTTGGTGCACACCGGGGACATCGTCAAAGCCGGCCAGGCTTTGATCCAAGGCCCGTTGGTACCGCACGATATCTTGCGGGTGAGCGGTGAAGAAGCGGTGCAACAATACCTTTTGCACGAAGTCCAACAGGTCTATCGCTCGCAGCGGGTTGAAATTAACGATAAGCACATCGAGGTCATCGTCGCCCGGATGCTGCGGAAAGTCCGCGTCGACTCGTCGGGAGACACCAGCCTCTTGGCGGGGATTGTCATCGATCGTTTCGAGTTCAAACGGATCAATGAAGAGCTCAACAAGTTCCTCAAGATTTCCGATCCCGGCGACAGCGAATTCGCCTTGAGCGCCATCATCCCCAAGGAAGCGATCGAGCAATCCAACGCTCAGATTGAGGCCCTCGGAGGTAAAGTAGCCAAGGGTAAGAAGCCCAAGCCGGCTACCGCCAGCGTCCAGCTGTTAGGGATTACCAAGGCCGCGGTGCAGAGCAACAGTTTCATTTCGGCCGCCAGCTTCCAGGAAACTACCAAAGTCCTGACCGAAGCCGCGTTGGCTGGAAAGATCGACCGTCTCGTCGGCTTGAAGGAGAATGTGATCTTGGGTCACTTGATTCCCGCTGGAACCGGCTTCCGCTCCTTCCAGGAATCGGAAGTTTCCTTCCATCGCGAGGCCCTTGAGGACTTGTTGAGTCGCGGTGCGGCGGCCACCGAGCAGGAGTTCCCACTGCTTACCGCCGCCCCTCCCGCGGCCGAAGCCAGCCCGAGTCCGGCGGACTCTGCGGTCCAACCGGATGAATAAGTAGCCAACCTCTTTTTGATCGGCGTGGTAAGGACTGGCGAGAGCCAGTCCTTACCTTTTGGTGGAAGTGGCCTTGGTATCCTAGTGCCTCCTTCATCCGACCAACGAGTTGCCCGCGACGATCCGACGACTGGAATCCCCGGCAGCTTCCTGCCCAGGCCGCAAAAAAATGCGGCGAAGGCAAGCCATCCGCCAAGGGTGATCGGTTTGGTTGAGCTATACTAGGGAGAAGCGGAGCAGACCGATGTCTCGCCTTGCTCAGCAGTTACCGCATTGGCTGTGCGCCCCGGCGGCTCCCGATGCGTCCACCTCCCTACGTAAGTCCTTCTCGTTGGAGCAATCCTTCCTTGTCCGACACAACCCTTGGAATCCTGGAAGTCAATGGCTGGACCTCAGCCATGGTTTCGCTTGACAGTATGGAGAAAGCCGCCCAGGTTTCTGTCTTGCAAGCGGAATGGAATGACATGCTGGGGGCGGTGATCAAGATTACAGGCACTGCCTCCGACGTCGCGGCGGCGGTCGAGGCTGGTAAGGCCGCAGCCGAGCATTTCATGGCCAAGGTAGTCGGGACGGTGCTGATGCGCCCCGCCCAAGAGGCGATCCGCGCTATCATGTCACCCGCCGAATATAACCCGCTGATCGAACAAGCGGTGGTGAAAAATTTATCCCCTTCAGGAGAAACATCGATGTCGAATACGGCTCATCAGGCCTTGGGATTTATTGAAACACAAGGATTTACCGCGGTCTTTGAGGCCATCGATACCGCTTGTAAAGCGGCTTCGGTCCAGGTGGTGGGCAAGGAGAAGCTCGGCGGTGGCTACGTGACGGTCGTCATCCGCGGTGATGTTGCGGCCGTGCAGGCGGCGGTAGATGCCGCCAAACCGCGGATTGATGGGCTGGGCAAATTGATCGCTTGCCATGTGATTGCCCGTCCGAGTGAATCCGTGATGGCTCTGCTGCCGAAAGCATGATGCCACCCACCTTCGATTTGGATTCCTGGTTTGGTTCTTTGGGTCCGACGGCAGAAAATGTCGCGACCGCTGGTGCCGGCCCTGCCGGGAGTTTGCCGCTCACCGAGGAAATGCTGCGTACCTGGTCGAGCGGCGATCTGTTCGGCTGGACGCAGAACGCCGGGATGGGTTGGGACATCAAGAAGATGCTCGGCCCGCAGTTCTTGCTCCTCAGTACGCAAGGAGGCATGCGAGCCGAAGATGGACGCCCCATTGCCCTGGGCTACCACACCGGTCACTGGGAAGTCGGTCTGCTGGTTCGGGCCGCTGCCGAATGGCTGGAGCAAGCCGGTGGTGTGCCTTTCGCGGCCTACGTCAGCGATCCCTGCGATGGTCGCACGCAAGGGACGGTAGGGATGTTCGATTCGCTCCCCTATCGCAACGACGCAGCCATCGTCTTTCGACGCTTGATCCGTTCGTTGCCTACCCGCCGAGGCGTATTAGGGGTCGCCACCTGTGATAAAGGCTTGCCGGCCATGATGCTGGCCCTGGCGGGTTGTGCTAATTTGCCGAGTGTTGTGGTCCCTGGTGGGGTAACTTTACCTGTCAAGGGTGCCGAAGACCTGGGGAAGGTACAAACCATCGGGGCGCGGTTTGCGCATGGCGAGATCAGCCTCGAGGCAGCGGCCGAAGCCGGATGCCGGGCCTGTGGATCGCCTGGGGGGGGCTGCCAATTCCTCGGCACCGCCGCCACCAGCCAGATCATCGCCGAAGCACTGGGGATGACCATTCCCCATGCTGCGTTGGCTCCCAGCGGTCAAGCGTTATGGCTTGACATGGCCAGGCAGAGCGCCAAGGTACTCTGGGACCAGCAAGCAGCCAAACGCTGCTTGCGTGATTTCCTCAACGAAGATTCCTTCCACAACGCGATCGCCGTCCACGCGGCTTGCGGCGGTTCGACCAATCTCTTGCTGCATGTACCAGCCATCGCTTTTGCAGCCGGGATCCGGCGTCCGAGCGTCGATGATTGGATCGACTTGAACCATCGAGTCAGCCGATTTGTCGATTGCTTGCCTAACGGTCCTCAGTATCACCCAACCATCCGCGTCTTCCTGGCTGGCGGAGTTCCTGAAATCATGTGGCATCTCCGCGAACTGGGAATCGCCCGCTGTGAAGCCCGGACGGTCACCGGACAAACGTGGCATGAAATCCTCGATGCCTGGCACGTCTCCGAACGCCGTCGCTACCTTAGGCAATGGCTGAAGGATCGCGATGGGGTAGATGCTGACGAGGTGATCATCCCACCTTCCATCGCCTTAGCGCGGGGCCTCACCAGCACGGTCTGCTTTCCTACCGGTAACTTATGTCCTGAAAGAGCCGTCATCAAAGCGACGGCCATCGACCCCTCCGTCGTTGATAGCGATGGGATTTATCGCAAAGCAGGGCCGGCTCGGGTATTTGTCAGTGAGCCGGAGGCTGTGGCGGCCATCAAGGGGCATGGTTCCCGACCGATAGCCCCAGGCGATGTGATTGTGCTGCTTGGTCGTGGCCCGCTTGGGTCGGGCATGGAAGAAACCTATCAAGTCACTAGCGCCCTCAAACACTTGAAGTGGGGGAAGGAGGTGGCCCTGGTCACCGATGCCCGCTTCTCGGGAGTGAGCACGGGTGCCTGTATCGGCCATGTCGGCCCCGAGGCCTTGGCAGGAGGACCGATCGGCCGCGTCCAGGATGATGATTGGATCGAGATTGAAATCGACCGCAACCGGATGACGGGTCGGGTCGACTTCGTCGGTAGCCGCGAGCAACGGATGGAGCCCGCCGCCGCCGCCCAGGTCCTGGCCGCCCGTCCCCCACATCCACGTTTGGCGGCCGATGAACGGTTGCCGGAGGATACTCGCTTGTGGGCCGCCCTGCAGCAGGTGGGCGGTGGAGCCTGGGGCGGGTGTGTCTATGATGTGGATGAAATCATTCGGACACTGGAGGCCGGAAAGCAAGCCCTCGCCAAGAACAAGACTTGAAGAAAGAAGAGGACGACGATGACGATTGGTTTTGGCATTATCGGCTGCGGGATGATCGCGAGATTTCACGCCCGAGCCATTGCGGAGATCCGCGGAGCGAAATTGGTCGCCTGCCATAACCGGACTCTGGAAAAGGCGGAGAAATTCGCCACCGAATTCGCTTGTTTCCCCTACGATGACCTCGAGGCGATGCTGGCCCGTCCCGACATCGATGTCGTGACCATCTGCACCCCCAGCGGCGCGCACCTCGAACCCGGGGTCATGGCCGCCCGAGCCGGTAAACATCTGCTGGTGGAGAAACCGCTCGAGGTAACCTTGAAACGTTGCGACGCGTTAATCGCTGCTTGCGATCGAGCCAAGGTGCGGCTGGGGACAATCTTTCCCTCGCGTTTTCACCAGTCAGCCCAACTGCTCAAGCAAGCCATCGGAAAGGAGCGATTCGGCCGAATTACTCTCGCCGATGCTTATGTAAAGTGGTACCGGACTCAACAGTATTACGACAGCGGCGCATGGCGCGGAACATGGAAACTGGATGGTGGCGGCGCCTTGATGAATCAAGCCATTCATAGCGTCGACCTTCTCTTGTGGTTGATGGGACCGGTCAGCGAAGTTTCGGCCAAGGTGGCCACGCTGGCTCATGAACGGATTGAGGTCGAAGATGTAGCCACCGCTTCGCTGCGATTTGCCAACGGCGCCTTAGGGGTTATCGAAGCCACCACCGCTGCCTTCCCCGGTTCGCTGAAGAAGATCGAGATCGCCGGTACGCACGGCACGGCCATCCTGGAGGAGGAAAGCATTATTCGCTGGACCTTCGCCAAGGAAACTGCCAAGGACAGGAAACTGGCGGAAGCTTTGCTCAACAATACCAAGAC
>JBILTQ010000024.1:0-26016 GCA_044371435.1 Pirellulaceae bacterium | reverse complement strand
GATGACGCGTCGCGGCCTCTACAACCTCGATCCCACCCGCAAAGGTTTCGGTTACGGGGTCCATGGTGCTATGACCAGGTATGTGCGTGTCCCTTCGCGTATCCTGCATCACGTGCCCGACCATCTACCGTTGGAGCGTGCCTGTTTGACCGAACCGTGCTGTGTGGCTTACAACGCCGTGGTCAGGAATGCGAGGATCGAACCCGGCGATCGGATCGTAGTGCTCGGCCCCGGCACCATCGGGATCCTGTGTGCTGCGATGGCTAGATTATGCGGAGCCGAAGTCGCCCTGGTCGGATTGGAGGCTGACCGGCATCGCCTCGACATCGCCAAAGAGTACGGTTGCGAGACCATCATCGGGGACGCGAAGGCTTGGTCGGTCCAACGCGACGGTTTAGGCTGCGACGGCGTGATCGACGCGGCCGGTGCCAGCATCACCCTTAAAATCGCCATGGAGCTCGTCCGTCCTGCCGGTTGGATCAGCAAGGTCGGTTGGGGGCCGCAACCGCTCGGGTTCAACTTGGACCCATTAGTCCAAAAAAACATTACCCTTCAAGGCAGCTTCAGTCATCATTGGACGATTTGGGAACGAGTCATCGCTCTTTTGGCCAGCGGCCAGCTCGATGTTCGGCCGATCATCGGCGGGGTCTGGCCGATCACCCAATGGCACGAAGCCTTCGAGAAGATGCATCGCGGCGAAGTGGTCAAGAGTGTGCTGCGTCCGGTCTGAGCTTGAGCCGCTCAACGCCGCCCAGCGAGCTCGGCGCGACTGCGGTTCGGCCGATCGCTCCCCATTCCTTTTCATGGCCGGCTTCGGCAACGGTCGCTGACGAAACCTCGGGGTCAGGAGGTGTTGAGACCGAAAAGCCGACCCGCCAAACCTGTCTCATTTTCCCCCTTCCCCCCTTCCAACAGCTCCAGCCTCGGCTGGACGCAAGGATTTTCCCACCATGCCCAAGCTGGCTGCCTTCCCCAAGGCTTACATGAACGCGCTTTGCAAAGACGGCACGATGAAGATTGCCGAGTGGATCGAATTGGCCGGGACGCTCGGGGTCGATGGAGTGGAATGGTACGCTGGCTTCCTGGAAATGAACGATGCCAGCCGCTGGCCCGACTTTCGTCGTCAAGTCGAAGATCGAGGCTTGGTGATTCCGATGATGTGTTGTTCTCCGGACTTTACTCATCCGGATCCGGTCGTGCGCCGACAGGAGATCGCCAAACAGCAACGCTGGATCGAAATGACCCATGTCCTCGGCGGATCCTACTGCCGTGTCCTCAGCGGTCAACGCCGGCCAGACTTGTCGATCGACGAAGGTTTGACGCTCGCCACCGACTGCATTCAGGCATGCTTGCCCTTTGCCGCCGAGCGAAACATCACCTTGATTTTGGAGAATCATTACAAAGACGATTTCTGGGAATACCCCGAGTTCGCCCAGAAGATGGAGGTCTTCTGTCGGTTGGTGGCGAACATCCATCATCCCAACTTTGGTGTCAACTACGATCCCAGCAATACGTACCTGGCCGGCGAAGACCCGCTGGAACTGTTGCGGAAGGTTTCGAATCGCGTCGTGACTATGCATGCTAGCGATCGTTATTTGATCGAAGGGACCATCGAAGATCTGCGGCGCGAGGAAGGTGGGGCGGCTGGCTATGCCAAACGCTTGCGACATGGCGAGATCGGCAAGGGGCTCAACGATTACGATGCGATTTTCCAGGAGTTGGTCCGGGTTGGCTTCGATGGTTGGATCAGCATCGAGGATGGGGTGGAAGGGATCGATCAACTCCGGCGGAGCGTCAGCTTCCTACGACGAAAAATAGCCGAACATTGGGGGTAACCCGGTGGCGGAAGAGGCTGCGGAGAGCAATCGTCACGCTCCCTTCCCGCCAACGCCGGTACTGCTTTTACGAGTTTTATGCAGCCGATGCTGAGTTCTATTATATTGGGGCTTGGGCGGTGAGATCGCCGGGGGAGCAAGTCGTGGCTTCCTGTCTGGTTGCCAGGCCTGTGGAGGAAGAGTTCCGTTTGCCATGGTCGAGATGAACTCAAGGAGCGTCACTAGCATGCATCCATCCGGGTTGATTCCAAGCCGCCGAGCTTTCCTCGGCTCCGTCACCGCCGCCGGCGTAGCCGTCGGTAGTTCAGCGCGAGGCACTGCGGCGGTTGAGGGGAGCGTCTCGGCCGACGGCCAAACCTTTTTGGAACCTTCGCTGAAACTCCCTTTGCAACGGGATGCCGACGTCATCGTCTGCGGGGCGGGACCCGCCGGCGTGACCGCGGCCATCATGGCGGCCCGCGCCGGGGCCAAGGTCCGTCTGTTTGAATGGCGCGGTTGCGTCGGCGGCATCTGGACAGCCGGGCTCTTGGGGTGGTTGATCGATTTCGACAAACCTGGTTTCAATCGCGAGCTGACCACCAAGCTGACCGAACGCGGTATTCGCCGCGGTACGGAAAAGAAGAACATGACCTATGAACCCGAAGGGATGAAGTTACTGCTGGAGGAATTGTTGGTCGAAGCCGGCGTCCGCTTGCAACTGCATACCCGCGTGGCGGCTGCCTACCGGGATGGCAAGCGTTTGACCACCATCGTGACTGAATCGAAGTCGGGTCGGCAAGCCTGGCAGGCCCCTGTGTTTATCGATACCACCGGCGACGGCGATCTCGGCGCCTTGGCCGGTTGTGAATGGGAGATCGGTGAAGCCCAGGACTGCCCTTGCCAACCGATGTCTTTGAATGCGCTGTTGGTGGTGAAGGATGTTGAAAAGCTGCGTGAATTTGTACGGATGGATCGGCCTGGGCCGGAGGAGGACGACGCTGAAAAGAAGGAACGCATCCGGCGAGAGATCGAGCGTACCGGGCATTTTCCCTCCTACAGCAAGCCGACCCTGTGGCAGGTCCGCGACAACTTGGTGCTCGCTATGTTCAACCACGAGTACGGGATCAAACCTTTCGATGCGGCTCAGGTCACCGAGGCAACCGTCCGCGCTAGGGCGGAAATGCATCGGATGGTCCAGGGACTGCGTCGCTTGGGAGGTCCTTGGGAGGGAATACAGATCGCCGCCACCGCCGAACAGATTGGGGTTCGCGATGGAAGGCGGATCCGAGGACGGTATGTGGTGGATACCGAGGATGTGGTCGAAGGGGCGCGGCACGCCGACGCGGTGGTCCGGCCGACCTTCAGCGTCGATATCCATGCGGTGAGTGCCGAACACAACCGCCTCTCAGGCTACTCCAATCGAGGCGTTCGCATGAAGCCTTACGATATTCCGTTGCGGGCCCTGATCGCCAAGGACATCGATGGCTTGATGATGGCCGGACGCTGCATCAGTGGTGATTTCATCGCCCATGCCAGCTATCGTGTTACCGGCAACGCCGTGGCCATGGGCGAGGCGGCGGGGGTCGTGGCTGCGATTGCAGCCCAAAGCCAACGCCTGCCGCACGAAGTCGCCTGGCAGGAGGGCTCGGATCTCTTAAAAAGGCTGGGGCACCGCGACAGCTAACCCAACCCTTGCTCCCAATTAACCTCCGCAACCACGAGAATGAATGGTCTTGCCCATGCGTTTTTTTACTGTCTTACTGCTCTTCGTGGCATGTTTGCCAACGAGTATCTCGCGAGCCTCGGTTGCCGATGGCAGTCGCCCCAACTTCGTCATCATCTTTATCGATGATCTCGGCTACGCGGATATCGGTCCGTTCGGAGCCACGCGTCAGCGAACCCCACACCTGGACCGGATGGCCCGCGAGGGGATGAAGCTGAGCTCCTTCTATGCCGCCCCGGTCTGTTCGGTATCGCGAGCCCAGTTGCTGACCGGTTGCTATGGGGTCCGCGTATCCGTGCCTGGAGTCTTCGGTCCGGCGAGTAGAAATGGACTGCACCCCGAGGAGTTCACCATTGCCGAGCGGCTGAAGGCTCATGGGTACGCGACCGCGTGTGTCGGCAAGTGGCATGTCGGCGATCAACCACAATTCCTTCCGACTCGCCAAGGTTTCGACTGCTACTTCGGCATCCCCTACTCCAACGATATGCAGCGTCCTTCAGCGGAGACTGGGGAACGGGTCGTCCCGTTGGTCCGCGATGATCGGGTTTTGGAACTCTTGACCGATGACCAGCAAAGTCGCATCGTCGAACGTTATACGGAAGAGGCGCTGCGGTTCATCGGCGAACATCGGGAGCAACCCTTCCTCTTGTATTTGCCGCATACTGCGGTGCACACTCCGATTTATCCGGGGGCGCGATTCGCTGGGAAATCGCCGCATGGCCGCTTCAGCGATTGGGTCGAAGAGGTCGATTGGAGCGTCGGTCAGATCCTCGACAAGCTCGCTCAACTCAAGCTCGATGAAAAAACTTTAGTCATTTTCACCAGCGATAACGGACCATGGTTGATCAAAGGGAGTGACGGAGGCAGTGCCCTGCCGCTGCGCGGCGGTAAAGGAAGCACTTGGGAGGGCGGAGTCCGCGTTCCGACGCTCGCCCGATGGCCGGGAAAGATTCCGTCCCAAAGTGTTTGCGATGCCGTGGCCGGGACCATCGACCTACTTCCCACGCTTGTCCGGCTTGCCGGCGGTGAACTCCCGCCGGAGCCAGTCATCGACGGCCGGGATATCTCCCCGCTGCTGCTAGGGGAAAGTCAACAATCACCTCGCGAAGCCCATTATTATTTCTCTGGCTATCAACTGCAGGCGGTACGCCAAGGGCCCTGGAAGCTGGCTATCCAGACCCAGCGGGAAACGATGGGTAAGGAAGCTGCCAGGGATGCCAACATCAACCCTCGGCTCTACCACCTCGACCGCGATATCGGCGAGACCAGCAATGTGGCGGCCGAGAATCCAGCTGTCGTCGCCAGGCTCGAAGCCCTGGCGGCGAAAATCCAGGCCGAAATCGGTGGCGATCAACCGCAAGCGCGGCGGCCGGCTGGAGAAGCCGACCAGCCTACCACCCTGTATCCCAGCCAGGCTCAAGCGACACGAGGAAAGAAAGGTGCCAAACCAAGAATCCCGCCGACAAGTTCGGCTGTGCCTGCAAAACCATTGAGCGAACTGAAAGTCGGTGAGTCGCTCGCCGGACAAGCTGCGCCGCAGGTTTCAAATCGACCATTTACAATCGCCTGCCGGGTCGAGACCTCCCAGCCCGATGCGGTCCTCGTGGCTCACGGCGGAAGCGCGATCGGCTATGCCTTGCACGTCGATCAAGGTCGGGTAACCTTCCAGCTGCAGATGGATGGACGGTCGGCGAAGGTCCAAGCCGCCCCAGCCCCTTTCCCGCTGCATTTGAAAGCTTCGCTCCTGCCCGACGGCAGTTTGATGCTTCAAGTCGCCGATCTGCCCGCGGTTCACCAGCCGGGGATCGGTTTGCTCAAGCGTCAGCCGCAGGAGGAGTTCTGCCTCGGGCATGACAATGGACGACCCGTCATCCCGGCTGCCACGAATATCCCTTTTCGTGGTGAGCTTGGCGAACTGAGCCTGACGACTCCCTAACTTTTGAATTGCAGACGATGCGGCTGGCGATTTCGAGACGCTTACCGAACGGCGGCGGCCGACCACCGGGACGCAACGCTGGTTTGAGCGATGCGGCCGGATTGATTGTGTACTGCGGATCGACGGTTTGACGTATACTGGGGAGTCGGAAAAAGCTCCGGCACGCTTGCGTGTGTTTCCCCGCATCGATGCCTGCTATACCAACCCACCTCCCAATCGCAAATCGATGAACGCTCCATTCCCAGGCGGTCTTATTCTGTCGGCAAAGCAATCGGCTCGTTTTTGCCTGTCGGTAGCTCTGGCTGTCGGAGTCGGCTTGACTGTCCGCGGCGATGAGGAGGGGTTGGCTTTCTTCGAATCGAAGATCCGTCCGGTGTTGGTTAAGGAGTGTTATGCGTGCCATTCGGCGGAGGCGAGCAAGACCGGCAAGCTTCGCGGTGGCCTGTGGTTGGACACGCGGCAAGGAACACAGCAAGGCGGGGAGAGTGGACCAGCCGTTGTCCCGGGAAAACCTGACGAGAGTTTGCTGTTGGCCGCGATTCGCCATGAAGCTTACGAAATGCCACCTAAGGGAAAACTTCCCGAAGCGGTCATCGAGGATTTCGCCAGCTGGATCGAGATGGGAGCGCCGGACCCGCGCGAAGGGAGTGCGGCCGCGGCCGCCAAGTCGATCGATATGGAAACGGGCAAGCAATTTTGGTCTTTTCAGCCATGGTTGCCGACCACCCCGCCTGCCGTGGATGCCTCTTGGGCGCAAACCCCGGTCGATCGTTTCGTTTGGCAGCGCCTGCAGGCCGAAGGGATCGAACCGAACGAGTGTGCGGAACCGCGGGTGTTGGTGCGTCGAGCTTGGTTTGACCTGCTCGGCTTGCCTCCCTCCCCTGAGGAGATGGAGCGTTGGGTCGCCAGGTTGAGCGGCGAAGGTACCGAGCCCACCGAATCTTCCCAGGCTAGCTCGCGGCCAAGGTTCGATCGACGGGTTTGGGCGGAGCTGGTGGAGCATCTGCTGAGCAGCCCGCATTACGGCGAGCGTTGGGCCAGGCACTGGATGGATGTCGCGCGGTTTGCGGAATCGCATGGCTATGAACAGGATTACGATCGACCGCATGCGTATTTCTATCGCGACTTCCTCATCCGAGCCTTTAACGAGGACCTACCCTATGATCGGTTTGTTCAATGGCAGTTGGCCGGCGATGAAATCGACCCGCAAAACCCCTGGGCCTGGATGGCCACCGGGTTCCTCGGCGGCGGCGCCTTCCCGACGCAGTTGACCGAAGCTGAATTCGAATCGGCCCGATATGATGAACTCGACGATATGGTGGCCACGACCGGCGTCGCCTTCCTCGGCTTGTCGGTTGGTTGTGCCCGGTGTCATGATCACAAGTTCGATCCGATTCCTTCCTCGGACTACTATCGCCTGGCAGCGACCTTCACCAGCGCCATCCGCACCGAGCGTGAATTCGACCTCGAGCCGGAGGAGAATGCCAGGCGTCAAGCAGACTTTGACGCGGAAAGGCAGGAGCTGCGCACTCATGTGGAGCGCATTGAACGCGACGAGGTGCCCGTCGCCTTCCTCGATTTTCTGCGGTCGGCCAAGTCGCTCCCCAGCCCATCCCCGTGGCGCGTGCTGCAAGGGGAGATCACATCCTCGGCCAAGACGAAATTCCGCCGACTGGAAGATGGCTCGTATCTGGCTGGTGGTAAGGCTGCGGCCAAGGAAGTGCTGACTTTCCAAACACGTTTGGACAGCCCACGCTTTCAGTCGCTGCGGTTGGAGGCCTTGAGCGATGCCTCCTTGCCAAAGCATGGACCAGGTCGTGCCGAGAATGGGAACTTCGTGTTGAGCCGTTTGGAAGTGATGGCTCGGCCGATCGCCAGTCCTTCCACGCCGGAACCCGCCGAGCAAAGGCTGCCGTTGGCCTCGGCGTCCGCGACCCACCAGCAAAATGCTACGTCCTTATCGGTGACGGCCTCGCTGGATAAAGCCGATAACTCAGGTTGGGCTGTTGGCAACCAAAGCGGGATCGATCAAGCGGCGGTCTTTGCCCTGGCGGAACCGGTAGCCTTCTCCGGTCCGGTCGAGCTGACGATCCGTTTGACTTGCAATCATCCCAACAAGCAACACACGCTCGGCCGTTTTCGCTTATCGCTGGCCGAGGATCCCTCTGCTCCCGTCGTCGTCGGCGATCACCACCCCTCGGAAGCTATCAAGCAGTCCCTTGCAAGATTGCGGGCGGCAGCGCCTCCGGCAAAGATAGCGGATGCTAGCCTTTGGATCGAGGAGCATCGCGAGGATTGGCAACCGGCGGTGGCCTGGTTCAGGGCCACCTTCGCCCCTTGGCAACAAGCCGACCGGCGTTTGAGTCAGCACCAAGCCACTGGTCCGCAATTAAAGTTGAGCAAAGCCATGGTGACCAGTGAAGGTTTCCCTCACCTTCCGCATCATGCCGATGGGCGCGGGTTCCCTCATTTCTACCCGGTCACCTACCAGCTGCGGCGCGGCGACGTGGCCCAGAAAGGAGACGTGGCGGAACCAGGCTTCCTGCAGGTTTTGCTGCAGGACGATGGTGACCCTGAGTCATGGAAGGCAACGCCGACGAAAGCCCATCCATCGGCTTCTTATCGCCGCAGCGCCCTGGCCCGTTGGCTTACCGATCCTCGGCAAGGCGCCGGACAACTGGTAGCGCGGGTCATGGCGAATCGCCTTTGGCAGCACCATTTCGGACGCGGCCTGGTCGCTACCCCGAACGATTTCGGGGCCTCCGGCGAGCCGCCTACCCATCCCGAGTTGCTCGATTGGTTAGCGCAGCGATTGGTCGACGAAGGCTGGCGGATGAAAGCCATCCATCGGGAAATCATGATGAGCAACGTATACCTGCAGTCAGCTGCGACTCGCCAGGATTTGCCGGAGGATCCGCGGTTTGCGGTCGATCCCGACAACCGGCTTTATTGGCGGCGCACACCGCAGCGTTTGGAGGCGGAAGCTATTCGCGATGCCATGCTGGCGGTTTCCGGTCAACTCGACCGCCGCTTGTATGGACCGGGGACGCTCGATCAAGATATGACGCGACGCAGCATTTACTTTTTCATCAAACGCAGCGGCTTGATTCCGATGCTGATGCTCTTTGATTGGCCGGAGCATCTGGTCAGCATCGGCCAACGCGCCTCTACCACCATCGCTCCCCAAGCCCTGATGTTCATCAACAGCCCGCAGGGTCGGCGATATGCGGAAGGCTTCGCCGGCCAGTTGACGGCCAAGACCCGCCCGCGAGCGATTGAGCAGGCGTATCGTTTAGCCTACGGTCGCCTTCCCGACGAAGACGAGCGTGCGATAGCGGAAGCTTTCCTGGAACAGCAAAGTAGAAGCCGCCCTGATTTGGCCGCCGAAGCCGGTCTAGCGGCGGCCCTGGCTGACTTCTGTCAGGTTCTGATGAGCGCCAACGAATTCGTCTATATAGAATAATTTTTTTCGTGCTGGATGCGAGCGTCCGCAACTTTTAGCCGCTTGTTACCGAGATCACCAACCATGCTCATCAAGCCTCCCCATCCGTCATCGCTGGCGACCGCGGCCAGCGGTCTGCATCGGCGTCACCTGTTGAGGCAAGCGGGCGGCGGTTTCGGAATGCTCGGTTTGTGGTCGCTGCTTGCCGAGGACGGCCGACTCGGCCTCACCACCCGTGCTGAAGAACTCGGTCCGCGCGCCTTGAATCCGATGGCGCCTCAACCAAGCCACTTTCCGGCAACGGCCAAGCGGGTGATTTGGATCTTCGTCAACGGCGGGCCAAGCCATGTCGATACCTGGGATTACAAGGCGGGCTTGGAAAAATGGGATGGCAAGTCCATTCGTGAATTCGCTCCAGAGTTTTCTGATACCACCGGGTTCTTCAAGAACGCTGTCGGTAACCTGATGAAATCCCCCTTCGAGTTCTCACCGCGGGGCCAATGCGGCAAGATGGTTTCGTCGCTCTTCCCGCAGTTGGGGGAGCATGTCGATAAGATGGCTTTCATTCATTCCGGCTACACCGAATCCAACAACCATTCGCCAGCCCTTTTCGCCATGAATACCGGGATGGCCCGCATGGGATTTCCTTGCCTGGGCTCGTGGGTTACCTATGGTTTGGGGAGTGAAAGCCGCGACCTGCCGGCCTTCGTTGTGATGAGCGACCCCAAAGGCCGTGGGCTTCCCAAAGGCCATGCCGCTAATTGGAGCGCTGGTTTCTTACCGGGTGTTTATCAAGGAACGCACCTGCGACCCACCGGTGAACCGATCGATAATCTCCAGCGTTTACCGCAACTTACTGGCCAGGTGCAACGCAAGCAATTGGATTTCCTGAAACAAGTCAACGAGAAGCACCGCCAGCGTCTAGCTGCCGAGAGCGACCTGGCGGCCCGCATTGAAAGTTTTGAACTGGCGTATCGCATGCAAGCCGCCGCCCCGCAAGCACTCGATTTTTCCGGTGAACCAGCCGCCATCCAAGAGCTCTATGGTATCGGTGATGAACGGTGCGATCATTTTGCCCGTCAATGCTTGATGGCGCGACGCCTTGCCGAAGGTGGTGTTCGCTTCATTCAAATCTATTCCGGCGGCATGGAGAATCAGCGTTCCTGGGATGGGCATAGTGACATTCAGGGCAATCATCAGCAGTTCGCCGATGAGACCGACCGACCGGTCGCTGGCCTGCTGACCGACCTCGCCCAACGCGGCTTGCTCGAGGAGACCTTGGTGATCTGGTGCGGCGAGTTCGGCCGCTTGCCGATCGCCCAGTTGTCAGCCAAACCCGGCCGTGATCACAACCCCCACTGCTTCACTGCCTGGCTGGCCGGCGGCGGTGTGAAAGGGGGGATCAGCTACGGCGAGTCGGATGAGATCGGCTACAAAGCGGCTGTCAATCGAGTCCATCTTAACGACCTCCACGCCACCATCCTGCACCTGCTCGGCATCGACCATCAACGTTTGACCTACAAGTACAACGGTCGCAATTTCCGTCTGACCGATGTCGCCGGCGAGGTTATCCATGAACTACTGGCTTAAGCCGCTGGGAGGCGGGGGGGCTCGGCTGGCCGCATCCCCAGTCATGGCCAGCTTCCCGGTGTGGTTAAGGCTCGCCCACGGGCGGATGGAATCCAGAAACCGAGCGTTCGGCTGATGCTGGATTCAGCTCCTCTTATCCAACCACTTCCTTGAAAGGCACTTGCGGATGCTTGCTTTCCTCCCTCGCGTGATCGCCTGCGGTTTGAACACGGCAGCGCTCGGTACGTTGACCATCTACTTCGGGTTTGGCGTTCTTTTGCTCGCTTCGTCGCTACTCGCGGAAGAACCTCCGAAAAATTTCGGGGACAATGTTCAACTCCGCGGGAACCTGGAGGGTTGCTTTCGCAAATTTGCGACGACCCGGCAAGGGCGAGTGGCGTTCCTCGGTGGCTCGATCACTGAAATGGAAGGCTATCGCCCGATGGTTTGTCGACTCCTGACGGAGCGATTCCCACAGACGAAGTTCGACTTTGTCAACGCCGGTATCTCTTCCACCTGCTCGACCACGGGAGCTTTTCGACTGGAACGCGACGTCCTTAGCCAAGGCCCGATCGATCTGTTATTTGTGGAATTTGCCGTCAATGACGATCAAGACGCCCACCATCCTCGCGACGCCTGTATTCGCGGGATGGAAGGGATCGTGCGGCAGGCCCGGCAACGCCATCCGGACATGGAGTTGGTGATCACCTATTTCCTCAATGAATCGATGTTGCAAACGATCCAGGATGGGAAAGTCCCGCTTTCCATCGAGGCGCACGAAGCGGTGATGAAGCACTATGAGGTTTCCTCTATCCACCTCGCCACGGAAGTCGCTCGACAGATCTCCACCGGTGAGCTTACCTGGAAACAATATGGCGGGACGCATCCCGCCCCCTTCGGTAACGCGATCGCCGCCGCCATGATCGCAGACCTTTTCCATCGCGTTGGGGTTGGTATCGACGCCAAGGCCATGGCTCTCGGCAACCGGCCGCTACCGCCGCCCATCGACCGACAGAATTATGCTCGAGGGAGTATGATCGATCCCAAGTCAGCCACCATCCTTCACGGGTGGACACTCGGCGTCCCCGACTGGGAGCAGTTGCCGGGAAGCAAACGTCCACGCTACACCAGCCTGCCGATCCTATCGGCCGCCGAGGCTGGGGCGGAGTTAGTGCTGGACTTCCAAGGGACCGCGATCGGTGCGTTCCTCCTGGCTGGTCCGGATGCCGGCCTAGTCGAAGCCAGCATCGATGGGGGACCGTTCACCACCCTCGACCTGTATCATCACTACAGCGAGAAGCTACATTACCCTCGAAGCGTCATGTTTGCTACCGATTTGGCTCCGGGAAAACATCGGCTGAAATTGCGGATCGCCGAGAAAACCAACAGTCTTGGGCATGCCATGCGGATCATGCAATTCCTGGTCAATCGATCGCCGGAAAGCCCTTAACGCTGCGACCAAGAGCGGTTGGGGGTTGCCCACTGAATCCGCGCCGCAAAGACGGCATTGTCTGAGCCATACTTCATACACTCGGTGTAATCGGCGTAATTCGGCCCGTTGGTCTGCATCCATTCGGCATCGGTTACCCACGTTTCGTGTTCATTGATCTCCGTCACCCCGAAATTACCTAGCTTGGCTCCGCGCTGAGGCATCAGTTCACGCTCGCTCGCGCGGAGCACGCACTGTCGTTCCGGATCGACTTGCCCGATGAAGAGGGGGGCCCGGTGCCGCGGGATATGATCGTTATTCGCTCCACGCCGCGTATACACCAGGAACAATCCCAGATCGTGCGTCACCCAATGGGCCTGGGTGTTGTAGCTTCCCAACTCTGTTCCATCGTCCCACAACCAGGGGCGAGGTGCGTCGTAATGCAGACCGTCGAGACTGGTGCTGACGTAGGCACCCCGATCGTGGCGCATGGTTAGATAATACCGCCCCTGAAACACCGTCAACGATGGCTCACCCAAGCCGCGGTCGGTATCCAGACGCAACTCATTCCCCAATTCGCGAACCCTCAGTAACTGACCATCGAAGGCGCAACGCACGACGATGACGCGGGACATCTTCTCACCTCGAGGAGTAAAATAGATCGGTAGCAGGATACCGCCATCCGCCAGATCGAGCCGTTGGACGCAACCTGCCCCTGCCCCATGAAAACGCTCGGGATCCGGCATCCTCAAGGTGCTCCACGGGCTCCATTGACGACTGTTTGGATCATAGATGGCATATACTGTCTCGCGCTGCCGCTGAGGCATTACCTTGTTGTTCTGATATCGCACATTGTGGCCGATACCTAGCAGCTTCCCTGACTTTGCATGCCACTTGGGCCAGAAGTCGGAAGGAACGACGGTGACACCATCGGCTTCCTGCCGCATGCCGAGCGTATAGGTATGCTGGAGCGGTGGTGACCAGGTCTTGCCGAGATCCTCGGTCCGCATTTCGTTGAGCGGACCGAAGATATCGCTCCCGACGATCGCGGCCTTCTGCAGCGTCAAGATAACCGTCGGGGTTGGCCCGGGAATCGCCCCGGCCCGTGGGTGCACCCAACAGGACTTTTTGTCGAAACCGGAACAGACCGTATCCAGTTGAATCTCAAAGCCTACCGTAGCAATTTCCTTCAACGGCAGTTGCTCGGCCCATGACACCGCTCCCGGGAAAAGGATCGTCAGCCCTAGCCAACCAAGCGTGCGGCATGAGGTAGGCGAGGCCAGGTCCCTAGCGGGCAGGGTGGTTGAGGGGAAAAGAGACCGCAGCGGCAACGTGCCTGGCCAGGTCCTGAAAGCAAGCTTGAGGTACTTTATCATGGTCTGTCCGGTTGGGGCGTCTCCCTTGGAATGCGTTCTGCTCACCTTGCTGTCGACTTTGCCAAGGCCACGCGTCGATGATAGCAGGCTAGCCAGCGCGGCGAAACCGAAGAACGCTGGAGACCGCCGACCGTTCATCCGGCATACTTTCCGGTTCGATGGTCGACCGCAGGCTTGGGTACGAAGAAAAAGGAAATGCAGCAGGTGCCTCTCGAGCTCGCCGATGATTACACTCAAGAGGGTTGGCTCCAGAAGCTTGAACGACTGACCCAGAGGTTTCCGATGTCGCGATCAAACTCACTCATCATCGCTTGGCTGATCTACGGTGTCGTATGCATCCCTGGCTTGATAGCCCAGGAAGCGAGCTTGCCCGCCAAGGAGCGTTTTCATCTCTTTTTACTGGTCGGTCAATCCAATATGGCGGGGCGAGGGTTGATCGACGAGCAGGATCAGCGAGTGGATCCACGGGTCTTGATGTTGACGCGCGAGCTGAAGTGGGTGCCGGCTGTCGATCCACTGCATTTCGACAAGCCGGCGGCTGGAGTGGGGCTCGGCAAAACTTTCGGACGGTTGGTCGCCGAGCAGTCCCCGGAGATCGTTGTCGGACTGATCCCCTGCGCCGTCGGGGGCTCCCCCATCGATGCCTGGCTACCCGGAGCCTACGATGAACCGACCAAAAGCCATCCGTGGGACGACGCCCTGCGGCGAGCCGCCATCGCGACACAGTCCGGCACGCTTCGAGGTATCCTCTGGCATCAAGGGGAATCCGATTCGACCCCCGAACTAGCCGAAGCCTACGCGGGTAAACTCATCGACCTGGTGGCTCGTTTTCGCCAGGCCTTGGCCAGTCCAGAACTCCCGTTCCTCGTCGGACAGCTCGGGCAATTCGCCGACGCGCCATGGACCGAACAACGCAGGATAGTCGATGCTGCCCATCGCGCTCTGCCTGGCCGGTTGCCAGGGATCGCCTTTGTCCCTTCCGATGGTTTGGGGCACAAGGGCGACAAGGTGCACTTCGACGCAGCGGCCCTGCGCGAATTCGGAAGGCGTTACGCCAAAGCCTACTTCACTGTCAGGACACCCGTGATCCCATGAGCCTGATCGAGGGGTTCGTGGTCTCGCCCTCCAACCGCCACGGGGTGAAGCTGCGAGCCCGCCCCGCTACCGCCTGCAGGTAGCCAGCGGCTAGCTGCCCAGCTAGCCCCAACCCGCGCCGACCGTGGATTCAAGCGTTGGTCGCGATCAAGGCGAGGCAAGCGACGCCGAGGATTCGCTATCGCGACAGTAGCCGAGGAATCGATCATCATCGATATTCCGGCCGCTGATAATGACAACAATATCGCCATCGCCCGTGACGTCCGGCTTGCCATGCAGCAAGGCCGCGATTGCGATCGCCCCGGACGGTTCGCAGCGCAAGCCATGGTGGTCGTAGATCCAACGCATCGCGGTTTGGGTCGCTCGATCTTCAACCACCAGTCCATCGCGAACATACCTTTGAAGGATCGGCCAGTTGTGTTGGCCGACGCTGTAGGAGAGCAACCCATCGCAGATGCTTTCCGGTCTGGAGATAGTGGTGATGGTACCCGCCCGCAGTGATTGTTGGAAATCATCAGCCTTTTCCGGCTCGACCGCCCAATAACCCGCCTGGGGAAAGGCCTCGCCTAACGCCAAGAGATGCCCAGCCATCAAACCACCGCCGCTGACCGGGCACACGAAGTGCGACAAGCTTCTTCCGTAGCTTCGCAGCCTCTCGACGATCTCCAGCCCTCCGACCCCATTGCCGGCGATAACCGCCGGATCATCGTAAGGCGACGCTAGGAGCGCCTGCTCCCGCTCAGCGATTTGCTTGGCCAACCGATCGCGTTCCCCGGTCTCATGGTCGCGGGCGATATCATAGGTCTGAACCTCAGCCCCGAAAGCGCGGGTCAATTCAAACTTGACCCGCGGCGCATTGTCCGGCATGACGATGATGGCCCGCCGCTGGAATTCGCGGCAAGCGTAAGCCAAACCCGACGCAAAATTTCCAGAGGAATGGGCGGTGACCGGCCGTCGCTCGAGTTGAACGCGGTGAGCATGCACCCAATTCAACGCTCCCATCACCTTGAAGGAGCCCGAGGGTGTCCACCCATAATCCTTGAACCATACCCGCCGCGAAGCGGGCAGACCCAATTCTTTTTCCATCGCGTAGGATCGCACCAACGGCGAAGGATCTACATAACGATGGACGACAGGTTCTGCCTCATGGACCGCTTCGATCGTCACCGTTACCTGGTTTGATTGCATCGCCTTGGCACCTTATCCTAGGGAACCCATGATACAATAGATGGCTTTCAACGGTTAGATCGGAAGAGGAGCTGATGACGCTCACCGAGATGCTTTGCCAATTGATTGCCATCCCCAGCGTCAACCCGATGGGCTCGGAAGCCGTCGGTGGAATCTATCATGAAACTCGCTTGAGCGATTGGCTAGAAACTTATCTTCGGCAACTCGGGGTGGAGCATGAACGGGTCGAGGTCGCGCCCGGACGCTGCAATATCTTCGGAAAGTACAGCGCCCATCCAGCTGCCAAGACGATCCTGCTCGATGCCCACCAAGACACGGTGCCCGTGACCGGGATGACCATTGAGCCTTTTTGTCCCCGAGTCGAGCATGGCCGGATCAGCGGCCGCGGGGCAGCGGATGTCAAAGGTGGGATGGCTGCGATGCTGCATGCTTTCACCCGCCTGGTTCGCGAGCGTCCCCCGGCCTCGGCGAATGTCGTGATCAGCTTCACCTGCGACGAGGAGGCCAATGCGACGGGCATCCAGCATTTGGTGCATTGCTGGCGCGAACCCGCGGCCGCGGGGCATTGGCTTGGCAAGGCTCCCGATGCTTGCATCGTGGCCGAGCCGACCGAATTGAACGTCGTCGTCGCCCACAAAGGGGTGTTGCGTTTCCGGATCGCGACGCAGGGCCGAGCTTGCCATAGCAGCGATCCGGCACAAGGCGTGAACGCCATTTATCGGATGGCGAAGGTCTTGGCGTTGTTGGAACGGCAAGCGGATGAATTAAGGCACCACCCGGCACCGCATCCGCTGCTCGGCCCCCCCACCCTGAGCGTTGGTCGAATCGAAGGTGGGGCGAGTGTGAATATTGTTCCGGACTCCTGCTGGATCGAGATCGATCGCCGACTGGTGCCGGGCGAGTCGGTCACTCGCGTCATGGAGACGTTGAAGGCGAAAATCGAGCACCAGGTGCCGGAGGCTCGGTGCGAGCTGCCTTGGTTGAGTTGCCCTGCTTTAGCGGCCGACCACAATCGATCGATCGCCGTGAAACTCTTGGAGGTCATGACGGGTATGGGGTTAACGCGATCCACCATCGCCGTTCCCTTCTGCACCCACGCCTCCACCGTAAGCGAGGCAGGAGTACCGACGGTCGTCTTTGGGCCCGGTTCCATCGCTCAAGCTCACACGGCCGATGAATTCATCGAAATCGAGCAGCTGGAACAAGCCGCTGAGGTCTACTTTCGTTTCTGTTGCGGGGCCGCAGAGGAGACGTTTGCGTAGCCAACCCATTTTCGGCTACGATCAGCCGTCACCGAGTCCTGGGGATCGCTGGCTGAACCCAGGCGCTCGGCGTGTTGGCTCACAGATGGATGCTGGGACCTCCGGCCTGGAGGGCCGATACAAAGTCGCAACGATGAAGGGTGCCGGCCGTTCGGGGCTAAGGCCAAAGCTTGGTACCGAGGTTCACAACCCCTCTCCCTGGCCCTCTCCCCACTGCGTGGGGCGAGGGGACTCGGAGTGGACACGCCTGACGTGGGCTCGATACCGGTGGCTCCCGCCCACCGGCTGACGTGGTGCCGGCCGTTCGGGGCTAAGGCCAAAGCTTGGTACCGAGGTTCACAACCCCTCTCCCTGGCCCTCTCCCCACGGCTTGGGGCGAGGGGACTTGGAGTGGACACGCCTGACGTGGGCTCGATACCGGTGGCTCCCGCCACCGGCTGACGTGGTGCCGGCCGTTCGGGGCTAAGGCAGAAGTTGGATTCGCGATTCCGACATTCGGCAGCGGGCGGGATTGGCTTGGCACACGTACCAGACATTGGCATGCGGCACTAGATCAGGCGGCGCCGTGAGGCCTCGGTCAACCTCAGCGCTTGGCGATGGGCGAGAGCAACTCCGGCGGCTCATTGGGCTTCATGATCATCACCCGGAGGTCGTCGGCAAAGAGCCCCTCGAAATTCACTTGCTGCTGACGCGTTGTGTAATGTGCAACGCCGATACGGACCATCAAGTAGTCGGCGTTAGCCGGCATCCGTGCTTCTTCGACCAACGGTTGCCAACTTTGCGGCATGTCATCCAGCGGCAAACGCGAGTTCCGGGTGAATACCAGCGATTGATTCATCAAAACGGCATCGCTCATCTTCGGAAACCGCTTAAGTACCCGATCAGTAAAAGCCGCCATCCCTATCGAGCCGACATACCGGTCGCGAGGTTCTTGTCGAGCCTGGTTAAACATGGCCCGTATACGCACTTTGGCGATACTTTCTTTCAAAGTTTGCTTATGCGGGCGGAGATCGATTAGATAGAAAGTCTCGCTCGTGAAACCATGCTCACCGCCAACCTTTCCCTCGTAATCGGCCCGCAGGAAACTCAACATCCGTTGCCCGTCGAATGGCGAGACCCCGTCCTGCGTTCCAACGATCTCGGTATAGTCGCCGCTCCAGATCCCCGGAGTCTTGGGGATATGCTGAGCAACCGGTGCCGCGGTGGTTTCGAAGCTCTCACGAAAGATATCGCAGAGCTTCCCTGCCCCGACCCACCGCGGCACCGCAATTGCCCATCCGATCGAAGAACCAATCGCTCCCAGCAACAACCCCAAGGCCGCCGCTCGGACCGCGAAGTTCTGGCTGAATCGACGCGGTGTATAAACCGTCTTCGCCCCTGCCGCCACGTTTTCCGGGGTCAGCCTTTCCGCGAGCCTTGCCTGCGGGAGGCAGCTTTCGGACGATGGCAGCGGTCGCGAAGTCAGGTCGAAGGGTAACGGTGCGCTGACCGCCATCTCCGATAGTTTGGAGTCGACCATCGCGAAATCGCGAAGTGCCTTTCTCGCTTCCGGATTTTCTTGGAGCAGCACTCGGAATCGGCCAGCCTGGTCATCATCCAACGCATCGTTGAGGAACCTCGCAACCAATTCATACTCTTCGTGCGTCAACATCGGTGATCGGCTACGCCTGTGCCTCGAGTTTGTGATTGATGCATTGCAAGAGATCCAAGCGGATCCTGACCAGCGTCTTGTACAGGGAATTTTCGGTGCGCCCCCACTGCTCCGCCAAAGCCCGCACCGTCTGCCCAGAGGAGTACGCAGTCTTCAGTAATTGTCGCCGCTCTTCGGACAACCTCTCGACACAATCCTCCAGGGCTGCCAACTGCCGACCGCGAAGCGGCAGTTCACTGTCGGCCTCGGCGGCCAATAACGCGACCATCGCGTCATCTAAAACCAGTCGGTCGCGGGCGAACTTGCGGCGATACTTAAGGATTTCATAGCGAGCGATCAAACACAGCCAAGAGACGAACTGACTGTGATCGGACAGACTGGCGAATTTTTTCCAAGCCACCAGGCTGACTTCCTGCATCACTTCGTCGACATCCGATGCCCGCGGCAAGCAGGCCCGAATGAAAGCGCGAATCTGCAGTTCATGTCGCATGAATAACCGCAGGAAATCCTCGCTGGCAGGGTGGCTGTCTGGCATAGTCGAACAACAAAGGTGAAATCAACGAAGCTGAGGGGACGTGGCAGGTCACAGCATACGCTGCGGAAGACGAAACTCTCGCGTGCAGTGGGCGGGCAAAGGAGGTGACGTTCAGCTCTTCAATACCAACTCTATGGCATAACTCCCGACAAGCCGGAAATCTGCCTTGTGAATTTCCGAAAAAGGGAGAAATCTTGGCTTTTTTCCCTCGCACGGGGGAAATCCTGTGATTTCCCTCGCATGGGGGTCGACAGCACCTTCACCGAAGGTTTTTTTATAAGAATTCTTCCACGGAAAAGCGAGGCGCGGGCTGGCTGTTCCCGTCCGTCCACGACTGCAAATTCATTTCCCCAAAGCGTCAACGAATGCCTATCACCATCACTGGAATCAGTGTCCACGACCTTCGCTTCCCCACCTCGCGGCACCTGGATGGTTCGGATGCGATGAACCCTGATCCCGACTACTCCGCCGCCTATTGCATCCTCCGCACCGATCAGGCCGTTCGGGAGGGGCACGGGATGACCTTCACCATCGGCCGCGGCAACGAATTGTGTTGCCAAGCCATTCAAGCCTTGGCCCCGTTGGTGATCGGCCGGACGCTCGAAAGCATCGCCGCCGATATGGGTGGCTTCTGGAGGCAGGTGACGGGGGATAGCCAACTGCGATGGGTGGGGCCGGAGAAAGGGGTGATCCATCTGGCGACGGCCGCGATCGTCAACGCTGTCTGGGATCTTTACGCCAAAGTCGAAGGAAAACCACTTTGGCAGCTCTTGGCCGAGATGCCTTCGGAGCAACTGGTGGGCTGCATCGACTTTCGCTACATCACCGACGTCTTGACCCCCGCGGACGCGCTGGCCATCCTCCGCCGTTGGGAACCCACGCGGCATGAGCGGATCGCAGGCTTGCAAGCTCATGGCTACCCCGCCTACACCACCTCGGCCGGATGGCTAGGATACTCGGATGACAAACTTCGCGAGCTGTGCCGTCGAGGGATGGCCGAAGGGTGGAATTGCTTCAAGATCAAGGTCGGCCGAGACCTGGAGGATGATATCCGCCGCTGCCGAATCATCCGCGAGGAGATCGGGTGGGAGCGACGAATGATGGTCGACGCCAATCAAGTCTGGGACGTGCCGCAAGCCATCGAGTGGATGAAACATCTGGCGCCGTTTCGCCCGTGGTTCATCGAGGAACCCACCAGTCCCGACGATATCCTCGGTCATGCCGAAATCGCTAAAGCCGTGGCTCCGATCCTGGTGGCGACAGGCGAGCATTGCGCGAATCGGGTGATGTTCAAGCAATTCATGCAAGCCCACGCGATGGGCATTTGCCAGATCGACAGCTGCCGAATCGGCGGGGTCAATGAACTGCTGGCGGTGATCTTGATGGCTGCCAAGTTCGGTATTCCAGTCTGCCCGCACGCCGGCGGTGTCGGTTTGTGCGAATACGTCCAGCATCTCTCGATCTTCGATTATGTCTGTGTCAGCGGCAGTCTGGAGAATCGGTTGACAGAACATGCCGGGCACCTGCACGAGCACTTCCGACATCCGATCCAGATGAAAAATGGACACTACCTACCGCCGACGGCCCCAGGCTATAGTATCGAAATGTATCCCGCCTCAATCGCCGACCATACATTCCCCAGCGGGAAAGTATGGCAGTCCGCGTAGGCTCGATGGCTCAAGACGCGAATCGGTCACGAGCGATCCCAAGGTCTCGCCGACTTGCCGCAGCGACACCTTGGACAAGCTTCAGCGCTGGTTTCAGCGTGTGGCTGGCGGCGCTGGGTTCCACCAAGCATCGAGCGCCTGCCGCAACTCGGCCACTACCTCCGGATGCTGCTGAGCGAGATCGACCTCCTCGACCGGATCTGAACGGATATCGAAAAGCATTGGCTTGGCCGCGGTCAGGGTCGCAATGAGGTCAGGGGTCAAATAGCTATCCTTGGGAACCTGATGGAATCGCGGATCAGCTTCAGCCGTCCGCGGTACGATCAATCGCCAGCGACCATCGGTGGTCCAACGCCACAAGAGGTTGGGCGCCGGGTCGGTCAACGACTGGGAACGGACCGTAAAGTTCTCCCCAAAAATGTAGCGGCGTCGGGCCAAGGCTTGGGGATCGAGCAAGTCAATGCCGGGCAGGTCGCTGGGCACGGGCAGCCCGACGGCCTTCAGCAGGGTGGGCATGATATCGATCGACGATACCAACGAGGTCGCTTGGCCCGGGGTTACTCGCTGGGGCCAATGGATCATGATCGGTGTCCGATGTCCACGATCAAAGGGGGTCGTCTTGTTCTTGGGGGCAAACTTAGGACTGTCGAGGGATTGGACCCAACCATTATCGGTGACGTAGACAATGATGGTGTTCTCGGCGAGTCCCTCGCGGTCCAAGTAACCGAACAGCTCACCGCAGGTTTCATCGAACCATTCGCACATCGCCCAATAACGCGCCAGGTGCAGCGAAGGGGTCTTGGCGTGGTACTTATCCAGCAAGCGGGCGGGAGGCGTATGTGGGCTATGGGGCATGAAGGGGGCATACCAAACTAAAAAGGGTTTCTCCTGGCGACGCGTCTTTGCGATGAAGTCGTAGATAGGCTGCAAGCCTTGACGCCCGATCTTCAAGCCCTCATCGCCGTGGCGGGAACCCTGCGTCATCCCGTGAGTAAAACCACCGCGGGTGTAATCGCCATGCCACCACTTGCCGGTTTGAAAGCTTTGATAACCATGGGCAGCCAAGCTGCGAGGCAAAGTCGGTAGGTGGTCGAGGGCTGCATTCCACTGCTCTGTCAACTCCTCCGAGGAGCCCCGACTACTCTTCTTTCCCCCCGCGACGGCCGGCGGATCGTTGGCCGTGATCCGATGCTGATGCGGATACAAACCGGTGATGATGCTAGCCAGGCTGGGGCAGCAAAGGCTCGACGGCACCCAGGCTTGGGTAAAGACTCGACTCCGCGCTGCCAGCGCGTCGAGGTGTGGAGTCTCAAGCTGCGGATGCCCCATGAAACCATAATCGCCCGCCCCTTGATCATCGGAGATGATCAGCACCACGTTCGGCAAAGCAGCCGATACCGCTAGCTCCGACCAGACGATCGCCTGGGCGATCGCGCAAACGACGAGGCTGTAGCGTTGAAAATAGAAAAGGAAGTCGATCATCAGCATGTGGCTTGCATCCAAGGGAAGGAGTAAGAGTCGCTATGGTCGCTGGGGAGGGGAGTGGTCATGGCTGACAGCTAGCTGGCGCGGAGGTGGGTGAGACGGAACGGTATTATCCGAGGACGATCCGCTGAGCAGGCTCACCGCCCGCCGCGCTCGACGAATTCCTCTCGCGATAGCTTGCCGTCGCCGTTGCGATCGAGATTCTTAAAGCGTGTCTCGAGATTCGCTTGGCCAGCCAGACCAGCTTGGTATTCACCGAGGGTCAGGAGCTGATCGGCGTTTTGATCCCATTGCTTCAGCGCGCGCAGTCGTTGGTCGGTCAAATCCGTCCTCTCCGGCTTCGATGGAGTATCTGCCGCGGCTGTTGCCAGACCGATACACTTCGGATCGGGTTGGGTCGGCAAGGTCGCCTGCCAGGCGATGGCGGCGGCGGACAAACGCGCTACCAGCTCCGGGTGCTGCGACGCCCGATCCTGAGCCTCGGCCCGATCCTCACTCAAGCGATACAATTCTGCCCGAGACGATGCCGGATCCATGAGCAGTTTCCATTCTCCTTCGCGGACCGCCAGCCGCGGCCACCAATCCGGTTCGGAGCCGCGACCCGTCCAATGCCAAAAGATCGGCCGCTGGCGGTAGACAGGCTGACCCTTGAAGGCGACGCTCAAATCCTCGCCATCGCTCGACTGCGTCGCCGGCAAAGTCACCCCGGCTACCGCACACAAGGTCGGCAGGAGATCGACGGCGGTGAAGACCGTGGTCTCATCGCGACCACCGGCCGGTACATGACCTGGCCAACGGACGAGGAACGGCACCCGCACACCGCCTTCGAACAGGCTGCGTTTGCGACCGCGCAGACCGCCAGTCATACCGACACTGAAGTAGGTGTCGTAGCCTCGCGTCCCGGTGTGCGCATCCAATACGGGCGGCTTGCGAACCTGCCCAGTCGATTCCGGTCCATTATCACTGGAAAAAAGTACCAGCGTCTTGTCGTCGATCCCGCGCCGCTTCAAGGCATCGAGGATAGCCCCCACCGCATTGTCGCCGTCGGTGATCACCGACGCATACACTTGTTGCTGCTCCGACAAGTGCTGCCAACGCTCCAGCGAAGCCTTGGTCGGCACATGCGGCGTATGACTTTCATGCAACCAAACATTGATGAAGAAGGGACGCTCGGCCTGCGCCTCGATAAAGTCGACCGTGTTCCTGGCGGTCGCATGCGGGTCGGCCGATTCCCATTCCGCTCCACCATTGAAGACTTTCGCTTCGTCGTACCCGTAAGCCGCCGGCACGGGGGCACCGTAGGTTTCGCGATTCGTGAGATGCCATTTGCCGAAATGAGCGGTGCGATAGCCCGCCTCTTGAAGCAGCCGTGGCAGACAGGGCCCCTGCGGATCCAGCCAATCAGGCATGTTCCGCTCGCGATTCTGAGCGGGAGCGGCAAAATGTTGGAAAATACAAAACCGCGAGGGGTACAGCCCGGTGATGACCGCGCTGCGACTGGGCGAGCAAACCGGATTCAAGACGTTAAACTGCTGAAAATCCAACCCCTCGCTGGCCAAACGATCGAGATGGGGGGTCTTGAGCCACGGATGGCCATGGCAGGACAAATCACCCCAGCCCCAGTCGTCGGCGAAAATAAAAATGATATTGGGCCGGTGCACGTCGGCGGCCGCTACCGATCGCTCCCCAGGCCACGACAGCGTCACCAGCATCCCGACCCACAACCAACCACCAGCGTATCGCGTCATCCGAGAGATCATTCCTTCATTCCAAGTCCAAGGGTTCTACATTCCAGCGGCGATATCGCCGTCTTCGACTCTTTTTCCGATAGCGATAGACACCACACTAAGGCTCGGAGACTCGCCAACCTCGAGGCATTGTAGGTGATCTTGGAACGGGTAACCAATGCCTGGCATGCGTTCGCGAGACCCTGGAACGACAGTTTGAGAGGACGACCACGCCTGCTCAGGCTCAGCCGCCACCCCGTCAGGCTAGCCACGGGCGTGGCTATTGGGGGAGAGTCGCCGAGGTCAGCCGCTCGATGAGGTAGTCCTCCAGCTTGGGATACCGGACATCACTCGCGCCGGGATAAACCAATTCGCAGCCGACCCCCACTTGCTGCAATCGCTCCTGCAACATGACGCCAAAATTTGCCGAGTGGGTAGGATCGCGTTGCATTTGCTGCGGTGCGGGGGGATCGCGATAGAGCAAATAGACCGGGGGATCATCAGCGGTCGCCAGCGAGAACGGAGAATACTCTTCGATCTGCGGCAACCGGCTGGGGCGCTGAGCCAGGAAGGTCTCGATATCGTGGGAAAAATGCCCGGCTTCCAACAACAAAGGTTGACGCGGGACGGCTCGGACAATCCCGAAAGCATGGCTGCCGTAAAACGCATTGGGAATCCATTGACGCATCAGCAGCGGGTCGAGCGTGGTTTGCGCGCCGCTGACAGCCGCTCCCAGCAAACGGGTCGATTCACGGGCGACCGGATCGGGGCTTAGCGGATCAGCCAGATCATCATGAAAGGCCAGCCACAGGCTGGTACATGCTCCGGCCGAGCCTCCCGACGCTACGATCCGCTGCTTGTCGATATTCCACGCCTCGGCCCGACTCCGTACCCATTGCAGCGCCCGAGCCGCATCATGCAAACAGGCGTGCACCGGCGGGTCGACCCCGTCCTGCTTGCCATCCTCCAAAAAACGATACTCGATACTCACCACCGAAATCCCTCGCTCGAGCATCGTTGCAAGCAAAGTCCCCAAGCCGCTGAGCCGATGACCACCGACCCAACCGCCACCATGGATGAAGAACAGCAGCGGCGCGGGACGGTCGGCTTTGGCTTGCCAAAAATGCAGCACCTGCCGCGGATGCGTTCCGTAAGCCACGTCGACCTGGGTAGGGCGCGGAAGAGGCGAACTGAACAACTGCACGAAATCCGCAACCGGCCAGGGATGCTCTAGGCCATGGGGATGATGCCCTTCCCCCTCGCGCATGATCAAGCGAAAGGTGCCCCCCAAGTCGCGATAGACCTTTTCCATCCTCGCCCCGTTCTCGGCGTAAGGAACGATATCGTCCGCTTCTCCCGCCAGGTAAACGATCGGGATGCCGTCCGCCACCAACTGCGGCGCCAAATCGACCGGGTTCTGATCGAAGGCAAGGGCCTCCGCTTCCGAGGCGAAACCGTAAAGTTTTTGCAGTTGCATCCAATCGTTGGCACTTCCCTTTCCGATGTCCAGCTTGCCACCTGGCCAACTCTTGAAATCGCAGACCGCCTTATCCATATAAAGGCAAGCGACCTTCCCTGGATGCGCAGCGGCCCACCGCGCGATACTCAGGCCCTGCCGGCTTAAACCCATCAGGGCGACCTTCGCCGACAAACCGTATGTTTCGGTCATCGTCTCATAGCAACCATCCCAGCGCGCAATCGCCGATGGCGCGCCGAAGGTATTGCCGAGATCCATGACCACCACATGCAAACCCCGTTGGACCAATTCGATTTGAGTCCGCCCCATAGAGGCGACCGGGGGACTATCGAGTCTGTACAACGACGGCGCCAAGACCCAGGGCTTGCCCGGAGCCGGCTTTTCCGGGACCAGGACAGTCACCGCCTGGCCATCGATCGCCAAAGAATACTGTGTTACCCCGCCGTAGTCGGTCGCACTCCCAGGAAACGGCTGCGCTGAGAACCCGTCGGCCACGGTGAAAAGGAACGATAGCCCAATAGCCAGCCAGCTCCCCAGGAGCCGGGTTGTGCGTACGATGATCAACGGTGGGTTCCTCGGTGACGGAAGGATAAATTCATTGTTCAAACAAGTATCTGGAATGGCTGCCGTTTGAGGCGAA
>JBILTQ010000448.1:0-4229 GCA_044371435.1 Pirellulaceae bacterium | reverse complement strand
ATCGGCGGAAATGTTGGAGTTTTCTCCTCGAGCCCCCTCTCAAGCCTGATTGTCACCGCGAGCGCAGCTTGTTTTGGGAAAGCACACCGGCACCGATGGCGAAGCAGTACGGTTGCTGCGGCTCCTGAGATTTCCAGCTCCCCAGGATGTCTCCCATGTTCACCAGGATGAGTCATGGAGTCGGCGGCAAAAGCCAGGCATAGCGGCGGAACGCCGCATTCCGAGATGGTCGCCATCACGGATCGTGGATAGCGTCGTTGGAGAATGTGGCTAAGATGGAATGCGGTTGGGGTTTGGCGGATCCCTAACTGCTAGTCATTGATTTTTCTTGGGGTGTGGTGCGATCTTTTTGGCGTCGTCTTTGGCAATCAACGCTGCTCCGTAGATTTTTTGGAAACCGGGGATGGTGGGTAAAGCCGTGGATAGCCTCAACCACGATCGTTCACTCCATCTCTTCCCGTGCTGGGGTCATGGTGATTCGAGACGAAAAGCTTGCCGAGCCTCGTAGCAGCTCCACGATGAATTTATCCGGGGAATTTATCCAGGGAATTTATTGGGGCGTCGGCGCGGGTTGACGTCGATGGTTTGCTGGGTGTTGGACAGTTGCGACATCGAAGCAGTGGGCAGGACGAGATCAGGGCAGAGCTTTAGCGATCCACAAGTATGATGCGTTGCTTGCACATCGTTGAAAACATCGAATTGAGTCGCGGGGGGGTAGCCCGCGCTTTGGTCGACCTTACCGTTGCCTTGCAGCGGAACGGCTTGGCCACCACCCTCGCGAGTCCGCATCCCGACACCGCCCAGCAGACGATGGCGAGTCAGGCATATTCGCCGGCGCTGGTTGCCCTGCCCAACGATCGTCGCTTTCGCCAGGCGGCCGGACAACTCATCGCGAATTGCGATATCCTCCACCTGCACACCCCCTGGTGGCTGCGAAATCCGGGTTTGGTGCAGCAGGCCGTCGATCTTCAAAAGCCGGTGGTCCTCTCGGTTCATGGGATGCTCGACGATTGGAGCGTGCAGCAAAAGGCCTGGAAGAAATGGGGCTACCTGCAGATGGTAGCGGCGAAGATGATGCGTCGCTGCATCGTGCACTGCACCGCCGAAGACGAACGACGCCAGGCACTCAAGCGAATCGTGCCGTTGGCAACCGAGGTCCTGCCGCTGATCATCGACAAACACTATTTCACCCTTCAACCGAATCCAGAACTGGCCTGTGTGCGTTGGCCCTACCTGGAGACCGAGCAGCGGCGGAAACTCTTGTTCCTCAGTCGTATCCATCCCAAGAAAAGTTTGGATATCGCCATTCGGGCCTTGGTCGAATTGGGCGATTGTATGTTGACCGTGGCGGGACCGGGTGAAGCGGCCTACGTCCGCAGCTTGCAAAATCTGGCGGAAGAGTTGGGGGTTGCCGACCGTGTCCAGTGGCTGGGGGCCGTCTATGGGGAGGAAAAGGACTCGTTATTGTCGGTGCATGATTGCATGCTGCTCCCGACGCAACAGGAAAACTTCGGACTGGTTCAGGTCGAAGGGCTAGCCATGGGCATGCAGGTGATCACCACCTTCGGGACCGATATCTGGCGTGAGCTTCAGGGTTGCGGTGCGATCGTCGTCGAGCGAACTCCCCAAGCCATGTCCGAAGCGGTCCGGTTATGCTTGGCTGATCGCACCGAGCGCCAGCAGCGGATGATATCGCAGCGGCAGAAGTTGTTGGAGTGGATCGAACCGGACCATACAGCTCGAAAGTATATCACCATGTACGAAAAGTACGTCCGGAAAGATGCCGCACAGCGAGCTCAGTAAGCTCAAGATCGAGTCGGCGCGGATCCTGCATACGGTCGCCGGCCTGTCGATCTACGGCGGGGGGCCGACCGTTTCCGTCCCTTCGATCTGCCGACACCTGTGCAGTCTGCCGGAGGGGTGGAAGGTGACGATCCTTACCACCGCCGGTACAGCGCAGCGGCCAACGGTCGAGATCAAAGATATTCCAATATTGCAGATCCCGGCCGGACTATGGCCATGGCAGGCGGTCCGCGAAGCCAAGACCAAAATCGTCGACTTTGCTCCAAGCCTGGTCCACGATCAAGGGCAATGGCTGCCGATGAACCATGCTTCGGCCCTGGCTGCTCGGCAATTGAAGGTTCCACGGATCGTCAGTCCCCGTGGGATGTTAAGTCCCTGGTCGCGGAACCATCATCGCTGGAAGAAACGCCTTGCCTGGTGGCTTTACGCTAGGCAGGATATGCAAAGCGCCGATGTTATCCATGCCACCAGCGAGCTTGAACGCGATGAATTGCGGGCCATGGGATGCCGTAATCCGATCGCTGTCATCCCTAACGGTGTCGAGATCAGCCCGCTCAGCAACGCCGCCAAACGGGTACCACCTTACGCTCTCTTCCTCTCTCGTCTTCATCCCAAGAAAGGCCTGCGGGAATTGGTCGAAACCTGGCGCAAGGTACGGCCCGCTGGTTGGCGGCTGGTGATCGCCGGGCCGGACCCACTAAACCTGGCTGCCAAGTACAAAATTGTGGGTGAACCGGGGATCGAATATCTCGGGATGATCCGCGGTTCTCCCAAGAATCGCTTGCTGGAAGAAGCCAGCCTTTTCATCCTGCCAAGCTACAGCGAAAACTTCGGGATTGCGGTGGCAGAAGCGTTGATGGCCAGGACGCCAGCGATCGCTACCCACGGTACCCCGTGGAAAATCATCGCCGACACTCATTGCGGCTGGTGGATCGAGATGAATGAAGAGAGCCTGGCGGACACCCTGCGCGAGGCGACCGCCAAGCCCGCCGCCGAATTGCGTCGGATGGGCGAAATCGGTCGCCAGGTCATGATCGATCGCTTTTCCTGGGAGCGGGTAGCGGAGCAAATGAGCCTGGTTTACCGTTGGCTGGTGCAGGCCGGCCCGCGGCCGCCATCGGTCGAGACCATCGATTAGGCTCGGCCGTCCATGACGGTTATAGCGAATAGAAGACGGCGCCCGATCACAAGCTGCTGGAAAGCGGTGGCGGACGATGGACGCTCGGCTCCCGGTCGATCAGAGTGCATGGATGGCAAGCCCACGAACCCATCAACATGTCCAGCGAAACCTGGCTGCTCGCAAGTATTCGCCGGCGGAGAACCTGGTCCGTTTCCTCTGGTTTTTCGGACTGGTCCTCTTTCGGCTGACGCCTCGTCCGTGTTTCGGGTTGCGGCGGTTTCTCCTGCGGCTCTTCGGAGCCCGCTTGGGACGGGGAGTTCGCACCTACGCATCGACTTACGTCTATTTTCCTTGGCATCTGGTGGTCGGTGACGACTCGTCGCTGGGAGAAGACGTGCTGGTCTACAATCTGGGAATGGTCACCATCGGGCAACGCGTGACGATCTCGCAACGGGTCCATCTGTGTGCCGGCACCCACGACTATCGCGATCCCACCATGCCGCTGATGAAACCACCCATCCAGATCGAAGACGATGTTTGGATTTGCGCCGATGCCTTTGTGGGGCCGGCGGTCGTCGTTCATCCTCGCGCCATCGTAGCCGCCAGGGCGGTGGTGGTTAAAGATGTTCCTGCCGGCATGATTGTCGGCGGCAACCCGGCCAAACTTATCAAGGCTCGTTAATTCCACTCCAAGGTCCCCTCGTGTTGCGTAGAACCTTTGAACTGCTCAGCCGCAACGTCGTCCTTCGCCGACGTCTCCCTACCGAGTTTGGTGGCGGTCGGATGTATATTTCGCCGGCGGCCCGGCTCAAGTATTGGAAACCGAACATCTATGTCCAGGAGCGATTCCTCTTCGACACCGCCCGGTTGTTGATCCAACCGGGAGACGTCGTTTGGGATGCGGGGGCCAACAATGGCGTCTTCTCGGTCGCCGCCGCTGGCGTTGCCGGTCCCCAAGGCGAAGTCCTGGCTTTCGAGGCCGATACCTGGCTGGCCAACCTGATTCGTCGGACAGCCCTGATCCTACCCTCGAGCTATGCCCCCATCGATGTCTTGAATGTAGCGATCTGCGATAAGCTGGGGCTGGCCGAATTCGCCATCGCGGCTCGAAGTCGGGCGGCAAATTTCCTGATCCAAGCCGGGGGGTCCAGCCAAAGCGGTGGGATCCGCAATACCTACCGGGTCCTGACGATCGGTTTCGATAACATGCTGAAACTGGCTCCCGCTCCACGCGTCATCAAAATCGATATCGAAGGGGCGGAACTCCTGGCCCTTCGCGGTGCGACCCAACTGCTCAACCAAATCC
>JBILTQ010000498.1:0-3463 GCA_044371435.1 Pirellulaceae bacterium | reverse complement strand
CCCCGGATTGTCTGCGAAGTCGACGAAAAGAATGCAGAGGAATTGGCTCGGCAATTCACCGCCGCCAAGTACCTGATGTTCGATGCCGAGCATCTCCAGCAGCATCCGCAGCGTATTCTCTTGCCGACGCTGAATACACTTTTCCTTCCAGCCGAAGATCCGCTCGTCTCCCAGATAGAAAAGGCTTAAAGGCGATTGTTATGAGTAAAGTCTTGGTGGTCGGTGGGGCTGGCTTTATCGGGGTCCATGTAGCCATGCGTTATCTGCGCGAGGGGGAGGAGGTGCATGTCGCCGACAACCTTTCGCGGAATGGAGCCCGAGCCAACTATGCCACCCTCCAAGGCTTGACGACGGCCGGCGGTGGCAAGCTGACTTTCCATCATCTCGACTTGCGGATCCGGACCGATGTCGAAGCGATCGTCCTCAAGGTTCAACCCGACCTGATTGTTCACGAAGCCGCGCAGGTCGCCGTGACGACTTCTGTCAGCGACCCACGTTTGGATTTCGAGATCAATGCCCTGGGAACCTTCAACCTACTGGAAGCTTATCGCCAGTTCTCGCCCCAGGCCTTCTTCATCTACGCCTCGACCAACAAAGTTTACGGCGGGATGGAAGATGTGGCGGTGGTGGAGGAGGAACGCCGCTACCGCTATCGTGACTACCCGGAGGGACTCGATGAAAAACGCAGCCTCGACTTCCATTCTCCCTACGCCTGCTCCAAGGGAGCGGCCGACCAGTACGTTCACGATTATTCGCGGATCTACGGTTTAGCCACCGCTGTTTTTCGCCAAAGCTGTATCTATGGGACACATCAGTACGGGGTCGAAGACCAGGGGTGGATCGCCTGGTTCACGATTGCCCGTGTGCTGCATCGACCGGTAACCATCTACGGGACCGGGAAGCAAGTACGCGATATCCTGTGGGTCGAAGATTTGGTGGAGGCTTACCATCAGGCCTGGAAACTGCGTAAAGCCGGCGGCGTCTACAATATCGGCGGGGGAGCTGAAAATTCGCTGTCGCTCTTGGAGTTGGTCGAAGTGCTGGATGAACTGCATCCGCAGCGACGACCCTTGACCTTTGGCGAGACGCGCCCTGGCGATCAACCCGTCTACATCGCCAACGCCGGGCTGGCCAGGCAGGAATTGAATTGGTTACCGCAGGTAGGGCCGCGGCCCGGGATCGAACGTCTCTACCGCTGGGTATATGACCACCAGGAAGCGGTCCGCAGTGTCCTCGCCAGTGGATAATCATTCGAATATGAACCGAACCCCCGTCAGTGTTTTTGTCGTCACCGGCAACGAAGAGCCCAACATCGCCCGATGCCTGGAATCGGTCGCCGGCTGGTGCGACGACATTTTCGTTGTCGACAGCGATAGCACCGATCGCACCGTCGAGATCTCCAGGCAATACACCTCGCAGATCTTCAACCATACCTATGTCGATCATGCCAGCCAATTGCGATGGGCCTTTGAAAACCTCCCCTTCAAACACGAGTGGGTGTTGTTCCTCGACGCTGACAACGTGGTTACCGATCGTCTCAAGGAATTGATCGATGCGGCTCTGGCCAAGGATAACGGCTCCATCCACGGCTACTACTGCTTGCACAAGGAATACTTTCGCGACCGGCCGATTCGCGGCATGAAGAAGTGGTGGGCCAGACTTGTCCGTCGAACCCATGCCGCTATCGATAGCAGCGAACTGGTCGATTACGGCATCAAGATCGAAGGCGAGGTCGGTTACCTCTACGGAGCCATCATCGAAGACAATGTCAAGGAACGCGACATCGATTTCTGGATCGATAAACATCAGCGGTTTGCCCGACGGATGGCGGCCGAGGAAGTCCTCCGTCGACATGGATTGATTCGATGGGCGGTCGACCCCAAATTGTTCGGTACGAGCGATCAGCGCCGTGTCTGGCTGAAAAATGCCTGGCTGCGGATGCCGTTGTTCGTGCGTCCCTTCCTCTACTGGCTTTACCGGTACATTCCGACCGGGGCTTGCCTCCAAGGGACGCACGGGTTGAGCTTCACCGTCCTGCAGGCTTTATGGTTCCGCTTGATTTGCGATTACAAGGTCCAGGAGTTTCAATGGCGGATTGAGAAAGGTCAGTTGACGCCGCAGCAACTGTGGGACGAATTCGGCTCACGTACCAATCCCCAGGAAATCGTGGGGCGGCGCGATGCCGCGGCTGGAAAGACCTAAGGCAGGTTAGGAAAGATCGATGACGGCGATACCAGCCCCCCATCCCCAAAACCTTCCCCGGTTCGCCTTGGCGATCGCTGCGGCCGTGGCGATAGGCGTTCTGCCGTTGTATACGGCGGAACTGAACGTGCTGCTGAATCAATCCATGTACCAGTTCTTTCCGCTGGTCTATGGATTCGCTGCCTACGTCGGCTGGAGTCGCTGGGAGGAAGCGGCGGGGACGGTCGGCCCTCGAGCCAACGCCAGGTGGTGGGGAGAGTTCGCTTGCCTCGCGGTGGCCTTGGCTTGCCTGGTGGTTCATGCTGGCCTGTTCGGACCATGGTTGGGAGGGGCTGCCGGTCTAGCGGCCATCGCCGCCGGTATCTTTGCCTTGAGTCGTTTACGGAACTGCCAACTTTGGGATCTCTGGTGGCTGCTGGTCATTTCCAGCCGCCTTCCCTTGAACCTCAATACGAAACTGGCCAACGGCTTGCAGTTCCTGAGTTCGGAATTGAGCAGTGTGGCCCTGGATGCTTTCGGTATCGTCCACTACCTGGCCGGCAACGTCGTTCAACTGCCGCAGGGGGATCTGTTCGTAGCCGAAGCCTGCAGCGGGGTGGTATCGGTGATGTCGGTGGTCGCCTGTTCGGCGGTGCTGGCTATCTGGCTTGATCGCCCCTGGTTGCGTTCCTGGATGCTGGTGGCTGTCGGGGTAGTCTACGCGATGCTGATGAACTCCTGCCGCATCGTCATCATCGCTGCCGCCCGGTCGTTGTTCGACATCGACCTCAGTCATGGCTGGGTGCACCAGGTGCTGGGGATCTTGGTATTTTTGGTGACCTGCCTGTGCCTGCTGTCTACCGATTACTTGCTGGCCAGCGGCTGCGAGTGGCTGGCCAGCGGCGGCAGTGCCATGGCCGCCCGGGCTCGAACCTGGCTGGATTATCGACTCTATCCCAGCCCACCCCGCGCGTCGACGCTGGCTGCCGGAGCGACGTCGTCGACGCCCCCGCGCTGGGTATTCCTGGCGACGGCGGGACTGGCTTTGATGCTCGGCAGTTATCACGCCTTTGCCCTGTACACCAGCTACCTGCAAAACGCTGGCTTGTCGGTAGGGGTTGTCGCCTTGGCCAAAGATATGGAGTCCGATGGGCTCGCCGCGGCGGTGGCCCCATGGACGATCGTGGCCGAGGAAATCGGTGAGCGGCGCACACTGGCCGAGCTGGCTCCCTACTCCAAGCTCTACACGCTGAAGCATCCGACGCAGGAAGTGGAAGTTACC
>JBILTQ010000274.1:0-7708 GCA_044371435.1 Pirellulaceae bacterium | reverse complement strand
TCGATGACGACATCTCTCCCAACGTTGTTTCAGAGAATTCTCTCGAAGGTATCCATGTCGGAATCCAAGCACTGGCTCTGGACCTGGATGATACCAACCATCTCGTGACCTACGCCCTGCTCGATGACGCCGCCGGACGCTTTGCTATCGATCCGACCGCGGGGTTGGTGACCGTGGCTGCCGCAGCTGCTCTCGATTTTGAGAGCAACTCAAGCCACGTCATCGTTGTCGAGGCCGCTAGTTCGGATGGTTCGACCGCCTTGGCGTCTTTCACCATTCTGGTCAGCGACGTCAATGAAGTACCCTCCGGCACCCAGGACTGGTATACCACCAGCTTTATCGACGAGCTACGAATTTCGTCGGCGGGGGTGCTGCTCAATGATAGTGACGTCGATGGTGATCCACTGACCGCTGTCTTGAGTACGAACCCGACGGTAGGGACTCTTGTCTTCCAGGAAGATGGTAGTTTCCTCTACGTTCCGCTCCCTAATTTCGTGGGAGATGTCACTTTTGTTTATCGTGTAAGCGACGGCGAGTTCTTCTCGGAGGCGATCACAGTCACTATCTCCGTCGAAATGCCCAGGAATGTCCCATCGCCATCCTCAGGCTCGGATACGGGCTCCATCGCCCAAGATCGAACCGGGGATAACGCGGACAAGTCGGAGGGAAAAACAACCGAAGCGTCTCTGCTCGTCACTGATGGCGAGTTGGAAACGACCAATAACGCTTCGGGGATGGCGGCAACTCCCGTAGCAGACGAGTCCGATTCATCCCTCCTGGCTTCACCACTGATGGAACCGATCAGAATGGTTAGAAACGACTTCATAGGTGACGACTCGGGAGAAAACGTTGCTTTTATCGCAAAGTTCTTAGATCCCCATCAACAAACTTATCTGGTGAAGCTAGAAAGCCCCGATTTCGTCGATAAACGCCGAACTTACGTGCTTCAGGATACCGAAAACACGACCTGGCTTGCAAGAAGCTATCGCGAAGAGCCCGATGAAGGAGCTACCATCGTCGATCCGGAGTCGCTAGCTTTCCGTTCTGTCCTCACCACCGGTGTGGTTTTCTGGTGTGTCCGAGGGGTACAGATCTTTGCCACGATTCTGGCAGCGACTCCCAGCTGGATCCAACTAGACCCGATGACCATCCTGTCGAATGCCACCACAAAGAAAGACGACGAAGACGAGCCAAGCGCAGGAGAGAAAATTTTCGATCGCAAAAAAACATAGTTCGGTTGGTTAGACCAAACCACACAGCTACTAAACCATTCTGTGAATGCCAATATCCATACCGCACCGCACGCCAGTTCGCCGCGAACTCGCTTCGCAGACATCACCCCCTTCGCCTCGCTGTAGTCCTCCGACCAGATGGTGTTTTACCAAACGTAGCCGCTGTCCCACATGACCTGCCAACTCCATTGCAGCAAGCAACTCTCAACCCTGACCGGACCGTCACGAATATAGATTCCTGACACCTTTTCCGTCACCATTTCTTCGGTGTTCGCCGTCACTTCTGATGTTTTGCCTTGCCTCGACAACGCTCCGCAACAAAGTGCACATGTCTTGTCCCGCCTTGTCCCAGCGTCAACGGCCGCAAATCGCCTTGAGCACCACATCGCCATTGCCCATCTGAACAGCATCTTCCGCTAGCTTCACGCGGGTATTGTTGCGCGATGTATCATCCTTCATAGCCAGCGCGGATTCTAGACGGCCTGACCTCTCACTTAAGACCGCTCGTAATCGCCGCTGGGCCTTGGCTGCCGACAGAGAAAACAAGAAAAAGAAAAAGTTGAGATGGGGATTTTCAACTCAATTCCCGTCTCATAGAAGTAAGGAACTTTGCGTCCCCTTTTTCCAGATCACCATTCAGCCCACCGATGGCGGCCCCACCGTGTCGCCCGTACTGTCAGGCTGCGTGGGGCTGCCACTCGGTACAGCGTCTGGTTCAGCAACCGTGCGTTGGCGATTCCAAGCCAATGCTAGGAGACCGAGCACACACAACACCACACCGCCAATCAAGGCTGGGATTCCCAGAGAGAGCAATTGAATAGCCATATCGCGATTTTCTTCAGGTCCTACGTCAGCGAGAATTCCGAGCAGCCCGAAAGCGGACAAACCCAAGATTAGCAATGAAATCAAGATGCAGAGCACTCCCATAGCGAGCACTATGAATATGAGCATGCGCACAGCCCTCCCTCCCAAATCAGCCTTCATGGAATGAATTTGCATATGTTTCGACTTTGTCTTGCCGAACGACCACGATCATTCAGCCCGAACCAACAAGCCATCCATCAGGAAAACTATGCAACTCGGGCTTGAATGCACCGTTTTGTTCCATGCTCATCCGGGTGTGAACATAAGGTCTACCAAAATGTCTCGCTTATCTCGTTCCGCCATTGTTCGAATGGATTACGCGAATCCATCAAGTTTCCGCGAGACTTCTGCGAAATCCGATTCCGTTGAGCGTACTGCAGATGGATCCTTGAGATAAAAACTTCGTTGTTCTATTGCAATCCGCCAGCCGATATTTCCATCCGGTCCTTCTGAGGTGCAAAGGACTGCGCCCGCCGGATTTACGATTGCGGTCCACGGTATAATGGTGTCAGCGGTGACTTTTTTCTTCACGGTTTTACGATGGTCCATCCTTGCTTGTTCAATTTTGAGAACACTATAGTCCCCTGGTAAAAAGGTTTGCCTACTGCTTGAAAATTCCTTGAGAACCATACACCAGCCAAATGATGGGCCATCCAAAACCACGATCAAGTTTTTTCTTGTCCCTCTGCTTCTATCAACGCGCTTTCGAAAAGCTCGTTTGCGTCGACAAGGGATGCATCCAAAACAAGTGTGCTTTCTGCGTTTTCTCTTGAATTGAGAAGTAGTTGAGAAAAACTTCCGTTCGAATCGCAGCCGCTGAATGAACAGACGACGATTATGGAATTACCGCGCGTACCTTTGATTTTTCGATTGGACACATTTATTGGAGGCCGAAACCAAGGGTACGCCAAGCAACTTTCACGGGTAGGCTTGAAGCCATCTCGCCGAACGTTTGAGTTCAACGGCCGGCGGAGGCTAAAGCCCAGGGCCACCGGGCAAGCGCAGCTTGCCGGCGGTCCCCTGACACGAAGGGTTGGCCCTCATGCGAAAGGATAGTCATCGTGCTTCGTAACAACCGAAATCGCTCTCTCACTTTTCAGCATTCGCTCCAGGATAGAAAGAAGTTTCAGCACATCCGTCGATTGGTCAATGGTTCTAAACTTGGACCATGACCATTTCTTTGCCTATTGTATGGATGGAAAAAGGACGTATCGCTCTGGGTCCTTTTTCGCTTCGGGCTCTGAATATATACAGAGACCTAATTTGAATACGCCGCGTTCTAATTCTAGCCACCAGCCCAAACCCTCGACGCAGAAAGCTGGTACCTTTAAGCCGGCGGCAGGCAAGACAGACCCGAGATACGGACAAAATGACTTACCGTTCATTCGTTCGTTGACGATCTCCTGATCTTCGCCGGGCATGATCGGAAATTTCTTGGTTTCGATGAGTAGACAGCTTGGCAGAATCATGACCGCTCAATTGAGGCCAAAGGATTGAACGCTAGCGGAACGCCTTGATGCCATGCCCACTGTAGCGACCACGATCACCGGGCCGCCCGAGTAATCGTTCAATTCAAGACACATGCTGTCGGCGGCTCCGCGCGCATCGTGTTGTTATCTGGCACTATGGAAGTTGCTGTGATTGCAACAGCGCCCAAACCTTGCGGGCGCAATCAGTATATCGGCTTTCTTCTCCAGCCGTATCCGAGAACCATTTTCTGAACTCCTCGTGAATTATACGTCGGACATCACCTTCCGTAGAGCATTCGCGAAGGCGTGGACTGATGGAGCCAGCCTCGGCGTCATATTCATCAATATTGTCCTCGAAGTTGATCCCAATCGGATCGCATTCAAAAAGGATTGCCGAAACGGAAGCAAACAACTCGGCATGGTCGGAACGAAGTCTTTCACGAGATGCTCGCTCGCTCTCGAGCCCATTAGCCATATTGTCGTCGAGCCATTCGCGTTTTTCTTCAGAGGCCGTCATGGTTTTCAGCTCGGAGCAGCCAACAATGTGCGGTAGGAGGACAAGGGAACAGTGGCGAACAGTCGACGTATCCGGGCTTTTCAAAAAAAGGTCCGAAATCAGCAGTTCGCGACCTTGGACATTCCATCAAGAACGATTTTATGGCGAGTCCACGGTCTCGCGTTGTTATGCCACGTTTCCAACCCGAGCCTCACGAGGCGTGCTCGTCACAAAACGAATCACCAAGTACAGCCCGAGAACCCATGCCAGCGTGAGGGGCAGATTGAACGCATCGATGCGCGGGTTCGGATTCTGGATCTCACGAACTAGCGCAAGCGGATAGCTCATAGTCGGAAGCATTAGCACCAACCCAAGGGCCAGGTACCAGAACCGCGATAGTTCCAGCCGACCGGTGCGAACGACCACGGCGACGGCCTGCGCCGCGATACCAACCAGCACAATTCCCACGAGCAGGGCAAACGCGTTCATCTTCTTTCTTTCTCCAACAGCGTTGATGGCATAACGACGGCGGTAAACTGGCCGACGCCAAAAGCCAACTTTTTCAAAACCCGCGCGATCAACGCCTCCGGTCGACCGCATTATTCGGCTCGGTACGTCTCGAGCTTTTGTCATCGAAGCTTTATCGAGTGGCACTCATTTTTGCTGACGATTGTGCGGATCCATGCTTCCAATATTCGTTCCGTAGGCGACGATTTTCTGCTGCGTCGCGATTCCGTCATTATCCTTGTCAGCGGCGTCAAAGTTACACAAAAGTTGCTCCACATTTCGATGTGACTTTTGTTTTCCAAAGCGTGCCATTTCTTCACGAGTCAACTTGCCATCTACGTCATGATCCGCTGCATCCCAAGCCGACCACGCCCGCCCAGGAGTCCGGTTCGCTCTGTATAGCAAATACGAAGACTGTGCGTAATAGACGAAGCCGCCGACACCCAGAAGTACCACACCCACGATCAGCAACGACCATTTGCGTCGTCCAAGTGTAGCAAGAATTCGAGACTGTAGTTTTTCCCCCATAACTGCTTTCCCAAACCGAACGCCAATGTTGACCGAGCCGGCTCCAACAAGGCTTGCCTTTCGAAACGGTTAGTCGGGGGCTTGGGTCCAACATTTTGTTACGCAATTATTTCTCGCATCTTAGATCTACGTCTCGTTTTCCCTGAATTCCCAGAGTGACTTCAATGACGGGAATCTTGAGCTTCGCGGAAATTCCGATTGCAATTTTTCGCCTTGGTGAACCAAGGAGAAAGTATCGACGCTTCTCACCGTCCTTGTTTCGGATAGATAAGTTTACATCAGTAGCACGATCCATGCCACGGTGTTTCGAGCCGCCTGTGATCCATTGCAAAGACTCAACGGCATCGCGGTTGTACTCAACGCCATATCGAGGCAAGCGAACGAGCTCTTCCCTCGGATAGAATTCGAAGTACGGACCTTCTTTGATTTCTTGAGATAGCAAGGAGATAGATCAGAGAGAACGCGAGGCCGCCGCAAATGGGACCACCGATCACAAAAAACCATTTCTCGGGTCCTGGCATGAACGCGAACGCAATGGCGACAAATAATGGTAGAAAGAAAATCGCGAAGTATTTTACGAATGGCAAGTGACGCGCATCGGGCAAGAGGGCGTATCGTTCAGTAAGGTCGTCCACAACCACTGAAGCACCGTATGAGCGGAGATCATTTCCTGGCACGTCGATGTAGTCGGGCTTGAAACCTGTCGCGTCGATCGTTTGCCAGGTTGATGTCTCAAGTGTCATTGTGATTCTTTGCGTAACGGCCGCCTTCAGCAGATCGCAGCCAATCGATTCTCAATACCGCCAGACATCATCGCGATTCTGCTGCAAGGCTTGGTTAGGCGTCCTTGTTACCGGCTGATTCTATGGATCGAACTCGTCCAGCAACATTCCGGACTCTTCGCTCAGGCGGAATCGATTACTGTCCGCTGCGTTGAAAAGTTCGTTGGCTTCAAGTTCTATTTCCCAAAATAGCTTGACGAGGATCGGGGAGCGAATCCTCGGTCCGTTACGCTCATATCCCTCACCGACGCCATTGTTTTTTGCGTTGGAGCGACGTGAGCGTAACTAGCTTGTCAAATTCGACGCTCACCGTCAAATCCTACCCAGTACATTCTCATCGCGTCGAGCGAAGTCCGACGAACGATGGCGTTGACCAGGCCGCGACGAGTCAACGTCACCATTCTCCCAGACCAGATCGCGGCTCTGGTCCAACGCTTCCTTCGGCGTCTGCAACCCGGTACCGGAGCTCGACGATGCCGGACGGCTGGCTTTCCGCGTAGATTAGCCGCAGGCTGGCCGCTGGACCCGTGCGGAAGAGTGGCACACCGGCCCCAAGGATTACCGGCATGACGAACACGTGGTACTCCCTCACCAGCCCAGCCGCACGGAACCCATCCAGCAAGGTGGTGCCACCCACAAGCCACACCCGACGGTCGGCCCACCCTGCCAATGCCTCGGCCGGGCTGGCCACCGGGGCGACCCGATCAGGCGTTTCCTCCAGCGGGCCGGAAGTGACTACCCGGCAATCAAACCCGGTATATGGCCATGGCCCGAGCCCCCTTACCTGGTCGTAGGTGCGGCGGCCCATGACGATCCCGCCGATGGTCGCAAGGAAGGCGGCGTACCCGTGATCGTCTCCGGGCGTGTGGAACGGGGCAAGCCAGTCCACCGCCCCGTCCGCGGTGGCGATATAGCCATCCACACTCGCCGCCACATAATAAACCACCTCTACCACGATCAATCTTTTTCTCCGAACGGCGAAGCTCAGCAGCCCCGCCTCGGGAACCTTAGCGTGGGCAACGAACTAAATGACGGTGTCTGCTGAAGCACTTGGTCCGGTGTTTAGGCTATTCGGACCGGCTACCTTACGGCCGGACCGAGTAGCTTCGTGAAAAACTCTTCGTCTTTAAAGTCGAGGTGCAGCTTTGCATATTCGCCCGCCATCACCAGCCGTGGCATGTCCGCGTTGGCGAACCGGACGATTACCAGTTTCTCGGCTGGGCTTACCAGCAAGCGCTGCTGCCCCGCACCGGCCGCCATTACTAAGTCGGGCAGTCGCCCAGGGACAATACCCTTCGCGCTCACCTGGTCCGACGACCGCATCCGGCCGGCTCCGGCGGCATCCGCGACGGCTGTATTTAAATTGTCCGACGCCTTGTTCAACCAGAGTGTTATGCCGTACGCTGGGTTCGCCTTCGAACTCGCGAAGCACTCAGATAGCAGATCCTCGGGTACAATTTGCTTGCCCTCCCACTCCCCTCCCAACCGCAGGAACTCGCCGTACCTTGCCCACTGCCGGGCCGTCAGCACAGCTCCATCACCCAGCGCCGGATTACCCGACCCGTCCGTGCCCCATTTCAGGTCGGTAATGCCGAGGGGGGTGAGGATCTTCCGATTCAGGTAATCCCACGGCCGCTCCGGTTTCGTTCCCGCCGCCTGGGCCCTCACCGCCAGCTTCCGTTTGAAGAACTCGCCGAAGGCATACAGGTGGACCTCGCTGTAGGCGAACGTCGTCCCTGGATCGGCCACCGCCGGCAGGTCGAGCACCCGCTTATACAGGTCTGTCTTCTTCTCCGCCCACAGCCGTCGTGGGGCTTCTAGCCCGCTGGA
>JBILTQ010000412.1:0-4737 GCA_044371435.1 Pirellulaceae bacterium | reverse complement strand
AGCCCCTAGCGACGAGCGTCGCCCATCCGCTCCCTTCGCTCGATGCATGGGAGCAGGATCTCTTGCAGCGTTATCCGGAACCGGCGGCCGGGACATCGTCGCTCGCGCCCAAGTCCAAGTCCACTTTCCGCGATTATCGCGCGGAGACCAAGCCGGCGGTCAAGGAGTTTTATCGTCTACATCATCGCTATCAAACGCTCGATTTTGTTCGGGCCAAGCGGGCTCAGTTCCTCGGCTTGAATCGCAAGCGGATGGGGCTTTGGGACGGTTTGCAGTTCCTCAATACCCTCATCGACGACAGCGATCCCGATACCAGCCTGCCGCAGATCGATCATCTGCTGCAGACGGCCGAGGCCATTCGCCGCGACGGCCATCCGCGCTGGTTTATCCTAACCGGGCTGATCCATGACTTCGGCAAGGTGCTTTGCCTCTTCGGCGAACCGCAATGGGCGGTGGTCGGCGATACTTTCCCGGTTGGCTGCGCTTACGCGGAGCAGATCGTCTGGTACGAGTTTCTCGAGGATAATCCTGATCGGCAGGTAGCGATCTATCAAACGCCGTGCGGAATCTACGAGGAGGGGTGCGGTCTGGATCAGGTGCTGATGTCGTGGGGGCACGACGAGTATATGTATCATGTCACCAAGGATTATCTGCCGCCGGAGGCGCTGTATATGATCCGTTACCATTCGTTCTATCCGGCGCATCGGGAAGGAGCGTATGGCCACTTGATGAACGACCAAGACCGCCGTTTCATCGAGGCGGTGCGGGCTTTCAACCCGTACGATCTTTACACCAAGTGTGAGGAACGCTGCGAGGAAGCCGAGCTGCGGGATTTTTACGAGGATCTCTGGGATGAGTTCTTTCCGAAGCAGCTGGCCTTTTGATCCCACCGCCCATCCGCCTTGACGGTCGGCGGGGGTGGCCGAGGCGACGGCGGTTGCCGTTGGGGATGGCTGGCGACCGCCCGCTCGGGAGCCAGCTCGCCGGGTCCGTCTTCCCCTGCAAGTACCCACGGGCGAGGCGGCGCTCTCCCTGCCTTTGCCTGGCGTGCTGCTGGGGCGTGGTTGCCGTGGGGAAGCATCCGGTCGCGTTGGGAGCCGGGACTGGACGGGTTGGGTAAGAAAAAACAGTGAACTTTCCGCAGATTCCGCCATAAGTTGAGGTTTTGGGCTTGCGGTCGCCGCCGACTTCATCGAACCTGCCACCACTTCCGAAGGTGATCGGATTAGACCGTCTTGGCGCGGTGGTCGGTCCAGCCGTCCGAAGCTTACCCTAGAAACTTGGGAGTTGTCTGGATGCGGACGGAGAAAGAGCTGTTGATCGCCACCAAGGCCTTTGCCGCCGAGGATGTGTGGCGAAGTTGGCGACTGCTGGGGATTACCCTGGGCCTCTACGGACTTACCTTGGCCGCTTGTCTGGCACCGCTGCCGCTGGCCTGGCGGGTGTTGTTCAGCGGAATCAACGGGCTGTTGGTCGTTCGTCTGTTTATTCTGTATCACGATTTCCAGCACCACACCATCTTTGTCGGCTCGTCGTTGGCCAAGCTGATCATGAACACCTATGGGTTGCTGGTGTTGAGCCCGCCCAGCGTCTGGAATCGTTCGCACGATCACCATCACAAGCACAACGCCAAGGACCTGATGAGCAGCATCGGGTCGTTTCCTACCCTGTCGTGCGAGCAGTATGCCCATGCTTCGGCTATCGAGCGACTGAAGTATCGTGTGGCTCGGCATCCACTGACGATCGGCTTGGGCTATCTCACCATCTTTATGGGTGGGATGTGCCTCCGCTCGCTGTGGATTCAACCGCGTCTGCACAAGGACTCGGCGATGGCGATCCTCCTCCATGTAATTCTGGTAGTCAACCTCTACATCTGGGGCGTTGACAAGTTATTGTTGGGCTTGATCGTCCCGTTGTGGGTTGCTTGCGGTTTGGGAGCCTACCTGTTTTATGCCCAGCATAATTTTCCTGGCTGTAAGTTGAATGCCAAGGAAGATTGGACGCATGCCTCGGCGGCTTTGCAGTCGTCGAGCTACCTCAAGACGAACGCGTTGATGCAATGGTTCACCGGAAATATCGGTTATCACCACATCCATCATCTGAATGCCAAGATACCGTTTTACCGATTACCTGAGGCGATGGCGGGGATCGCGGAGTTACGGAAACCGGCCTCGACTAGCTTGCACCCTCGCGACATTGTTGCTTGTTTTCGCTCCAACCTGTGGGATCCGGAGTCGCAGCGGTTGGTGAGCTACAGCGAAGCTCGTTCGGCTCGGCAAAGGCAGGTTGGCCTTAGCGAGAGCGAGCTGCAAACTTCTTCCTAAGCTCCTTCGCTTACCTCTACCGCCGTTGCGTTTCATGGACGGCGGTCGAGGTGGTTGTCGCCCGCGGTAGCTGGGGGAAGTGACCACGACGCTATCGGCAGGCGGCGGATGCGCAAGCGGTTCAACTTTCCGACCGTGGCATCGCCAGCGCAGTAAGCCAGGAGGATCGCCTCGGAGGTGGCTTCGATAGCGGTATAGCAGTACCAGCCCTCCGGATCAGATTCCAGCAACCTGCGGTACCCCCAGCTTGCGCCGGCGTCGAGCGAGAGCGCGGCGGCCAGGGGCGTCCGCTTGCCGGATGCCGCGGCAAGGTCGGTGGAGTGGTCGTTCCAGACCCCCAGCAGCCATGGCGAATCCGGCCATCGCTGGATGCTGGCGGGTGCCACCGGCGATAGCAGGCTGCTGGCGACCGGCAGGCTCCAATGCTCTCCGCTGTCACTGGAGCGGCTGAACCATTGTTCGCCTTGGTCGGTGCGGAACCAGGAGAGCAGTTCTCCATCGGTGAGCTCCACCACCCCTGGTTCCTGCAAGCCGGTACGGGTATTCGTCACCGGTAAACTCAACCAGTCTTTGGCTTCTCGCCACGTCAGGCCCTCATCGTCCGAGAGGAGCCACAACGCGATGGCGCGGGAATCGAAGGATGAGCTTTGGTGCGGGGCATCGTTTCGGGCTCGATGGAAGGCTAGTGGAGCTACCAAGCGGCCGCTGCGGAGCTGGATGACTCGATCGTTGTTCATCACGAAATACCCGGGGGCATGGGTCATCACGCGAGGTTCACTCCAGCTTGCGCCCTCATCGGACGAGAAACGCACCAAGGGTCGGCAATCGATCCAACTGTTCTTGCGCAGATAAAACAGGGCTAAGGTACCGCTTTGCAAACGCAGCAGAGAAACACTCATGACGTTGGCGGTCCCTTCGTTCTCGACCAGGACTTGATCGGTCGAGCTCCAGGTGCGACCGCCGTCATCCGAATACCGAGCCACGATACGGGCGGGGCTTTCATCGCGAGCACCACCGTAGAACTGGGTGTAGGCAAAGAGGATCCGCTTGGAAGCCAGAGAGACAAACGCTCCCTCCGAATTTCTTGGGAACGCGGTCGAGGGTTCGATTTCCAGGACCACCGTATCTGTTTCGTCAGCCAGGCTATTCCGAGGAGAAGGCGGGTAGAGCGAGGTTGCCAACAAACAGAAGCTGGTCACGACAAGGCATGGGCGGGAGAGTATCGAGGCTGCTGGCATGGGAGGATTGACGCTGCGAGGGGGAGTGAGGAGTTCGAGGTGACGGGACAAGTTTAGCATGGGCCTAAGGCGGCAAGGAGCGTCCAGCTCTCCAAGGGGGGCCGCGGCTCGGGGTTGATTGCGAGGGCGACGCTTATCCCCTACATTACGCTCGCCGGGATTGGCCAGGTCAGGCATCCAGCGATGGGTCTGGTTTCCTTCCCCGTCGCACCGCCCGAGGAAGGCTCGAATCGTCGATCATGCCTAGTCCGGTTTTTTTGGGCTGGGTCACCCGTTTGTCCTAGGAAAGCAACCTCATTGTCATGGTCCCCGCCGTCAAATCAGGGAAGCAGGCCTATGCTGTTGCTCGGGAATGCTATGCCGAGGTCGGGGTCGATACCGAAGCGGCTCTCGCGCGGTTGTCGACCCTTCCGATCTCGATGCATTGCTGGCAGGGAGATGATGTCACCGGGTTTGAGGGAACCGAGGAGGGTTTGGGGGGCGGGTTAGCGGTGACTGGCAACTATCCGGGAAAGGCCCGAACGGCAGCGGAGTTGCGGCAGGATCTCAAGCAAGCCTTGCGGTTGATTCCCGGACGGCACCGGCTCAACCTCCACGCTTGTTACGGTGAATTCGCCGGGGAACGGGTCGATCGCGACGCAATCGAAGCCAAGCACTTTCAAGGCTGGATCGCTTGGGCGAAGCAAGAGGGGCTGGGGTTAGACTTTAATCCCACCTGCTTTGCCCATCGCTTGGCCGCCGACGGGTTCACCTTGAGCCATCCCCAAGAGAGTATCCGCTCGTTCTGGATCGCTCACTGCCTGGCTTGTCGTGAAATCGGTGCGGTGATGGGCGAGGCGCTGGGGACGCCCACCACCACGAATATTTGGGTCCCTGATGGTTACAAGGACATACCGGTGGATCGTTTGGCCCCGCGCGAGCGTCTGGCCGAGTCGCTCGACGCCATCTTCCGCCCCCCGCTTTCGACCAGGCATCATGCGGATGCGGTGGAGTGCAAGTTGTTTGGGATTGGAAGCGAGAGTTATGTGGTAGGTAGCCACGAATTTTATTTTGGCTATGCCATCAAGCATCAGAAGATGCTGTGTTTGGACGCCGGCCATTTCCATCCGACGGAGTCGATTGCCGACAAGCTGTCATCGACGTTGACGTATGTCCCGCGGCTGTTGCTGCACGTC
>JBILTQ010000246.1:0-8256 GCA_044371435.1 Pirellulaceae bacterium | reverse complement strand
GATCACGTGGTGATCCTCGATGACGCCTTGCAGGCGATGATGGCCGAAGTGGTTCGCCATGGATGGTGGGAACGCGTGCAATTGGGTTTGGATTTCTTTGATGCCAGCATCAATCGCATTGCAGCCTGGGTGATCGGGATGCGGAGCGTGCTCAAGGCGCTGTTGATCGCCTTGCTCGAGCCGCCTGCACTCCAGGCGGCGGAGCGGGCGTTGGACCTGACTGGTCGCCTGGGCTGGATGGAGGAAGCCAAGGCCTTGCCGTGGGCTGCGGTCTGGGATCACTATTGTCGGACGGCAGATGTCCCGGTGGGCCAGCGTTGGCTTGACGAGGTCCGGCATTACGAGCAAACCGTACTAGCCCGACGCAGCGATCGTTAGGAGAGCTTTGGGATGACTGATGAATCGATGGGTAGCGGATCGGAATACGAACGGCAGCGGGTTCCCGATCAGGCGTTGAAGGGGCCTTCCGCCTTTTGGGGAATGTATGCCGGGGAGCACACGGCTGGGACCGAGTTCATGATCGGTCCCTTGTTCGTTGCTTGGGGAGCTTCGGCCTTCAGCCTGATCTTCGGTTTGCTTTTGGGGAACTTGTTGGCGGTGTTGACCTGGCGTTTCTTGACCGCCGAGATCGCCACGCACGAACGCCTGACCTTGTATTACAAGCTGGAGAAGATCGCTGGACCGCTTTTGGTCAAAGTTTACAACCTGGCGAACGGCGTCCTCTTTTGTTTTTTGGCGGGGGCCATGATCACGGTCTCGGCGACAGCGGTCGGGCCGTTCTTCCCTACGATGAAGATGCCGACCTTTGCCTCGACCTTGCCGACCGGGCCGGGATGGGTGCTGACCTGTGTGGTGATCGGTATGGCCATGACGCTGGTGGCGATGTTGGGTTATAGCCTGATTGCCAAAGTCGGCCATTACGCTGCTCCTTGGATGTTCCTGGTTTTTTTAGCCTGTGCCATGGTGACGCTGGGACGCTTGAACAGCGTGGACGTGTGGGGGTTGTTGAGTCCGCCGGCCGGGACCGAGGAGAAGATCAGTTTTTGGGGGGTGGTATTCTTTGCCTGGTTTTGCAATGCAGCCATGCATTTGGGGATGTCGGATCTGTCGGTGCTGCGGTTCGCTCGTTCGCCGCGGGCCGGCTACGCCTCGGCGGCCGGTATGTTCCTCGGGCATTATCTGGCTTGGATCTGTGCCGCCTTGCTGTTGGTCTATTGGGTACGGGAGCGAGGGGTGGATCCGGTGGTAGGCAAGGATCCGGGGACGATGGTCCATGACGCCGTCGGGTGGGCCGGGTTGATCTGTATCGTGATCGCCGGTTGGACGACAGCCAACCCGACCATCTATCGGGCGGGGTTGGCCTTCCAGGGGATATGGCCGGGGATGAGCCGCGAGATGAGCACCCTGGTCGCCGGTCTGGTCTGCATCGCCGCCGGTATTTTCCCCGCCTTTGCCATGAACCTGCTAGGCTTCGTCGGGCTTTATGGAACGATCCTGGCGCCGGTGGGAGCGATCATCATCGTCGATCATTTTCTGGCTCGTCGCTTCGGTTTGCCTACCGATCCCGCCTTCCATTACCGACTTTCGGTGAATTGGAGCGTTCTGGTGGCTTGGTTATTACCGGTCGCCATCGCCCTTTACCTCTATCGCTGGCATGATATCTTCGCCTCGTACCTGCCCTTGCCGGCAGCCTTGGCGTGCGGCCTGCTATATTTCTTGTTGACCAAACTTACCCTGAAACCGTTGGCTGAAGGGAACGCGCATCGATCATGAACGCTGACCAAAGATCGCCGGCCGATCGAGCGCATCGTCCCCTCAGCCAACGCTGGCGGCTTGGGGCGAGAGGGATAGGCTACCTGGCTTTGCTGGGGACGTTGTTACCACCGCTGTTGTTTATGTGGGGGCAGCTCGACCTGCTCTCGATGCAGCGGGTCATGCTGGCGGCGTGTATTGCTTGGTTCGTGGCCGCCCCGTTCTGGATGAAGACCGACTAACGGTAACGAGCGTGCCGGGTAGATCGCCGCAGCCGATGGTGTTCGGGTGGAAGCGTGAGCTATGCCAGCTTGGTCTGGAGTGGAGTTAGCGGCGGTAGCCTCGAAGGAAGCTTCGCCAACCGGCTTCGGCGAAGGCTTGGGCTTCTTTCCGCGAGAGGTTGCCTTTCCATTCCAGCAACCGGGGCAGGTACCAAGGTGTTTGCCAGAGCGCGAGCAATTCGGCGGCAGCTTGCTGTTGGTCGCGACAGGCCAGCCAGGCGTGGTGGTGGCCATGCTGCAACCAGCTTGCGAGTCTGTCCTGGATCGGTTGAAGAGTACGGGCCGCGTAGTACCGGGCGTGGTCTGGTAGGCGGGTCCCTTCGCTGATCATCACGCGCCGCAAGGCCATGACTTGGGGCGACGACAACCAGCGTAGGTAGCTTTCCCCCCAGGCGATGATTTCACGTTGGAAAAGCCGGGGCTTGTCCGGCGGGTTGGAGGGGATGGCAGCCAGCCAGCTGAGATCTTCCCGCTCGATCACCGCCCACAGCACCCCTTCTTTGTTCGGGAAATGGCTGTATACCGTCCGATTGGAAACCACGGCCTGCCTGGCGATGGCATCCATGGCGGTGGCATGGTAGCCGGCGACCGCGAACAGTTCGCCAGCCGCCTCCAGGATCCGCTGCCGCAAGGCCGGTTCTTTCGGTCGCCCGCGAGGCCGGCTAGGGAGCCCGACGCCGCCCTGACCTCCCTTGTTATCTACACCGAATTCATACATAATTCGATTTATTATAAAAGCGGATCGAGTAGCCACAAGATGTATGCTATCGCCTTGAAGATGCTTTTCCATGATCGCGCCAAGTACCTTGGTCTGATCTTGGGGGTAGCTTTTTCTACTCTGCTCATCAATCAGCAGATGGGTATCTTCCTTGGCTTGCTGTCGCGGGCGGCCGCCATCATTGTCGATGTCCCGGAGGCCGATATCTGGGTGATGGACCCGGGGGTGAAGAACCTCGAGACTATTTTCCCGCTGCGCGATACCGAGCTGGGGCGGGTGCGGGGCGTTCCCGGGGTCCAATGGGCGGTACCGTTCTTTAAATCCAATGCCACGATTCGCACCGATCGCGGCGAGCTGGAGTCGGCCATCCTGATCGGGGTCGATGATGCCTCATTGATCGGCTCGCCGCCCGAGGTGGTGATGGGGACGATCGACGACCTGCGGCGGCCGGATGCGGTTGCGGTGGGTCGGGATGGCTTCAATAAAGTCTGGGGCAACGAACCGCTCACGCTGGGGAAAACCGTCGAGCTCAACGATCGTCGAGCGGTGGTGGTGGCCATCGTCAAGGATTCGCCGAAATTTACCTCGGCGATCACCTTCTTCACCCGATATTCCCAGGCTTTGCAATATACCAACAATGGTCGCAATCAAATGTCGTTCGTCCTGGCGCGATCCGTGCCCGAGCACGGGCCGGTCGAAGTAGCTCAACGGATCCATCAGCGGACGGGGCTACAGGCCTTACCGTCCGAGGAGTTCCGGCAGTTGGCGATCAACTATGTCCTCAGGAATACCGGGATTCCGGTAAGTTTCGGGACCGTGATCGGTTTGGGGATCCTGGTGGGGGTTTCGGTGGTCGGGTTAATGTTCAACCTTTTCATTCTGGAAAATTTACGGCACTTCGCGGTGCTCAAGGCGATCGGTACCCGTAATTCACGGTTGATGGCCATGGTCTTCGTCCAAGCGCTGGTGGTCGGCTTCGTCGGTTACAGTGTGGGATTGTGCGGGGCTGCCAGCTTCTTTGAGTTTGCCGGTCGCAATCCTAACTTCGCTGGCTTTTTCCTCCCCTGGCAGATCGGGTTGGCCTCGGGTGGGGTCGCTGCCGCCATTATCCTGCTGGCTTCGCTGGTAGCGATGCGGCGGTTGTTGTTCGTCGACCCTGCCATCGTCTTTCGCGGTTGAACGGGAGACGTTGGGATGTCGGAGCTTGGACTGGATTCGCAGGCCTTACCGGAGATCGCGGTCCGTTGTCGTCGGGTAGTCAAGGATTTCGGCGAAGGTAGTTCGCGGGTGCAGGTGTTGCGGGGGATCGATCTCGATATTCCGCTGGGGGCGACCACCTTCCTGGTGGGACCGAGCGGCTGCGGCAAGACGACTTTGGTATCGGTGATCGCTGGCTTGCTGACCGCGACTGCCGGCAGTATCCAGTTGCTCAACGCCAATCTTTCGCAGCTTCGCGGTCGGCGTCTGGTCGATTTTCGCGCGCGATATTTAGGATTCATCTTCCAGCAGTTCAATCTGATCCCAGCCTTGACGGCAGCCGAGAACGCAGCGTTACCGCTGGTCGTTCAAGGAAGGACTTTGGCTCAAGCACGGCGGTCGAGCGACCTGATTCTGGATCGACTGGGGATGACGAGCAATCGCAGCAAGTTTCCGAACCAGCTATCCGGCGGCCAGCAGCAGCGGGTGGCCATCGCTCGGGCGTTGGCCCATGACCCGCGGATTGTGATCTGCGATGAACCCACCTCTTCGCTGGATGCGGAGACCGGGCATACGGTGATGACGCTGCTGCGCGAGGTGGCCGACGCGGCGGATCGAGCGGTGATTGTCGTTACCCATGATCATCGGATTTTTTCTTTCGCCGACCATATCGCGACCATGTCCGATGGCCGTATCCTTCAGGTTGATCCCCCGCCCAGCGATTGAGGAAGAGGCTTTTTCATCATGCAACGCTTTTTTCGCGCGTTCTTCGCCATCGCTTCGGTCAGCTTGGCCGCTGGTCTGTTGGCCCTGGCCATCTACTTCATTGGAAGCAACACTCCCCGGGAGAAGCTTGGCGAGGTGCGCCGGTTGCCGCCGACCTCACCTAGCAGCTTATCGGTGGCGGCGCACCCACCGGCTGCGAGTTTCATCGGTGGGGTTGGGATTGTCGAGCCGGAGGGGGAGGCAACGGTCATCGGGTCGCAGTTGCCGGGGGTGGTGGAGGAGGTGTGTGTCGAGCCGGGGGACCAGGTGGTGCAGGGGGCGCCGCTGCTGCGTCTGGATCGTCGCTCGGCCTTGGCCGATCTGACGGTCGCTCAGGCTGAACTGACCGCGCAAACGGCCAGGCTGGCCGAGTTGCAGGCGCAGCTCGAACCGCAGCGGGCGCGGGTCGAGGCAGCCCAGGCTTTGGTGGATCAGTATCGAGCGGCCGAGGCCAATGCGGAGCGCGAGTATGAGCGTGCGGACGCCATCCAAGGGAACTTCGCCCTGTCGGAGGAAGAAGTCGACCTGCGTCGCTTGAATTGGGAGACCGCCAAAGCTCGGCGTTTCGAGGCCGATGCGCGGCTACATGAAGCGAGGGCGAACCTGGATCTGTTGGCTGGCGAGCCGATCGCAGCCAGTATGGAAGTCCAGCGGGCGGCGGTCGAGCAGGCGCGGGCCAGTGTGCAGCGGGCCCAGACCAATCTCGACCTGCGGACGATCCTCGCCCCCAAAGATGCAACCGTCTTGAGCGTCAAGATCCGGGTCGGTGAGTTTATTCCGGCTTCGATCCTGGCCACCCCGCTTATCACGCTAGGGGTGACCCAACCGCTTCACATCCGAGTGGACATCGATGAATCGGAGATCCCGCGTTTCACCCCGCAAGCGGCGGCCTACGCTTCGGTCCGTGGTCGACCCGAACTTCGCGTCCCGTTGCACTATGTACGCACCGAGCCGCTGGTGATTCCTAAACGCTCCTTGACCGGTACCGTCAGTGAGCGGGTCGATACCCGCGTCCTGCAGGTGATCTATCGGGTCGCCCCCGAAACGCTGCAAGCCGTCGTCGGTCAGCAGGTCGATATCTACATCGCCGACAAAGTTCCGTTGCGATGAAGCCACCAGGCCAGGCGGCTCGGCCACCGGGCCTGGGGATCATTCCGCGATGCCTTGAGGAGCGGCCGTCCCCTGGAAGAGCAGCAACAGCATGACGACAGCCGAGCGGGCGGTGATCGCATGCGGTTGATGGGGCGGCAGGTGAAGCCAGGTTCCGGCGCGGGCCTCGTGTTGGTCCGTTCCCAATCCAAGGTGCGCTTCGCCTTGGAGGAAGAGCAGCATCGCTGGTTTGGCGGTGGTGTGTTCGGTAAGGGCCTGTCCCGGCGCAAAACCGAACAAGACCGCCTTCACCGAGGGGTCCTGGAAAATCGTCCGGCTCACGATCCCATCCTGGGGCGGGGTCGCTTCCTTTACTAAATCCAAGAGGTAGTGGTAGTTGGTAGTCATCATCCTTTTCCTGTTCGCAAGGGAATGGATGCGGTCGACGATCGCCCGCGGCGACGTTGGAGCAACAGTCCATCGCCGGCGGCTTTTTCAGCGGATCGTCGGCAATGAACGCCAACGCCGTCCGCATCACGATCTCGGAGACGACGTCGGTCCGATCCATTGGGGCACGGGGATCGCTGGCGAACGAGCCAACAACAGCAGTAACCCGGTAGCGATGATCAACCCCGGGGCTTCGACCTCCGCTTTCAGCCAACCCATCTGCCGCAATGCCGATAAGAGGCTGGACAGCAGGAAGAAGGGGCCGACCACCATCGAGAATTTGTCATAGCCGGACAGGACAAAAGTCAAACCACCGACCATCGCCAGCCCCAAGGTCCATACCCAATCAATTCGCGGGAAGATATCGAGGTTGCTGAGCAACCAGCCGCTGCCCACCGCGATCAACACGATAGCTAGAATCAACGAACCCTTTTCCGATGGCATGGATAGACCCAATCAAAAAAGCGAATGCCTTGGCTGCGATCAACCACGACGGACCGCTCAGCCCCAAGCTTAGCCAGCAACAGGAGGGTGAATCCAACGCCCCCGGCAACCGACGTTGCGTATTTTAGCCCAAAGGCAGTCGGCCCCGCTAGTTGGCCTTCCCGTGGACCGGCTGCGTTTCGCACCGATGGTGGCTTGGACGGATAGCGTTGTATGGTAGCGGTCAGTAACTTGAAGGAGGCCTGCCCATCGATTCCAATAAGGGTTTGCGATATCGATCCCAGGAGCCGGTCGGTCCCATGGAGCCCAATCCCGATCTGTTGTCGGTGCTGCGTTCGGTCCCGTTGTTTCGCGAGTTTACCGAGGCGGATTTGGCGCGGGTATGCGAACGAGTACGCGAACGCGAGGTGACGGCCGCGGAATGGATCTTCCGTGCTGGCGATGAGGCGCATGAGTTCTACATCATCCTATCCGGCGTTTTCCAAGTGATCTTGCGCCAGGAGGCCCTGAATTTCGAGAAGGAGATTCGGCGGCTTGGACCAGGGGATTACTTCGGCGAGGTGGCTATCCTTAGCGGTGGTCAGCGGACCGGGAACGTGCGGTCCTTGATGGCGGGGAGGTTGTTGGTGCTGCATCAAAGCGACCTCAAGGCGCTGCTCAGCAATTTCCCTTTCATGAGTCTGGCCTTGTGTACGGGGATGGCGATCTATGCCCGTTCACAGAACGCGCGGGCCATCGAGATCCCGCTGATCGAAGTCGAGGAGATCCATGCCGATCGCGAAACCAGCCAGCGGATTCCGCCTCGGGTTGCGCTCTACACCAAATCGGTTGTCGTCTCTGGGGACAGGGACATGCTGCGGGTGGCAATGGTGGATCCCTATGATCCTGTCGCTCGGAATTTCCTGATCAACGTCCTCAAGGATTACCATCTGGAATGGGCCGCCATCAGTCAGACCGATTTCGATCGCAGCATCGCTACTCGGTTGCGGGCCGAGTTGGGGGAGGAGGGCGGTCGGGGGGATAGTGACCAACGGCAGTTGCGGTATGCAGGAAGCAACGGCCAATCGCTCGATTTGGGCGATCGCGAGACAGCGGTGATCCTCGACCGGACCTTTCGCACCGCCTTGGAATTCAAAGCCAGCGATATCCACTTCGAAGTAGGTGGGGAGGCCGCTCGGATCCGGATGCGGATCGATGGCAACATGGCGGTCATCGAAGAGATTCCCAGCCCGGCGTTGCAATCGCAACTGGTTTCCCGGCTCAAGATCATGGCCGATCTGGATATCACTAACCGTCGCTTACCCCAAGACGGCCGTTTCGTCTTGATGGCCGAGGAAGAGAAGATCGAGATCCGCCTGGCGGTGATGCCTTGCAAAGGTGGTGAGAAGGTTGCCCTCAGGCTGCTCAACCCGCGACTGCACCTCGATCGCTTCGATGCTCTGATACCGTCGGAACCGGTAGCCGCCATGGCTAAATCGATGTACCGCTTGCCGCACGGCTTGATCCTGGTCTGTGGTCCGACCGGCAGTGGCAAAACGACGACTCTCTACGCTGGCACGATGG
>JBILTQ010000124.1:0-13438 GCA_044371435.1 Pirellulaceae bacterium | reverse complement strand
TCGTGACGATTGAAGATCCGATCGAATATGAACTCGACTTCGCCACCCAAGTGCAAATCAACCGCGCGATCGATTTCGATTTCGCCTCGGCCCTCCGCTCGATCCTGCGCCAGGACCCGGATGTGATTCTTGTCGGCGAAATCCGCGACGCGGAATCGGCGGTCATCGCCACCGAGGCGGCGACGACGGGGCATCTGGTGATGTCCTCGCTGCACACCTATTCGACCCTGGATGCGATCACCCGGCTGCGCGACCTGGGGGTGAAGTCCTACCTGAGGGCGGCGGCCTTGAAATTCATCACCGCCCAAGTGTTGGCGCCGCGGATTTGTCCGCAATGCGTGGTGGAGACAGGCTTGCCGCAGGAAACCATCCACCGTCTGCACTCGTTGGGGGTGGTCCCGGCCGACTGGCGAGGGCCGGCCTTTATCGGCCAAGGATGCGATGCCTGCCGCGGGCTGGGGACACGCGGCCGGGTAGCCATCTTCGAGTTTCTGGCGGTCAATGCCCGGCTGCGGCAAGCGATCGAGCGGAATTCGCCGGCGGATGCCTTGCGGGGTTGTGTCGACTCCAATGAGTTCATCCCGATGGCCGAATATGCTTGTTTTTTGATGGAAAACCGCTTGGTACAGGCAGGGGATCTAGCCAAACTGTTAGCCCCACCGTCGACGGTGGTTCTCCCTTAGCCCATCCTTGGTTGCTGGGATGGGCCACTCCGGTTAGCATCATACCAGCAGGCTTCGTCGGTTTCCTTGCCGAGCGATGCATCGCCGTGTGGCGGCTGCGCCGGGGATGAGGATTCCGCCAGGAATGCGAGGGAGGTCGGCGGCATGGCGAAACATTGGACTGAAGAGAACGCCGCCCAGGAACGGATGAACGCCTGGATTCATGGTCTGGGTTTTTTGTTGAGTCTTCCTGCCGGGGTCCTGTTGGCACAGTTGGCCTTCAGCCATGAGCGGGATAGTGTCGGGGCGTGCGTGGTCTACGGGGTGAGCCTCTCGGCGATGTACCTCTTTTCCACCTTATCGCACGCTGTCCGTCATCCCGACCGAAGAAAACAGATGCGAGCCCTTGATCAAGGGGTCATCTATACCTTGATTGCCGGAACGTTCACTCCCTTCATCTGGAGCCATCTCTCGGGATGGTCGCGGGTGGCTTTGTTGGTGGCTGTATGGGGCGCAGCGGCGATCGGTTTTTTTTCCAAAGTCTTCAGCCAGCATCGTGTTGACGATATGAATCCGATCGGCTGCCTGCTGCTGGGGTGGCTGCCGGCAATGGTTCTCTATCCGGCCGTGTCCAGTTGGTGCTTCGGTAGTATGCTGCTGGGCGGCGTGCTGTATTCGGCTGGCGTCCTCTTCCTCCAAAACGATCATCGCGCCTGGTATTTCCACCCGCTGTGGCACGGGATGGTGGTGGTGGCCAGCGCTAGCCATTATGTCGGGATCGCCATGTTTGCTGTCTTGCATTGGGACCGCTAGCCTCCCGGGCGGCAGTGCGCGCTGTCCCAAGGCCGCACGGTCGGTAAGCGTTTCGCCGCCTGAGCTGCGGTGGCCCCTCGACGGACAGCGCTTGTTCGATGAGCCTCATCGGCATACAACAGTACTACCTGCAGCCTCGCGGCCGGGGACGGTAAGCCCCGGTGGCTGTGCGCAACTCTAGCGAAAGTATCCTCCCCATGGCGATGAAGAACTCTTCCACTCCTTCCTTTACCCCTGGCTGGCTGCTGGCAGCGGCTTGGGTTGGCACACCCTGGCGCTGGTTCGTTTCGGGGTCTTGGGTGGTCGGTGCCGTAGTGCTCGGGTCCTATGGGCTGGCCGAGAGTCGCGCGGTCGAGCCGGAGCAGCATGTGGTACTGGTATCGTTGGATGGGATGGCCTCCTACCTGCTCGACGATCCCAAAGCCTCTTTGCCGACAATTCGCAAATTGGCCCGCGAAGGTACCCTCGTCGATGGCGGGATGCGGGTCTCGAATCCCTCGGTGACTTGGCCGAACCATACGACCTTGATCAGTGGGGTGCGTCCGGAGAAGCATGGGGTACTGGCCAATGGAATGTTGGTTCGCGGCGGGATTGGGGTGCCGGTAAGGATCGATCCCAAACGATCGCGGGAGGAGTTGGTGCGGGTGACGACCGTCGTCGACTTGGCCCATGCGGCTGGTTTGCGAACCGGGGAGATCAATTGGCCTTGCACTCGCGAGTCGACCGCTTTCGACGACCGTTTTCCTGATACCCCCGAGTCGCTGCTCTACACCACCCCACGGTTGCGGGCTGAATTGCTGACGATGGGGCTGTTGGCGGATGAAACCGACAAAGCCTTCGGCGGCAAGAGCGGGGCGGCCCGCGATTGGGTCTGGACCGAGGCGGCTTGCCACCTCATTCGCGACCGTCGTCCCCACTTGCTGTTGGTCCATTTGCTCAACGTCGATAGTACCCATCATACGCTGGGCCCGCAGACCCCGGGTGGATATACGGCCAATGCCTATGCCGACCTGTGCTTGTCGCGGTTGATCGAGGCAGCCGAGATGGCCGGAATCTCGGACCGGACAACTTGGATCGTCGTCTCGGATCATGGATTCATTACCACCCCTTCGGTCTTCAAACCGAACGTGATCCTGCGGGATGCTGGCTTGCTGAAGATCGATCAAGGGAAAATCGTCGAAGCCCAGGCGCATGTCATTTCCGAAGGGGGGATCGGCCTGGTTTACATCACTAACCCTGCGGAAGCCCCCTCGCTTCGTCTGCGGTTGCAAGCCTTATTTCGCGCGAGCGACGAGGTGGTGGAGCTGGTCCTGCCCGACCGTTTCGGCGAGTTGGGATTGCCGTTGCCGCGCGAGTACGACCAAGCGCCCGATGCGGTGCTGGTGGTGAAGGAAGGCTATTCGGTATCGGCTTCGGCGGAGGGTGACACGGCGGTCGCTACCCATACCGAAGCCAAGGCTTCGCTCGGATCACACGGCTACCTCGCCAGCAACCCCAAGATGAACGCGATGTGCGTGCTTTGGGGACCGCGGATTCGCCCCGGGGTGAAGCTCCAGGGGATCGAAAATATCGATATCGCGCCGACCATCGCCAAGCTGCTGGGTTTGAACGGCCTGGCGGCGGATGGGCAACCGCTCGATCAGGCGCTGCGAAGCCCCTAGCGGCCACGCGAGGCAGGCCGGTATCTTTTGCCTTGCGTCGGACCGCTCTCGGCCCCCAGTCGGTCATTCACCGAAGGTCATTCACCGAAATTATCGGCTGCATCGCGGGTCGACAAGGCCTTCCAGCTCTCCAGGTCGATCGCCTCGGCGATGAATTGCCCGTGACCATCGGCAAAGAAAACATTGACACCGCCGGTGTGTAAACTCCTGGCTGCTCGCCAACCGTAAGCTGCATACAGGCTCGGCCGATCCGGAGGCGGCGTCGGATCGACAGTCACCGAGGTGATGCAATCGAAGAGCTTGGTATTCGGCGGATAGTAGTGATTGTACAAGGTGCTGCGGTATTCACCGCTACACCAGGCAAATCCTCGCGGGTCGTTGCCGTTTCCCAGCGCTGAATTGAAGGTTTGTGAGCCTTGGCAGCGGGCATCGGTCAGGTTCGGAGGGCCGAAGAAGCTTAACAGAAACTTATAGCTCCGCTTGGGATCGCTCCCAGCAAAAGCCCCACTGGGCAAACGAGTCGTATCGCGTCCGAGCAGGCTCTCGGAAAGCAGCGTCGTGTTCGATGCCCCATCGAGGATATCGGCGATCCGGGTACGCGAATTGACGTAGAAGATCCCATCGCTTTGGAAAGGGCTTCCACCATCGATCCCCGAACCGGTCGAGACCGCATAATTCGATGGTCCCATCCCGTCCTTGAGAGTCCGCAGCGGGTCGCTGGGGCAAAGGAAATCGGGGAGGACTCGCGAAATGCCATCCCGGTTGCGGCTCGCAATCGGATACCCGGCCCCCGGCATGTACAGTGGCAGGGTGGTATCGATCAGGTCCAGGTAGTGTTGTTTCTCGAGGTAAGGCAGGAGCTGGGCGAGGGCTGACCAGCGGTAGAAGGTATGCGGATGGCTAGGGTCGGATGGATAACGCTTGGCGACCGAGCCTGGCGGGAAGTGGGTGGCTACCAGCTCGTAATTCATCAACGCCAGCCCAAGCTGGCGGAGATTGCTCTGGCAATGCATCCGCCGCGCGGCCTCCCGCGCCCCCTGGACCGCCGGCAGCAGCAAGCTCGACAAGACGCCGATGATCGCGATCACCACCAGGAGTTCGATCAGCGTCATCGCTCGACGATGCTTGGGAGTCATGACGATCACTGCGGGGAGAGGTCGAAGCCAGGAAACCATGGTTCCAGCCTGGCAAGGGGTTAAGGAACCGATGATTCTAAGCCAGCCGAGCTTGTCCCGCTACGCACGCCGCCGCCGTAGCCCCAAGGCTGCCCAAGCGACGGCCACGAGTATTCCAGCCCCTGGTTCCGGGACTGCCGTACCAGCGATCAGGTCATCGAAGAGCAGGCCATCGGCATCATAACTCTCCAGGAAGGAAATGCGATTGAACGGTTGGCTATCGGTGACCCCGAAAAAAATGACGTTGTAGAAGGGCCAATCCGGCCCCAAGCCGCCGATGGCGATATCCTTGCTGGTGCTGAGCAACGTATTTTCCAGACGCACACGGAACTGGTTGGTGGGAGTTGATGTCGGCGGCGTGGAACTACCATCGCCTGCTTGGACCAGATAACTGCCAAAGGCTGTGATCGGCTGCGAGAAGCTGATCGAGTCGTTGACTCCTTCGGCATCCCACAGGAAATTCGTACCGCTGACCGCGTATAGGATGAAGGAATTGACCCCGTTGGGAAAGGAGGTCGTGGCCGTGATTCCGGTCGCACCGAAGTTTAAATTCGGGTTGGTGATCCCGCCCAGACTTTCCAGGTTCTCCACCCCATAACTGCTGAGGTTGGCCAGGAACTGATTCCGCACCGGCGCCACGCTTGAGGTCGGTTGCGATAAATCGACCTTGGAATTATCTGGGCCGCCGAAATAGACGCTGATACCCGCCTCGGCATGACCGGGAAACAAACTGTTCCCCGCGATGCACGCCATCAACATTCCGAAGAAAAATCTCATCTTCAAACCGGCCAGCTATCTTGGGAAAGGAAGAGCAGGGTCATCGAGCCAATCGCTTGACCGTCGCCTCATACACGCCGTCGACGAACCGAAATCCCGGCGGTGAAAGTCGCCAATCCCACCAGCAACAGGCTGCTCGGCTCGGGTACCGCCGTGAAGTATGCCATCGAGGTAGGTTCGGTGAAGCCGCTCCCCCCCGCCGAAGCGAAGACCCCTAACAGGTTGCCTTGAAAATCGTACCGCGAAATATTGCCGCTGCCGTTGACAAGGCCGAGTATCCCCGCCAGGAAGCCGTTGCCGTCGGGCGCCAACATCAAGTCCTGCGGGAAGGCCAATCCGGACAAACTGAAGCTGGGATCAAGAACTCCCGTGGTCGCGTTGAACCGCTGAATGTTCCCGGCGAATAAGCTCGAGACATAGAGGTCATTGCCGTTGACCAGCAAACCGGAGGCACCGTTGAGCGATGTCGACGGAGCGATAAAGTCGCTGATCGAAGTGATGGCGGTGTTCGATCGGGCTACCGATCCGCTCGTCCCGGCAGGAAAATCCTGGAAGCCTCCTACCAACAAGTCGCCGTTAGGAGCGAACTCCAAACCGGAGTATTGGAAGATAGCCCCACCGCCGATCAAGCCGTTGATGGGTGCCCCTGCGCTGGTACCGTCGAGGTTGAATTGTGCGACTCCGGTACCACCGAGGTTGCTGACAAAGATACGATTGCCATCCTGGCTGAATAGGATGGAACTGGGGAAGGAGAGACCATTGACCGCCTGGGCGAAAACCGTCGGATTGCTAGCGGTCCCGGTCGCTGCGCTAAAGTCGTAGCGAACTACCCGGTTGTTCTGGCTGCTGGCGACAAACAGTTTGGTTTGATCAGGCGACAAGGCGATACCCGAAGGCTGGTTGAGGTTGATCGCATCCTGCACCACCAACCCCTGATAGACCCCGGTGTCGCTGTAGCGGAAAAGGCTGTTGGTCAAGCGGTCGGCCACGATCACCCCGCCGCGGACCATCGAGGAGGAAGCTGCCGACAAGGCAGCGATCAAAAACAGGAAACCAGTCGCATGGAGGCGGGTACGCATGTTGTGTGCTCGATGTAAGGAAAAAATCGGAAGTAAGCTTACGCCATGACAATCAGCGACAATCAGCGACTCTCGGTCTTGGAGTCGCGGGTCGCTCGATCGATACCGCGATCGCATCCGCCGTTACCAGTCACTTTGTTTGAAGCCACATCGGCATCGACCGCGGACGGCGAGGTTAAAACCAGGGACGGACAACGACCAGGGAGTTGGCCTGTTCCATGGATTGGTAAAGGCAGGGGTCGGAAGCGTGATCGCCCACGACCTTACCGTCGCGAGGCTCCTCCGACAGGACCCCGCCCATCCTACTTGGCGAGGGCTGGAATTCAACCCTCGTCAAGAAAATAGGAAGGGGGCGCGGGGTAGGTGCTCGAGCCAATGCCGGCGATCAATCGTGTGGAGCTTGATCATCGAGGGTAGCGGCTAAACCCGTCGAGGAGTTGCGAGGGTATCGCTAGCCCCTGCCCACGACGAGGTGAGACTTTTGGCCGCACTGCCACCGGCGTTCCTTGCTCCACCAGGCAGTCTATGCTGGGCACTCGGGACATCCCGATCGGGGGGCTTGGGACGCGGCCGACCGGTTCAGCGCCTACCTCTTTCCTGGCAGGGCTTGATTCGAAAGCGGACGAAGGCAGGTGGAAAAGGATGGAGTGGATTGAAACCGAAAGCTATCGCCGCGATATCGATGGCCTGCGGGCAATCGCGGTGCTGGCGGTAATCGCTTACCACGCTGGTTGGCTGCCTCATGGGTACCTCGGGGTCGATGTCTTTTTTGTCATCAGCGGTTATCTCATCACCCGCTTGATCGATGGTGAACTTCAGGCAGGTAGCTTCTCTATCGTCGATTTCTACCTGCGGCGGGCGCGGCGGATCCTACCGTTGAGTCTGGTGTTGGTGCTGGTATCGCTTGCTATCGGTCTGGTCGTCATGCTGCCAGATGATTTGGAGAACCTGGCCCAATCGGTGGTGGCGACCAATTTCTTCGCCAATAACTTCCTTCAAGCCATCACGATCAAGAATTACTGGGATGTCGTCAACGACTACAAGCCGTTGATGCATACTTGGAGCTTAGGGGTGGAGGAGCAGTATTATCTCGCCTACCCCGCCCTGCTCTTTCTCATCGGTCGTCGCCATCCGCGGTGGTTGTTCCCCACCCTGGCGATCCTGGCCGGCGCTTCCCTCGGCCTGTACGCTTTGCCCTTCGCCGAACATCAGAAATTCTACTACCTGCCTTTTCGCTTTTTCGAACTGGCCGCCGGCGGTCTGGCCGCGCTGAGGCTCAACAAGCAAGTCCTCATTCACCCGCTGACGGCGTGGCTCATCCTCTGCTTACTGTGGATGCTGGGGCTGGATGCTCCATCCTTGCCGGCCGCCTGGCTCCTGCCGGCGACCGTCTTGGTCACCGTCGGTATTCTCGCCAGCGCTAACAGCCGTAGTCGTATCGCCTCCCTCATCCTGCAGAATCAGGTCTCGATCGGCATTGGTTGGATCAGTTTCAGCCTCTACATGTGGCATCAGATCCTTTTGGCATACACCCGGTATTTCTTGGTACAGCAACCGACCGATGGTCAGTTGAGCTGCTTGCTCGTCGTCATCTTCCTTTTGGCAACCCTAACCTGGTGGCTGATCGAGCGTCCTTTTCGCAATCGCAGCCTAGTCTCCACCAGGAAGTTGCTCTGGGTGCTCGGCGTTCTGTGGCTGATCACCACCGTGCCGGCGTTCTATCTTTACGCGAAGGGGGGCGTGGTGCGTGATGTTCCGGAATTAGACATCCAGCAGCGAGATGCGAAGAGACAGATGCATGCCCAATACAATAGTCGGGTCTTCGCCTATGATCGGCCGTTTGAGGCGACGACTGGCCAAGTCAAGGTGCTCGTCATCGGCAATAGCTTTGCCAGGGATTGGGCCAATGTCCTGCTGGAATCGCGGTTCGCGCCGCAACTTGCCCTGTCCTACGTGCCCGATCCGTTTACCCAGGTAGACATGGCGGGAAGGATAAGCGAGGCCGAGGTGATCTTCTACTCGACCGCCGTGCGCGAGACGGTGCAACGCTTGGGGATCGACGAAACCAAGCTATGGGTGGTGGGGACGAAAAATTTTGGAACGAGCATGGGTTATTTTTATAATCGCCGAGGGGCGGGTTACTTCCAGCAACGAACGCCGCTGGAAGGCGGCTATTGGGAAAGCAACCAACGCTTGCGTTTGGCGTGGGGCGACAGGTATCTCGATTTGATCGGCAAGGTCATCGACAAGGATGGCACGGTGCCTGTCTTCACCCCGGAACGCAAATTCATCTCGCAGGATTGCCGGCATTGGACCCAAGCCGGCGCCCGTTTCTATGCGGATCTTTTGGATGGGGAATTGTCTACCTTGTTGGTGCGTCGCCGGAACTGATCCTTCCCACAGCCAGGTAGCATGGAGCCGACGGGCGCTGCCCTGGTGCTTGAGCCGCTGAGGAATTCCCCTTTCTCCCTGGTGACGTGACGGCGCACCTGCCTTGCGGTCGGAGGAAGGTTACTCGAGGGTCGCATGGTGTTCCGGCAACCGAATCGTCGTCCCATGAGCGGGGAGTGAGTTTAAGTTGACAACGGACGGGGAGGATGGTGATCGTCTCGCATTCCGCAGGATGATGGGTTGAGTGGAGCTAGAATTTCCGGTAGGCAATAGCCCTTCCCGCGAGACGGGCCCAACCGATGCGACGACGATCGCCGGAATCCATAGCGCTAAGGCCAAGCAACTCCACCGGTGGTTGCGGACCGACGGGGAGGTATACTTAAGCGGCGTTGACTATGGCCATTATCCCTTCAGCCAGCCTTGGCGGAAACAGTTCGGTCGCAGCGGTCGCGGCTTGAACCCGAGGCATTCCAGGAATTCATCGATGAAAATAATTTCTCCTCTCGTTTCGATCCTGCAACCACTCGGTAGGGTTGGGTTGTTGGTCAGCCTATCGTTGCCTGGCTGGTGCCTCGGCGATGATCCTGGAACGCTGTTGCTCGAAGATCGGTTTGAGCGCAACGAGAGCCAGGAAGTGGTCGATGAACCTGGGAATGGTTGGAACACCAACAGTAAATCCCGGGCCAAAGGAAACAAGCAGGTCGATCTTCGCGACGGGGCGATGCGGATCTACCTTCACCCCGAGGCCGATCACGCGGTCTCGGTCACCCATGCGGCGGAGTTCGCCGACGGGGTGGTCAGTCTGCGCTTCATGTTCGAGGATGCCGAGGATGAGCTGGGGTTGAACTTCGCCGACCTCCAATGCCGGGAAGTCCATGCCGGTCATTTAGCGGTAGCCAAGATCGGCACCCGCGAGTGTGTACTGATCGATCTCAAGACCGGCAACATGCGGTTGGACATTCGCAAGGCCCGCGAAGCCAAGCAGGAACTCAGCCTGGAACAAAAGCAAGCCTTGGAAGGGAAGCAGCAAAAATTTTCGTTGAGCCTGGCCCCTGGTCGATGGCACGAAGTCCAAGCCACCATCGTTGGCGATGAGCTTTCGCTCCGAGTCAACGGCCAAGCCGTAGGAAGTTTTCGATCGCCGGGAATCGCTCATCCCACCAAACGCATGCTGCGGCTGGCGGTACCGCATCATGTGGTCGTTGACGACGTAAAGATCTCCCGGCTTCGCTGAGCCGAGGTGGCTTGCTCGTCAGGCTCCGGCCGTGGCTATTCCTGACCGCCTCTCGCCGATCCGATCGGTAAGGGAGTGAGTTTGGGGGCTGTTTTTCGACTAGGCTACCGTGGCTAGATCCGGCTTGTTATCTTTCATATCCTAAGACGGTAGTCCGTCTTCAGAGAATAGCCGCCAGGTGGTGCGTGTGCTGCCGGGTGTGCTGCTTGTCTGCGAGTTGGAATTCCCTGCTGCGGCGGCGGGTTCTCTCGCGAAGGCAATCGGGTTAAAATAGTCATTTTTTGCAATCGGCCCCTGGTTGTATTTGGGCTGGGACGGTTGTTCCTTGTCGCCTCCATGCGTGAGGGCTCGGCGTGTTTGATTGGGTTTATACAATTTCCGCCTTCCGCTTCGCGGCGTTGACCTGCGGGTTTTTTGTCGCCTTTAGCTGGGTGGGGACCCTCCTGGCTCGGCCTTTCCTGCGGGCGTTGGTCAAGCATCGGGAGAACGTCAACGATCTCGTCGGTTATGTCCTTTCCTGCTTCGGTGTTTTTTATGGCTTGCTGCTGGGACTGTTGGCGGTAGCGGCGTACCAGAATTTCAGGGATGTGGAAAATGTGGTGGCCGGCGAAGCCTCGTCCTTGGCAGCCCTGGCCACGGATGTTTCCGCGTATCCGGAGCCGGAACGCAAGAATCTCATCTGGTTGCTCCGCGATTACTGCCGCGATTTGGTCAAGATTACCTGGCCTTATCAGCGGCGAGGCATTGTCTCCAAGGAAGGCCAATACAACATGGCGGCCTTGCAGCAGCGACTGCTGAAGTTTGAACCGAAGACAGCGGGGCAGGAAATCATGCATGCCGAGACCCTCAAGCAGTACAACAATTACCTCGAGAAGCGACAGATGCGGTTGCTGGCGGTGTCGACTTCCATCCCGGAGGTAATGTGGATCGTGGTGCTAGTTGGAGCCATGATGAATATTACCCTGGTGTGGTTGTTCGACATGCGGCTGATGAGCCATCTCTTTCTCGGTGGCATGTTATCGTGTTTCCTGGGGATGATGATCTTTTTGATTGCTTCGATGGATCATCCGTTTCGCGGCGATGTCAGCATTTCGTCCGATCCGTTCCAAGAAATCCTGACTCGCTTGATGGAAGACTAGGGATGTTGCTGTCAATGAAGGGAACCGAGATGTCGTCGCCGCACCTGCTGCCGCTTGCGCGGCGGTGTGCCTTGGCGGTGTGGCTGGTTTGCGGAGCGGGATTGATGCTGCTGGTGGGCTGTCGCGACCAGTCGCCGACATCCTACCAGGAGGTGATGGATCAGTTGCTGGGAACGCCGCCACCGCCGCCGATCCCGGTCGGCATCCTTTTTTCGCAAACCGGTACGATGGCCATCAGCGAAACCCAGTTAAGGCACGCGGCCATCCAGGCGATTGATGAGATCAACGCCCAGGGGGGCGTGCTGGGTCGTTCCTTGATCCCGGTGATCAGGGACGGTCGATCGCGCGAGGACATCTTTACCAAGCGAGCTGAGGAATTGGTAGCGACCCAGGTGCCGGTCATTTTTGGTGGGTGGCGGTCGGTGGATCGCAAGGCCATGATCCCGGTGGTCGAGAAGGCGGACGTCCTTCTTTTTTATCCTCTCCAGTACGAGGGGAATGAGGTGTCTCGCAATGTCTTTTACGGGGGGCTGACCCCCAACCAGCAGATCCTGCCGGCGCTCGAGTGGATGATGAGCGATGACGGTGGTTCGCGCAAACGGGTCTTCCTCGTCGGGAGCGACTACGTCTTCCCGCGTACGGTGAATTATATTGTCAGGAAATTCCTGGAAGACCGATCGATGGAAGTTGTGGGTGAGTCGTATTTCCCCTTCGACCACAGCGATTTTACCGGGACGATGGCGGCCATCCGGGACGCCGAAGCGGACTTGATCCTAAGTACGATCAACGGCGAGAGCAACCTGGCCTTCTTTCGGCAATTTACGGAATCCGGGCTGAAGCCGGAGGTAGTGCCGATCCTCGCCACCAGCATCGCCGAGGCTGGGCTGCGCTCGATCCCAGCCCGTCATTCCCAGGGGCACTATGCCGCTTGGACGTTCTTTCAGTCGCTGAAAACCGAGCCGGCCCGGACCTTCGTCGAGGCCTTCCAGCAGGAGTACGGGAGCGACCGTCCGGTTCACGACCCGATGGAGGCGGTGTACACCCAGGTTTACCTGTGGCGTGAGGCGGTGGAAAGGGCAGGGAGCCTGAATCCGGACGCGATCCGCAAGGTGTTGGAGGAAAACATCGAATTCGAAGGGCCTGGTGGCTGGGTGCGGATCGATCCGCGCAATCACCATACCTACAAGCGGTTGCGGCTAGGACGCATCCTTGCCGACCAGCAGTTTGAGATTGTCTACGAGTCCCCCAAGTGGATCCGTCCTGAGCCCTATCCCTCTTTCGCGTTTCCCGGTTGGGCATGCGATTGGACGAAGGATGGACTCCAACAGGGGCCGGTGGTCGATTTGGGCGACTAGTTCTCTCGTGGACGTTGCTGCCGACAGGAACGGTCGCAGCGGTCCATGAAGTGACCTTCAGGAAAGTGTATCCCGATGTGTGAAACCACGAAGACGATGAATGACGAATCGCCCGCCCATGGACAGCGCCGGGGAGAATTGGGGGTCTGCCCCATTTGCGGTTCCGAGGTCCATCCGCAAGCCTACTACTGCGCACGATGCTCCAATTATTTTTGTTACATCTGCCGGTCCCGCATGTCGCCGAAGGATGTCTCGCTGGAATGCGCGAATCGTGAATGTGAGTATTTCGGGAAGCTGGTGTGTGACCAATGCGACCTCTCGAACACCGTCGATGAACAGGCTTATGTGTACAAGGAACCGACCGATGGGTACTGGCCAGCCTGGCTCCTGGTTTCGATCGTGGTCGCGGCCTATGTCGTTTGGAGGACGACCTGGCTGGCCGGCGGTTTGGCCTTCCTGGGGATGTATTTACTGATCGGAGGGCTGATGCAAGCCATCGGTTTGAATATCTTTGGCAAGGAACGCCGGGTAGAGTTGCCTCGCTCGTCGACGACCTATGCCTGCGTTCGCTGCGCCCAGCCGGCCAAGCTCGTCTCTCTTTCTCCCAAACCGTGACAGGTACCGATGGCTCGATTTGACGTCCAACATATCGAGGGGATGAGGTTCGTCGACATCCATCTCGATCACGAGATGGTTCGCTGCGAAGCCGGCGCACTGAATTATTTGCGCGGCGAGATTGTCGTCCATTCCCAACTGATTCCCTCGGTGGGGGACGTCGTTTCCTCGGTGATCGCTAGCGAATCGGTGTATCGTCCAACCTACGCCGGGACGGGAGTCATCACCTTGGCATCTTCGCTGGGGGGCTTCCATGTCTTTGAGCTCCACGGCGAAAGCTGGATCCTGGAAAAAGGGACCTACTGGGCGTCGGAAGGGAGTGTGCAACTGCAGTTCTATCGCGAAAAATTGCTGACCTCCCTTTGGGCCGGCGAGGGGTTTGTCTACCTGCAGACACGCGTCTCCGGCCATGGTCAGGTCGCGGTTTGCACCAAAGGACCAGTCGATCAGGTGGAGTTGAAGGAAGGCGAGCAGTTGATCGTCGAAGGGAACTGCGTCATTGGCCGCACCCAGAGTGTGCGTTTCAGCATGCGTCGG
>JBILTQ010000273.1:0-7783 GCA_044371435.1 Pirellulaceae bacterium | reverse complement strand
CTGTTCGCATCGTAAGAGCTATCGTAGCCGCCGGAGGCTCGTTGGCGAGCTTTGGCTTGACCAGCCGCGATATTGGTCGAGCGGATCGTCAAGGCGTTGTTGCGAAGTAGTTCGGCGACCGTCGCCCCATACTCGACGACCTCCGGGGCGACGTTGAGGGTGCCGAGTTCGTCCATGCGGCGAGCTTGTAGATCGTTCCACCTGGCGCGACTACCGGTGGATTGCACCTCATAGTCGCGAACGTTCCCGATCAGCTTGAGTACCTGGTCAAAGTATTTCTTCGACGCGTAGCCGGTGGGGTCGGAACCCTTCGACGGCGACTGGGCCTCCAAGGACCGGGCGACGTCTTCTGCCTGGTCACCCAGGCTGAAAATCTGCAACACCCCATCCAGTGAGGGCTGGCTGATCGGGCCTTGAAAGACAACTGTGTGGCCGTCCGAGCGAACAGACCAGGAACGCACCTCCGGGGCTGCCACCCCGTTGGTTTCGAGGATCTCTGCTAGCAAGTCCTTGGCGATCGGCAGCCAGACGGCAGGGGACCTGTCGAATTCGACCGAGAGGATACATTCCTGGAGGCTGCGGCGACCGACGATCAAGCTGAGGCCATGCACCGAGGCGAGGAAGTCAGCTGCGTCGGTCGGCGATTGCTTATCCAGTGCATGAAAACTCTTCAACCGATGGCTGATCGCGAGCGGCGAGAAGATATCGCGCAGGTCGATGGCCAGCATGAACGACAGGAAGGCTTCCGGCTGTTTGGCTTGCTGAAGGAGGTAGTCCGAGGGAGGGATCTTTCCGTCACGCCGCAACCATCGCGCGAGCGCCGAGCGATGGGCCGGGCGGAGGAAACCCAAGAGTTGTTCATCCAGTAGAAAGAGGTAAGTCTGCTTGGGCGACCAAACCACTGGCCGATCGGCAACCGAATCGACATAGCCTTCGACAGCGCTAGCCAGGTTCGCAGCCGTCAGCGCTTTTCGTATCCTGCTATAACCCGCTTCCCAACGTGGCTGCAGGGCTGGAATCTCCAAGTCGGCGATCATCCACAACTCGTCCACGTTTTCGATCACCTGCGGCGGCAGATTGGCTTCTCGGATCAACTTCGCCAGCGAGGGGGGATGCAGGTAAGCGATGGCATTTGCCGGCAACGGGCTGGCCTCCACCAAGTCCTGTAACTTCGGCGGTTCAGCGCACCAACCCAGCGAAACTGCCATGCTCAGTAAACAACCGACAAGGATCGTTCCGGGGTTCTTCATGGCGGATCCTAGGGGAGGAAAGCTGCGTTTTGTAAGGAAGCGTTGGTGATGGTGTAGCCCGGATCGTACATCAGGCGTCGACACGCTGGCGATGATACTGCTTGTTACCCGCGGGAACAACCACGCCCTCGTCGGACGTCGTTCACGCGCGGGGTATCCGAGAAATTGCTTGGCCGCCGTCAGGTGGAACAGAGCGAAGGCGATCAAATCCAGGACAGTCAGATTCGCGATCGAGGATGGGGGGAGTCAGGGAGAAAGCAAGCCACGCGAATCGAGGAGATGTCACCAACTCTTTCACGCCGCCGGACCGGCAGGTTCGAGAGGGAACGGTTCGACGGATATCGGGAGTGGCTGGACAGTCGCTCTGGCCAGCTTTCGAATCGGTCACCATTAGCCCAGGAAGTAACGCATTCGATAGAGGACGAGCAACGCGAGGGCGGCGATCAGGGCGTCTACTCCCAAAGCCACGGTTGGGCCGGCCCAATCCCAGAGGATCCCGGTCAGCAAGCTGGCCAAGAAGGTGACCGAACCAGTGGCTGCGTGAAAGTAACCCAAGCCCATGCCGCGGAAAGTAGAAGGGATGAGATCGGCAATCGCTGCCTTGCCGATTCCCTCGGTCAGCGCCATGAACAGCCCATACAGGATGAGCAGTGGCCAAATGCACCAGTTTTGTATCGGCGCAAGGAAGGCGAAGCCCGCGTAGACCGCGGTGTAGCTCCACCAACCGGCAGCGATCAGCGGCCAACGACCGCGTCGGTCGCTGGCCTTCCCCATGGGATGCGAGAAACCGGCATAAGCCAGATTGTAAAGCGAGTAAGCCATGACCACCTCCCAGGGCGAATATCCGAGGTCATGGAGCCTAAGCAGCAGGAAGGTATCGCTGCTGTTGGCCAGGGCGAAGAGACACAGGATTCCCAGCCATCGCCAGTAGCCAATCGATAATTCCCTGAAGTGGTGCCGTGGCGCGAGGGTTGAGACGCGACGACTGGCTTTCGGGGTTGACCAGCCGCTGCGATGGTCAGGTGTGACGACGACCGAGGCGGGGGCACGTAGCAGGAATGTCAATCCCAGCGAGACCAGCCCCAAGCCAGCGGCCAAAGCGAAAATACTACGGTAAACCCAGTCTGGTGTGGAGACCGCCGGTAGGCTCGAAGGTTTCGCCGTAAGGTCGGTACCAGACAGCCACCCCAGCAAGGCGGCGGATAAGAGGACCCCGAGCAAGGCACCGGCCGTATCGAAAGCGCGGTGCAAACCAAAAGCCTCACCGCGTCGGTTGGCGGGAATCAGGTCTGCGATCAATGCATCGCGCGGGGCACTACGCATCCCTTTGCCTAACCGGTCCAGCCACCGGCCACTGACTACCCCGGTCCACGAGGTAGCGCTGGCGATGAGGGCCTTGCCAAGTACCGGCAAAGCATAACCCCACTGAATCCAGGGGAGGCGGCGAGCCTCACCGGGGGCATCACTGCGTATCCCAGCCCAGGCGGACATCCAAGACACCAACAGCACCGCTCCCCCCTCCATCACCCCGAGCTCGGTGGTGGATGTCCCGACGACGCTCACCAGGAATAACGGCAGCAAGGGATAGGCCATCTCGCTAGAGATATCGGCAAAGAACGAGACCCAACTCAGGAGCCAGATAGCCTTGGGTAGACGCGTGCGCTTTCCGCTGGAGTTGTTTGCGTCAATCATGATCTTCCTCAGTATGACGCTTCGCGGAGGGGGCGACCCAGCTTTTCTCGAAAAACCTGGAAAACCTGGTGGGGGCTGCTCGCCGCGCATGGTTAGCGACCTCATCGAGCGGCGACGAGATCCTCGCAACTCTTCGATAGCATCGACCGGTGAAAAGGTTATAGTGGGATGGCTGAGTAGCAGAGCACAAAGTCTCTTTGTAGTGGAACCGAATGATGCGTTTTCGAAGGTGCCTTAGTCTTGCGATTGTTGCCTGGTGGCTGGTGGGGCACGCGGTGCATATGTCGGCTGGGGCGACCTCGCCCTATCACCTGCTCTTCATCATCGCCGACGACCTGACGGCGACAGCCCTTTCGTGTTACGGCAATCAGGTCTGTCACACGCCGCATATCGATTCACTGGCCGCCCGCGGAACGCGGTTTACGCGGGCCTATTGCCAAGGGACCTACTGTGGACCGTCGCGGGCTTCCTTCATGTCAGGCTACTATCCGCACGCTACCAAGGTTTTAGGCTACGGCAACCCGCGTCCGGCGTTGGGAGACCGGGCGACCTGGTCGCAGCACTTCATGCAACACGGGTACGAGGCGATGCGCGTAGGGAAGATCTTTCACATGGGGGTCCCGAAAGATATCGAAACGGGGTCGGACGGCGCGGACGACGAGGCCTCTTGGACCGAGCGTTACAACATTCAAGGTCCGGAATGGCAAGCGGCCGGGGAGGGCGAAACGCTCGAGGGGAACCCGGATGGAAACAAGCCGGTAGTCGGGGGGAATACCTTCGTGGTGGTCGAAGCCGACGGCGACGATCTTGTCCATGCCGATGGGCGAACGGCGGCCAAGGCCTGTAGCTTGATCCAGCGGGCTCGGCAGCGTCCCTTTTTCCTCGGGGTCGGTTTCGTTCGACCGCATGTTCCCTTTGTCGCCCCGCGTTCCTACTTCACCCCCTTCCTGCCGTACTCACGGATGGTTTTACCGGAGAAAGTAGTGGGCGACTGGGACGATATCCCGAAGCCGGGCATCAACTACAAGACCAGCCTGAACATGAAGATGGATGTGCGGCGGCAGCAGAAAGCCGTGGGGGGCTATTATGCGGCGGTCGCCTACATGGATGCCCAGGTCGGCAAGGTCCTTCAAGCGCTGCGCACGGCGGAGTTGATGGAAAAGACCATCATCATCTTTACCAGCGATCATGGATACCACTTGGGCGAGCATGATTTTTGGGCCAAGGTCAGCCTGCACGAAGAATCGGCCGCCGTCCCGCTCATCATCAGTGTCCCCGGGAAGAAACCAGCCGTCTGTGACTCGTTGGTCGAATTGCTCGACTTGTTCCCCACCACCGCCAGTCTCTGCGGCTTGGAGATCCCGAGCCGCTTGCAGGGGAAGGATCTCAGCCCGTTGTTCGACGATCCAACGCTGCAGGTCCGGCAGGCGGCGTTCAGTGTCAGCCCCAGCCAGCAAGGTTTTCTCTTGCGGGAAAATCGCTACGCCTACATTCAGTATGGCGAGGATGGCAAGGCCGGGGCTGAATTGTTCGATATGGAAGCGGACCCGAAGCAGTACAAGAACTTGGCAAACCAAGAGCAATATCGCGCGTTGAGTCTTGAATATCAGCGGAAATTGGCCGACAAGCTCCAAGCGGTTCGGGAAAATGATCTGGAATAAGTGAGAGGTAGGCGGAGTGTTGGACCTTCGGCTACCCGCATGGTGGGACTTCACCCAGGGATCCTTGGACCGCCACGTGTGTCTTGCGGGCTATGGGGAATTCAACTTTTGTAAAGGAGTTTAGGATGTGGCTACCGATCCAATTCCGCTTGGCCCCGGCTACTGGGGGATGGTCCTTGCTGGCGGCATGGTTGGTCATGACGCTCGCCAGCGTGGTGAGTCGCGGCGAGTCTCCGCGGCCAGCGGTGAGTTTGACTTGGCATGCTTTCCCGGATGCGTCGCGCTTCGTCGTGCTGGGCTTACCTTGGTTTCCGGAGAACCAACCCAAGTTGTGGCGGCTACCGGCGTCGCAGATGCGAAGCTTTCCCCGCGGAGTGCAGAATCGAGCCAAGGCTTCCTCGGGTGGCCGTTTGGCTTTTCGTACCGACAGCCCGTCCGTTGCTGTCCGCTTTCGCGCTGAGGAGCGGTTGCGGGCGGGGGATTTCGAAACTTTTGTCGATGGACAGCCGCTTCCTTCGGTGTCCATTACCGAGCGCGGGGAGGACCGCGAGTTGGTCTGGTCGGTGGGGCTCGATCGCACGTCGAGAGACATCGTCATCTATTTACCGCATGTTCGCCAGACGGAAGTAGTCGCCATCGGTCTTGAGGCCGCATCGGAGATCGCGTTGCTGCAACCGACGTTTTCCCAACCTTTGCCGCTGGTGTTGTACGGCTCCTCGGTTTGCCAGGGGAGCGGGGCGGAGCGTTCAGGTCAAAGCTACGGCGCGATCCTTGCGCGGCGTTTGAATCTCGACCTGGTGAATCTTGGCTTTGGCGGCGCGGGCAAAGCGGAGCCGGAAGTGGTGGCCAAGGTCGATTCGCTGGAGGCTTGTTGTTTCATGCTCGACCTAGGCAAATCGTATGGCGACCAGGACGGGGAACCGTTTCGTCAGATGCTCAAAGCTCTGCGCGATAAACACCCGCTGACGCCGCTGATTGTCGTGACCCCGATCACTTCGACCAAGGAAGTCGAGGAAGCGGCCTATTCCGAACGCAGCCTGCATACGCGGCGGGTGATGCGCGAGGCGACTCAGGAACGGCTGGCGGCCGGTGACCGACAACTCTATCTGGTCGAAGGGGAAGAACTGTTGGGATTTGATGAGCATGCATGGCTGTCCAAGGATGGGGTGCATCCTTCCGATAGCGGTTATGCCATGATGGCCGACAAATTGCTGCCGCTGTTGCAGCGCGTCCTCGCGCGCTAGCGCGCGGGCGAAGAAGCCGGGCCTTGCGACGAGCGAGATGGGCGGAGGGAGTTCATCCAAAGGCGTCGAGAGGCTGTGCCGAGATGCCGGGCGAAACGCGCGAGCAAGCGGAAGAAGCGTTGGTTTCTGGCCGAGCCTTGCTTTGGCCGACGATGCGGATAGCCGTGGCCGCAAGGAGCCGAACACGCTTGGGAAGGTCGCCTGGGGGGGGCCGTCTTACGGAGGAGCCTCGAATTTTTCACTGCGTGAACTCGGGTGCCAGGCTAGTCAAGCAGTATAATGGAGGCCGGCCTCGGCCCGGGTTGGACGTATCTCGATCCGACGTCCCTCTTTCCCTTCCCTCCTCCGCCTTGTGCGGCTCGAATGAGAGTTGACCGATGAAGCGATGGTTTAGTGGTTGGCTGTTAGGTTTCGCTGTCTGCTGTTGGAATGTGGAGGGGGCGGAACCGAAACCTCCAGCCGGCTTCCGCGCAATTTTCAACGGAAAAGACTTGAGCGGCTGGTATGGCAAGAATCCGCACAGCGTTACCAAGCTCGACGGGGAAAAGAAGGCAGAAGCTTACGCCGCGATGCGAAAAGAGTTCGCTGATCATTGGCGGGTGGAGAACGGGGAGTTGGTGAATATCGGTACCGGTCCCTACGCTACTACCGACGAGGAGTTCGGCGATATCGAGTTGCAACTGGAGTACAAGACGGTGCCGAAAGCCGATAGCGGCATCTACCTGCGGGGCAATCCACAAGTCCAGATCTGGGATTGGAATCAAAGCTTCGATCTCAAGCGTCCCGACCGCAAGCCGCACCAAGGTTCGGGTGGCCTTTATAATAATCCACCCAAGACTTTGGGACGCGATCCGATCATGCTCGCCGACAAGCCCTTCGGGCAGTGGAACAAGTTTATCATTCGGCAGATCGGAGACCGCACTTGGGTGACGCTGAACAATCGTTTGGTAGTCGAAGGGGCGAAGATGGCAAATTTTTGGAACAAGCAGGAAGCTTTTCCCAGCCAGGGGCCGATCATGTTGCAGACACATGGGGGAGAGATTCGGTGGCGTAACCTCTTCGTACGGACGATCGAAGCGGACGAAGCCAAGCAAGCGTTGGACGCACCGATGCTACCCGAGCCAACGGAATACGATGTCGCTTATGGAAAACATCCCAAGCAGATCTTGCATTTTTGGAAAGCAGCATCCGACTCCCCTACCCCCTTGCTCTTTTACATCCACGGCGGTGGCTGGATGGGTGGCGGTCGTTTGAGCGGCTTGTCGCCGATGCTTCCGCAGCTTCTCAAGGCAGGGATTTCCGTGGTCTCTGTCGAGTATCGTTTCATTCCGGAGGCTACGGCGGATCAAGTCAGCCCGCCGGTGCGCGGTCCTTTGCATGATGCCGCGCGAGCTTTGCAATTTGTGCGGAGCAAGGCCAAGGAGTGGAACATCGATCCGAAGCGAATCGCCGCCAGCGGTGGTTCGGCTGGGGCCTGTTCGTCGTTATGGTTGGCCTTTCATCCCGATATGGCTGATCCCGCCAGCAGTGATCCGATCGCCCGCGAGTCGACCCGGTTATTGTGCGCGGCGGTGAGTGGTGCGCAGACGACGCTCGATCCGAAGCAGATGAAAGAGTGGACCCCCAACAGCCGCTACGGAGGGCATGCCTTTGGCTTCACCGGCGATACTTCCAAGAAGCTTTCGCAGTTCGACGAGTTCCTTCAAAAACGGGAAACCATCCTACCGTGGATCGCCGAGTATTCTCCGTATGCGCTGGTGACTTCGGATGATCCTCCGGTCTATCTCTTCTATGGAGCGCCGCCCGCTCTCGGGAAAGAGGAAAAGGATCCGACCCATACTTCCAATTTCGGGGTCAAGCTCCAGGAGCAGTGCCAGGCGATGGGGGTCGATTGCGAGCTGGTTTACCCGGATGCCCCGGGGGTCAAGCATCGGAC
>JBILTQ010000272.1:0-7785 GCA_044371435.1 Pirellulaceae bacterium | reverse complement strand
GACTACGCACAGCACAATCCCCAGCACCGGAAAGAACGGGGAAAACGGCACACGGAAGGGACGTTCACGGTCGGGGTCGACATACCGCAAAATCAACACCGACAAACATACCAAAGTGAAAGCAAACAAGGTCCCGATGTTGGTCAGATCAGCCAGGATATTCAAGGGGAGCAGGCTGGCGGCCATCGCGACCATGCCACCGGTCAATACCGTCGACTTGTAGGGAGTTTTCCATCGCGGGTGTACCGCTCCAAAAAATCCCAGCGGCAGCAACCCGTCGCGGGCCATGGCGAAAAAAATCCGGGGTTGTGCCATCATCATCACCAGCAAGACCGAGGTAATCCCGGCGATGGCCCCGATGGTCACCAGGAACTGCGCCGATTCGAACCCGACCTGCTCGAAGGCCTTGGCCACCGGCGCGTTGACGTCGATCTGGTGATAGGGAACCATCCCCGTCAGGACCGCGGAAACCGCGATATACAGGATGGTGCAGATAAACAGCGAGCCGATGATCCCGATCGGCAAATCACGCCTGGGATTCTTCGCCTCCTCGGCTTGGGTAGAAACCGCATCGAACCCGAGGTAGGCAAAGATGATTCCGGCCGCTCCGGCCAACATCCCTTTATCGGTGCCGCCAAAAACCGGATGGCCAAAGAAAGTCATCCCGCCATAACCATACGGAGCAAAGTTATCCGTCCAGTTAGCCACCTTGATATAGCGAAGACCGGCGAAGATCACGAACAACACCACCGCTACCTTGATGGCTACCATCACCGCATTGGCAAAGGCGCTCTCCGAAATCCCGCGGACCAGGATGGCGGTCACCAACGCGGTGATCACGATTGCGGGCAGGTCGAAATAAAACCCGGTGGCAAAGAAACTGCCGCTGGCGACCAGGGCGTCATGACCGTTGGCCAGATGATACTGAATGGCTTCCGCCTTCCCGTTATAGTCAAACGGGGCATCGGAAAATTTATGCAGCCACCCCTCCGGCCCGAAGAGTGGGAGGTGCAGTTGATTCAGCAGGACCTGCATATATTTGGACCATCCGTGGGCGACCGTCGACGAGGCCACGGCATACTCGAGCACCAGATCCCAACCGATGATCCAAGCCATCAGTTCACCGAGTGTCGCGTAGGCATAGTTGTAGGCCGAGCCCGCCACTGGCGCCATCGAAGCAAATTCGGCATAACACAGCGCTGCCAACACACAAGCCACTCCCGCCACGACAAACGAGAGCATGATCGCCGGTCCCGCTTGATTGGCGGCAGCCTTGCCGACCAGCACGAAAATCCCCGTCCCGATGATCGCCCCCACCCCCAGGGCTGTCAGCGAGATCGGCCCCAAGGATCGTTTCAAACCGTGATGCCCCTCCATATCGGCCACCATGCGGCTCAGCGACTTCGTACGGAAAAGTTGATTGGTCATGCCGTTTCCTCAGCGATCCGTGAAGACAAAGAGTGGGTCGAGGCCGCGATTCTACGGGGCGAAACGCAAGAACTGAATATCGATCCCCCTTTTTTTGCGTGAATCGAAGCGGCTAGCCGACGGACGTCTTCCCCGAAACCTTGATGGCCGGGCCAAGCCCATTCCCGGCCCACGGTGACTCAGGCCGCTACGGCTGCCAGCCCCGCCAGCGGCTGGAACCCTACCCCAGCCAACCGTCGCTCGCCCATCCGCCCATCCGCCCCTCGCCGGCGGCAACGCGCTCGCTTGCCGGTCTGCGTTGCCCTCTTCCAACGATCAAAAAATCGATCGGTGGCTTGGGAAGCCCACCTGCCTTGGGCTAGACTAGCCACTCCGCAATTATGATGTTCCTCCCTTTGCCGCAGGTATGAAGTCTGATGCTGATGCGACGCTGGACCTTGATCTTTTCCTTCGGATGGCTCCTCTCCACGCTAGCCTCCATGTTGCTCGACCATCCCTTGGCCTTGGGGCAAGCCAGCTCCCCCCGACCGAATATTGTCCTGCTGATGGCCGATGATCAAGGATGGGGCGAAACGGGTTACCATGGTCATCCTTTCGTCAAGACACCGGTCCTCGATGAGATGGCCGCCACCGGACTTCGACTGGATCGCTTCTATGCCGGCTCGTCGGTCTGTTCGCCGACACGAGCTAGCGTGATGACCGGCCGGCATGCTAATCGTTCGGGAGTCTTTTCCTGGAATTATTCGACCCGCCCCGAAGAAATTACCGTAGCCCAACTGCTGCGGCAGGCGGGATATCGGACCGGACATTTCGGGAAGTGGCACCTCGGGGCAGTCAAGAAGGAATCGCCGGTCAATCCCCAACGCATGGGCTTCGAGGAGTATCTATCCCACGACAACTTTTTCGAACTCAATCCCATTCTCAGCCGCAACGGTGATACCCCAGAACGGATCGCAGGGGAGAGTTCGGAGGTGGTGATGCAAGCGGCCATCGAATTTTTGAAAAAAGCAGGTTCGGCCGCGCAACCGTTCTTCATCGTCGTCTGGTTCGGCTCCCCACACGGTCCCTATTCGGGATTGGAGTCGGACCTTGCCCACTACCACGCCGTCCCGAAAGAAGAGATGCGCCAGCGCTTCGCCGAGATCACCGCCATGGACCGGGCGATCGGCCAGCTGCGCGACGCCTTGAAAAGTTTGGAGCTCGCCGAGAACACCCTCGTCTGGTTCAACTCGGATAACGGGATCCCGATCGCCGACGAGCAGGATTCGTTCAACGGCGGCTTTCGCGGACGCAAGGGTCTCATCTACGAAGGCGGTTTCCTGGTGCCCGCCGTCATCGAGTGGCCGGGCGTGGTCACTCGGCCTCGGCAATCCTCCGTGCCATGCGTCACCTCTGACATCCTGCCAACCCTCCTTGACCTTGCCCAAATTACCTACCCCGATCCCGATCGTCCACTCGATGGTATCAGCCTAAGGTCCCTGATCGTCTCCGCAGGTATGACCGAGCGTCCATCACCGATCGGCTTTTGGAAGTATGATGCGAAGGAAGAAAGCCAAAATCCCCGCTGGATTCCGGCGGACCTCTCGCGAGGGACAACACCGACCACCTCCCAAAGCAATATCGACTTTACCAACTTTGTACACCCCATCGCCAAGACCTCGGACTTCGGTGGCGAGGCAGCCTGGACCGACAACCGTTACAAGCTGATCAGCCGCGCCCACAAGAGCAAACCAACCATCCTCGAATTGTACGATCTGCATACGGATCCCAAGGAAACCACCGACTTGGCCGATAAGCACCCGGCCGTGGTCGCAAGGATGCTCGCCGAACTGCAGGCCTGGCAAGCTTCCGTCGAACGCAGCTTGAGCGGGGCAGACTACCGCTAACCCGATCCGCCCCGACGACCGATGCGGCCGCTACCGTAAGAAGCTCGGCGCGAAGCCTGGTCGCCGGTGCCCCCGCTACACCCCTTAGCTTGCCACACTCTCCATGTCCGCCGTTCGACCGCGTTCCCAGCGATCGACGCAGGTGGCTACCGCGATATCCCCGGTCACATTGACCGTCGTCCGCGACATATCCAGCAAGCGATCGACTCCGAGGATAATCCCGATCCCCTCGACCGGGACTTGGATCGATTGCAGTACCAAGACCACCAACGGCAAAGAGCCCCCCGGTACGCCCGCCGTCCCGACCCCGGCCAGGATCGACATCAGCACCACAAAGACCTGCTGCGATAGCGAGAGTTCGACGCCAAAGACCTGCGCGATGAATAGGACCGTCAAACCTTCATAGAGAGCGGTCCCATTCTGATTGGCGGTCGAGCCGACCGTGAGCACAAAATGCGAAACGCGTTTGTCCAAACGCAACTTCTCATCGACGACCCGCAGGGCTGTCGGCAAAGTGACATTGGAAGAAGAGGTTGCGAAGGCGGTGAGCAAGACCTCGGAGAGTTGCCGAAAGAACAAAAGCGGCGAACGTTTGCCGATGAAGTAAACCGCTAGCGAGTAAACAACGAAGAGCTGTAGTCCCAGCCCGACCATGACCGTTACCACGTACCATAGCAAGGCTCGGAGAATATCCAGCCCCAGGGTGGCAGTCATCGCGAAAACCAAACCAGCGACCCCCCAAGGTGCCAGCCGCATGGCAAAACCGATGATAGTCATCACCGCTTCGTAAATCCCTTCAAGCACTGCCAACACCGGCGCGGCCCTCTCACCGATAACCGAAAAGGCGATTCCCATGCACAGGGAAAAGAACATCACTCCCAGCATCCCGCTGCCAGGAGAACTTCCATCCAAAGCCCCGACCGCTTCCTGCAGCGGGTTGCGCGGGATGATGTCCAACAGCGAGTCCTTGAGCGACTTGGCCCGTTTGGCCTGGGCAGTCGTTAGGTCGGCTTCCGAAGAATACCGCTCCCGCAACTGCTCCCGCGACTCCGCGGTCAGCCGCTCGCCCGGTCGGATGGTGTTGGCCAAGCCAAGCCCGATCAACACCGAGCAGGACGAAAAGAGTAACGTCATGATCAGGGTGCTCAAACCCAAGCGTCCCAGCCTTCGGGAATCACCGATCCCGGCCACGCCCAGGGTCAAGGCACAGAATACCAACGGCACCACCACCATGAAGATCAGCCGAAGAAAAACCTGACCGATGCTTTCCGCCATCAACGTCAACGGCTTGCGTTGGTCAGGGGTAAGGGTCAGGTTGACGATGAGTCCCGCCACCACTCCGATCAGCAGCCCGATCAGGATTTTCCAGTGCAGGGCCAAACCTCTATCTTGAGAAACAGGAGTGGTGGTCATGTCGGCGGCTGTCGTGAGAGCGTGGGTCAACGGGAGATGCGACAAAGGATCACATCGAGATCACCGGGCCCTTATGCTCTCAGATTTCAGCAGCCCGAGCAACTTGGGGTTCACAACTTCGTCCTTCGCCGACGAACCTTGCCAACGCTTCCGACGATAGAACCCATCCAGACGCACCCTCGCTCCGCGAAGTATCTCGGCTATCCCATTCCCGTTTTCCAGTAGAAGGCGGTACCCTTGCCCGTCAACCAATGGAAACCGCTCCTCGCAAGCAGCGAATCGCCTCAGGACTTGCGGCTCAAGCCGAGCGACCATCACACCACCCCCAGGATCCACCCTTCCCTGGTCGCTACCTGCCGCTCGGCTTCGATCAAAGGCGGGCTGAAGTAGCGGTCCAGGAAGCCGTGCTGCTCGGCGGTCTGCAACCAGCGGGCCGTGGCGTAAGCATCTTGTTGATCCACCGTGCGGCCATCGCGCGGATAACGGTTGCGAAAGACCGACGGATAAACCTCTGCCAAGACGCTCTTCCCCTCGGCGATTTCCCAGCCATCGAACGGCCAGAAATGCAGCGATGAGCCATACCGCTGCCGCAGTTCATGAAGCCACGGAATCCCGGCGTGGGTCGACTTGGCGACACTCCCTTGCACATCAAAATGAAAGACACTCTTGGCCGAACTTGTCCAACATTCGGTCAGGCGTCGCGCATGATTGGGACCAGTCCGGGCCACCCCAGAAGCGTTCCCCTTCCGAAAGTCGTCGACCGTCACCCCAGGCCGATGCGTCGGCCAATGCCGCACGAAATCCTCCAAAAAATGATCCCAGTCGCGAAGTTGGTAGCGGGAGAAATAGCAGTCGGGGAACGAGAAACCATGATCGATGCCTGCCAGGAAACGTTTGCCGGATTCCACCACCGCGATCAGCCATTCGGCGATCGACTGCCGCGACCAACCGCGACGACCGTCGGGCGGAGCCACCGCGACCGCCTCGCCCACCCCGTGCTTCGTCGCATCCACCGTCGCCACATACACCTGCAGCCCCGGGAGGACAGCCTGCGCAGTTTGGGCTCCGCTGTAGTCGACGCCGATGCAAAGATCGAAACGGGTCGAGCCATCGACGTGGGGAACGGCTTTCATCAAGGCCTCGCGAATAGAAATGCAGGAACCGGTTTGGGCCATCGTCGCTTTCGCGTTCCCCGAGCCGGCCTACCGCAAACAAGGCTCCCAGAGCCGACCAGCCAAGCCGCCGCGGCAGCTTCGCCGCGGAACGATAGTACACCGCATCCATAAAAAAACCCCGGCGACCTGGGGCAGTGAGGTCAGCCGGGGCACGTGAGCCAAAAGAAGGGGCAGATTTCTTTTTGGCTCTTGGACGTAAAATGGTACCTACCTTATCGCCCGAGGCAACAGAGGGGGGAGAAAAATCAGAAAATTTTTTATTCCAACGATTTTTCCCCCAGGAAACGGCTAGCTGCGTTCGCGCGTGCCCCCGCCACCAGCCTCCCCGGGCGAAAGCGACCCGGTCGCCCCCCACCCAGTCACTCTCGCCAGCCACTCGGCGTTGGCTCGCCCATGGACGGGACGACCATTTCGAAAAATTTTCCTTCGTGTGGACCGCAGGTGTCATCGAGACTCCCGATACTCACAGCATGACGGTCCCCCTCCCTTCGATAGCCCCCTCCCTTTGGATAGGTAGTCCCATGCAAGATCCCCGCAGCCTGATTGGCCGAGCCTTACAGCAGGTCGATGATCTGGTGATTGTCTTTGATTATGTGGATGCCCAAGGAATCAGTTCGCGGCGCGTGGTAAGCCCGTATCGTCTGAACGACTCCAACTCCTTCCTCGGGTTATGCTTGACCCGCGAAGAGCCCCGTCGATTTCAGCTCGCTCGGTGCCGCAACCTCAAACTTGACCTAGCTCATCGTTATGTCATGCCGGTCATCTTCAGCGAAGAGACAGCGGCGCCCCTGGGCGAGCTAGCCGCGATCGTCGGTTGAAGCTACCTGGCAATCGTCGAGCGGGTAATCTTTCGACCCCGAAGATATCGCTCCCCGGAGGTAGCTCGGTGGCTGCTCGACCGTCGCGAGGATGTTAAAATCCTGAAAGAGCTCGAGAGGCACGTCGAGCCATGGCAGACCTTGGGCGGGTTCTTCGCATCGTCGGTCGAGTCTAGGGGGCAAGGCCCCGTTCGAAGGTGGCGTGGGAGAGACGGTAGGATGAATCAAACACATGAATAAGCTCCCCGCGGATTTACCGTCAGCCGTGCCAACGACCTTGCCGCTGTCCAAGGACCAACTGCGTTGGGCCTGCGATACCAGCCAGCTCGGTTTCGACCTGACCAGTGATTTGCCCGACCTGTGCGAGGTACTCGGGCAGGATCGGGCCGTCGATGCCTTGACCTTCGGCTTGGAGATGGAAGCCGACGGCTATAATGTCTTTGTGCTGGGGCCACCTGGCATCGGTAAGCGGACGATGGTACGGCGTTCGTTGGAGGAAAAGGCCCGCTCTGGCCCCACCCCGGACGACTGGTGCTACCTCAATAATTTCCAGGATTTCCGTCGCCCGCATGCGATTTCTCTCCCCGCCGGACGCGGGACGAGGCTTCGCAGCGATGTCAAGACCTTGATCAACGATCTCAGCACCAGTATCCCCGCCGCCTTGCAAAGCGAGGAACATCGCAACCGCATCCAGGGTGTCGTCCACAAGTCGCTCGAACGTCAGGAAGAGGCCCTGCAGCAATTGGCCCAGCGGGCTAGCGCCGACCAGATCCAACTGATCCGTACCCCCAACGGCTTCATGCTCTCGCCGATGAAGGACGGGGAGGTCATCAGTTTGGATGCTTTCAAGAATCTCTCGGAGGATGAACGAAAGCAGGTCGAGCAGCGGATGATGACTCACCAGCAGGATTTGGGTCGCTTGCTCGAGTCTTTCCCGCAATGGCACAAGCAAATGGCGGATGAGATCCGCGAGTTGAACCGGGAAGTCACCCGGCTAGCCATCGGGCATCTCTTAACGCAAATCAAGGAACGCTACACCGATTTACCGAGAATACTGAAGTATTT
>JBILTQ010000271.1:0-7787 GCA_044371435.1 Pirellulaceae bacterium | reverse complement strand
AATCACCAGGTTCTCACCAAGCACATAGACGATCCCATCATCATCCAAACGCGCCGGTACGTTCAAGGACTGCAACTGCTGGCCGGGCAGCGTATCGATGCGGATAAACAAGCCATTGGTGGAACTATCGATGATTCGCTGACCGATAATCGTCGGACCGATCCGCTCATAATCGGGGGTGAAAAATCCATCCAACTGATAGCGTGACTCGGTGAAGCGCGTTTCCTCGAAGCTATTGGGGTCAGCCGAAATTCCGGCGTCTGCGCTCTTCTCGATACGGTTGTTGAGCAGCGTCGGACGGGCAGCGTTGAGATGGATCGGGTTCACCACTCGCGACTGTGTCCCGTCGACGATCGATCCTCCTCCGTAGCTGATGGCGGCATAACCAAGATGACTGAGGAAGATCCCATCGCGTTCCGGTTCGCGACGACCTTGACTGCGATCGACGTCGTTGCGAATCTCGATCCCACCCCAATCCCCCTTTTGCGGCGTGGTATTCAAAAGGTTGGTATCTAAGCCCAACGATTCATCGAAATGCGAAGTAAAGTAGACCTCGCGTCCAGGAATCCCCAACACTTGGAGGGCAGCCCCGCTGCTATCTTTGGAAGCATCGCTGCTGCCGACGACTACCTGGCTCCCGCCAAATTTGAGGATCGCACCCGCGTCGACCATCAGCGTCACCCCCTTGGGTACCGCTAACCTTGCTCCATCCGCCAACGCCCCCTTGCCCGGCCCACCGTCACCGAATTCATAGGGAATGTTGTCGTTGACCGTCGCCAGATTGCGATCCAAACCCGCCGACCCGACGAAACGAACCACGTCTCCCGGTAAAGCTGCCGCCATGGCCGTTTGCACCGAGCGATGCGGGTTGGCCAGCGAACCGTTGGGATTTGCCGCCGTGTTGTCCTTGTCGACAAAGATGGTCTTGGGAGCTCCCGTCGCCGCCACCCCCACCGGACTGACAGCGCGGAACCAGAAATTGAACTCGCCCCCCGGCAGACCATTGCCGTCGCCATCCAAGGCAAGGCCATCGGTATCGACGATCTGGTTAGTATCCTTCGGCTGGTAGTCAAAGCGCAGTTGGTATCGCCCTTGGCTCAACCCGCCGCTGCCGCTACCGTTCACCTTCGGATCGTAACTTTCGTTGCCACGGGAGGTAACCGCGATGAAGTAATCGACCCCCACCGCCCCAGTCACCTCCGCGCGGACCAGCGAATCATCGCTGAAATAATTATCGTTGATGGCGATGATGTGCAGGCCGGAGGCGTCGCGTCGGAAAAGCGTCAGGTAGGTATCGAGATCGCTGGAGTTCGCCAGGCGTTCGGCGATGGTCTCGGCGACCACCGTCCCGGTCTGACCGTTAGGCACATTGAAGCGATAGATGTCGACGTCGCGATTATCAGGGCGATAAAGATGCTGCAGGTGAGCGATGTCATGATTGCCCGGGAAGAAAAATTCGATGGGGTTGCCGCTATTCAATTGCCCTGTCGAACCCATGACCGTGCCCGAGGGCAATTCGTAGGAATGCCCCAAGCCTAGCAAGTGCCCGATCTCATGCAGAGCCACGTCAAAGAAGCTCTCGCCCAAGCCGTTGTTCCATGATAAGGCCCCATTCATAATCGCCAAACCACCCCCAGCAATCCCAGCCGGGGTGAAGGGTGGCGGGGGATTGCTGAGCGGGTACATATCGCCGACCACGATGCGGAAATCTGCCGCCGAGGCGTCGGCGACCTCGGCAAAATCCAACCCCGCCTGAACCGAGTAAAATTCGAAGATCTCCCGCACCCTGGCCTTCTGGTCAGGAGTAATGATGCTGAAGAGCGGCTGGCCGTTGGACCCGGTCCCGTAAGCCTGACCTTCGGAAAAACTGTAGGTAATCTTGGTGATCTGTGGAGATAGATCGCCTGCCCCACCCAAGTGGCTCTCGTCCTGAATATCGCGATGGCCGGGATCGAAATTACTCCCCGGATAGGTCAATGCCGTGGACAGCTGATTGTTCCCCGAGACCACCGCGTTGGCGCTGATTAGGAACGACTTTTGGCTGTCCAAGGTCCCTAGAACCGTCGAGGCCAAGGCCAACGTATCCCCGACATCCTGGGCGATTTCGACGTTGAGGTTGGTCGTCGCCAAGGACACCGGCCGGTTGGAACCAATCCGCAAGCGGAAAGTCCCAACGCCGTTCACCGAACCTTGCGGGCTGGTCAGCTGATCGAGAGCTGTCGCGAAGGTCAATACCGCTTTATCGAGCGATGCATCGTAAACAACGCTCGTCGGTTCAAATACCACGTCGTCGCTCGAACGCACCGAATCGCGAGTCAGGATCAGCTTGTAAAAGTTGGTCGTCTCCGCCACCGACTTGCTGAGATCATCATCATTGAAATAAATTTCAATCTTGTCCCGGTCCTGCTGCAAGCTGCCATCCGCGAGCCGCCGAACCGGTTGCGGTACGATGGCCAGGATCTTGGCTCCCAATTCTAGATTGAAGTAGTAGGTATCGCGCGTGGTCCCGGCAAAGCGAGGCAGGAAGAGTTGCTCATCGAGACTTTGCAAGGCCGGTAAACCATAATCGGGAACCCCTAGAATCTCGATGCGATAGCGATCATCCGGCAAAGCTTCCCCAAAACGGGCCACCACCGTCCGATCATTATCGCCCAGCCCCAAAAACGTGGGAACCACGACGACTTCATTGCCGTTGCCGAAATCCCCGTCGCCGCCGGAGCGTACCATCCGAATGCCGGACAAGGTCGTCGGATCGATCTGCTGCGAACCGCTGAATCGGAACACCAACTCGCGGGGTGACTCATTCAAGACATTGGAAGTCGAAGCATTCCCGGCATTAGGATTGAAGGTTTCTCCCGAGTTGGGAGCAATCGACAGCAAACGCGGAGCTTGGACCCCGGGAGCACTGTTGATAAAGCCCGAGGCGATCAAATCGATGCTATAGAGTTGCGTCTCCCCCGGCGCACCGCTAACCCGTAACCGGTAATCGCCTGGCGCATTCAAATCGAAACGGCGCAGCTCTTCGGCGAAACCGACTCCGGTGCTGTTGACCCGCACCAACACGTTCCCGGAGGCATCTAGCAATTCAAAGGACAAATCCTTGTTGACCACCGTATCTACCGGCGAGGCCGAGCCGCCCTGGGGCCCCACCAGGTACTGCTCGCCGACCGGCGTGACGCGAACCGTCAACCGCCCCGAGGAAAGGGTCGAAAACCTGTACTCGTCGCGATCACCATTGCGATCGATGGATAACAACGGCAAGGTCGAGCGACCGTTGGCGATGATCCCGAGGTTGGTCGGGGCCGCATCGTTATCTTCGTTGTTGTCACCGTATAGCGTCTGGGCCCCCAAAATATCATCGTGCTGCGGTCCGATGAAGGCGCGGCTGATGATCGGCTCCATCAGCTTGGTACCGTTGCTGGGAATCACATGCCCCAGCCCTATCCCGTGACCTAGTTCGTGTGTCAGCACATTGATCAAACCGCGATTATCACCACCGGCATTATTCCGGTAATAGTTATCGTTGGTGTCGATCACCATATCGCCATCCAAGCCCCCCAAACCACCTTGGTTGGGATAGTAGGCAAAGGCCAGGACATTACCATCACCGTCGATGTTCTGACCGCCGATCCGCATGTCGGCGCGAACGCCGAGCACCCCGTTGTTCCCGATATCGATCGGAGAACCATCATCGCTGGACTCATAGATGAACTTCAATCCAGTGATCTGTGCCCACCGGTCATAGGCTTCGGTAAACAGCGGGAACCAAGGCCGAGCGCTGATCGGCCCAGCGGCGGTCCCATAGATACCGTCCATGAAGGCCACCAGATTGCTCGCCCCAGTGACTCCTACCGGCCCACCAAAGGCCGTACCATCGGGGACGATGCTCCAGGTGATGGTAGCCGGGTCCCCTTCATTGGGGCTTGGTCCGCCGGTCGGATTGGTCCAGCGATCACCCGACAGGTTGATCGGGGCCGCCAAGGCCCGCGCTGCCCCACTCCCCACAGCGCCACCGCTTCCTCCTCCGCCGATGCCGCTGCCGCTAGCCAAACGATCGATCCATTGGCGGACGTAATCATCGGCGGTCCCCGGAGCGAAGACCGGTGCCGCCGCATCGACGGCCATCAGCGCGCGTGGCTCGAGCCCTTCCATGAGGAGAGCACGCAAGGCGGTTCGCTTACGCAGCCAAGACACCTTATCCAAACTACGCACGAACCGATGGGAATACTTCGTCATGGCAGGCTATCCAACCGAACCGGGAGTTCGGTATCTAAAACAAGAGATGAAAAACGAGATGAGGGGGTGTGCTTTCAGGCAAGCTCACCGGGCATCGGCCCCCCCAAGTATATCAAGCAATGCAAAATCCACAGCTTGTTTTGCCAGAGATCGTCGCGATTCAGACGAACCGACAATCGCCTCGACTTCGACCTCCTCACCGAGGATTTCCCCGAGGATTTGCTCCCTCGACACGGGGACTGCCACCGGCACTGTCGCCATCGGCAACAGGGCATTCGGCCGGGTCGCCGCCACCTGTTCACTCCAGAAGAACTCCGACTCCCGCTCGGTTGCCACCGTGATGGATGGCGTAGCCAGTTGGCTAGCTATGGGGCTCGGTCCCTCTCCTTCACCCTCGCCGCGGTTGAGGCGATTAATGATCTGCAGGACATCGATCGGCGAGATAAAGAAGTCCCCGTTGACATCCCTATACGGCGGCGGTGTATAGCTCAGGCTGGACACCGGTGTACTCGAACCGACGTTGTTGAGGAAGTTGATCACGATCAAGGCATCGATCGGCGAGACGAAACCATCGGCGTTGACATCATACTTGTTCGTCGGATTCTGATGAGCCGACGGATTCAAAGTCACGTAGTTGATGGTGATGATCGTCTCGGCACTCTGAGCCCCTAGGACATCGATGGCCTGGAAGGTAAAGGTGTCACTCTGCCCTGGCAGGCCGCCGGGACTGGGGGTATAGGTGAAGGTACCATTGGCGTTGAGCTGTACCGCTCCGCGCGTCGGTTGCCGTACCAGCACCGCATTGAACAGATCGCCTTCGACATCGCTGGCGCCGGTCAGGACGCCATCATCGTTGGTGTTGGAGTTGAGGTTACCCAGCGGGTCATTAGCTACCAACGTTCCATTAGCCGGAACCGTGTAACTCCGTGGGAACACCAGCGGTGCATCGTTGACCGGCGCGACATTAACGACAAAGGTATCGGTGATGAACTGTCCCTGGCTATCGGTCCCACGGACGGTGATCGTCGATTGCCCTGACTGATTTGCGACCAGCGTCAGACGCAGGGTTGTCCCGGTTACGGAAGTTGTCACCAAGCCCGTGTTGGAAGAGGTAGCGGTGATCGTCAAAACATCACCATTGGTAAGGACATCCGGATCGAAGATAAAATTCGGACTGACTTCGATGACGATCGGCAACGCGTCTTCCAACACGTTCTGATCGGGGATCAAACTCACCAACCGCGGCGCGTCCGCCACCGGCGAAACGTTCAAGGTCAGCGTGTTATCGACGGTCGCGCCCGAAGGATCCGTGGCCCGAATGACAATGACCGCCGTACCGTTTTGATCGTCGAGCAGATCGAGGGTCAAAACACCAGCCGCACTGATGGTCGGAGTCACCAGAGTCGGACGACTGTTGCTGAAGACGCTGTAGGTTAGCACGTCGCCGTCGACATCGGCAAAACGGGGCACCAGATTGATGGTCTGGTTGGCTCCGTCTTCCACCAGGTTGAGCGTCCCGAGAGGCTGGGTGACGACCGGTGCGTCATTCACCGGCAGCACCGTCACCGTCACCGTCGCCGTGGCCCGCTCAGGGTCGGGAACACCGTTGGTCTGACCATCATCCTCGATGGTGTAGGTAAAGGTATCGGTCCCGAAGAAGTTAAGCGGCGGCAGGTACGAAATCGACTCGGTGGTCGGATCGAAGGACACGATACCGCCAGCCGTCGCAGTTCCGACGCCGACAATCTTGATACTCGTACCGACAAACCCCGGCGTATCGTTGGCCGTAAAGGTCTGTTTCGAGAAGACGACCGGGGCCACCGGGTCTTCCGAGACCGTCACCGTATCATTGATCGCTAACGGCGGGTCATTCTTATCCTGGACCGTCACCACCACCGTCCCGACCGTTTCCAAGAAATCGTCGGAGCCATCGGTCTTGCCGTTGTCGATCAAGCGATAAGTGAAGGAGTCACTACCGATAAAATTAATCGCCGGGCGGTAAACGATCTGCCCATTGCTCCAGGCAACCGTGCCGCCTTGCGACGAAGAAGCGCTGACGTTGGAAACCTTCAGCGTCTGGAAGGACTCGTTAGCCGGCCCCGGTTTGGCGTTGCTGGCCGTGATCAAGGCGGCCTCGCCGATGCGGAACTCGCCGTTGCGACTGGCGGTGACCGCCAGGTCGGGAACGACCGGCGCATCATTCGACTCCTTCACCGAAATGGTGACGGTCGCCAAATTGACGCTGCCGAGGATGCCGTTAAACGAGCGATAAGTAAAGGTCACATCGCCGAAGAAATCGACGGGTGCGGTGTAGGTAAACGAACCGTTATTGAGGGTCGTCGTATTGATGCCGGTCAGCGTGCCGACCGCCGGTGGCGTAACCAGCAGCGCCGAAAGACCGACACCGCTGGGCGTATCGTTGGCCGTGACGCCGCCGAGGGCCGGCACCGTCAACGTTCCCGGCAGATCTTCGATCATCGAATACTGATCGTTGACAGCCGTGGCTGGCAAGCCGGGATGAATGACGATCGCATAGTCTTCGACTTCCCCATCCGGCGCGATCCCAGTCGGCGAAAGGGCGCGGACGGAACTGATACGGAACCTGGCAAAACTGGTCGTCGGCTGATCGGGTTGCGGGAAGTTCGTCGGAACCTGCAGGGCGAAAGTCTGGGTCAACTGGCCAAGCGAGAATTCGACTCCGGTCAGCACCTGCTCGCCAGCATCGTCCCAGTCGCCATCGAAATTGAAATCGATCCAAGCATTCACGTATCCAGGTTGCGAAGCCGTGACCGTGACCCCAGTCGTGAAATTGCGGTTGAAAACCGGCGGCGAAGAGGGAAGCTGGCCGAAGACATTACTGTTCACGAAGACCACCCCATCGTCGGCCCGATCCGCCTTGCCATCCGGAGACACTCGGCCTTCCGCTTCGGCATCGACCAGGCGTCCCAAACGTACCGCCCCTACCCCTTGTTGCTCCTGCCGCTGAACGGCTTCCACCAGCGCCGAAGAACCGCCGGCGAAGGAAAGGTTCGAGACGTTGATCGTGAGTGGAGCCACGTCCAGCGAGGTCAGGGCTCCGCTGAAGGTGACGCGATAAGAGACGTTGGTGCTACCCGGCGCTTCATTGACCATGGTCACCGAGACATTCCCAGCGCCGATCGTCGATAATCCTTCGAGTTGCGTTTGCACCATGGCTGCCGTCGCCGGAACGGTGATCGGTGCCGTCGTTTGTCCATCGAAACTGAGGGTGAAAGTACCGCTGACCACTTGCGGGCTGTTCCAGCCCACCACCTGGATTTCATCCTGCCCTAGAATCGCGTGCCGGGCGCCGTTGCTGGTGGAGAGGGTAGGATAGCGACCATCGGTCGTGGTGAACGGGTCGGGAGCATCGCCGAAATCCAAGCGGCTATCGGGCATGATGATGGTGAATTCGGTCTCCCGATTCACCCGATTCGACCGCAAGTCATTGCCCGCCAGATCCTTGATGGCCGACAGGAAGTAGTTGTTCGTCTGCGGCGAAAGGATGAGGGTTGCATTCTCGACAAACAGCG
>JBILTQ010000270.1:0-7807 GCA_044371435.1 Pirellulaceae bacterium | reverse complement strand
GGTCGGAGACCTGTCGGGTGACGAAAGCTTCTACGGAAAGTACGAACGAACGTTTTTTGATCGTGGGCTTGGGGAATCCTGGTTCCAAGTATCAAAAAACTCGACATAATATCGGTTTTGAATGCCTGGATGAACTGCATGGACGGCTAGGCAAGCCTTTGCCGTCCTCGAAGTTCGAAGGGCAAATAGCTCGTGGTACCCTGGCCGGGAAAGAAGTTTTCCTGCTGTGGCCATTGACCTATATGAACCAAAGCGGAAGATCGGTGGCACCGCTGGTAAGTTTTTACAAACTGCCTGTGGACCGCGTGATGATTCTCTGCGATGACATGAGTTTGCCGCTAGGAAAGTTACGGGTGCGTGCCCGCGGGTCTAGCGGCGGACAGAAGGGGCTTGCGGATATCCTGCAAGCTCTTGGCAGCGAGGATGTTCCTCGATTGCGGATTGGAATTGATCGGCCGCCTGCCGACTGGGAGGTGACCGATTTTGTGCTGAGCCGGTTCGGCAAGTCCGAACGCGAGACGATGGATGCGGCGGTGAAAACGGCGGCCGACGCCGTCGAGCATTGGCTGGTACATGGAATTTTGAGTTGTATGAATCAATACAATCGCGATTCCTGAGGCGCGATTCCTGAGGCGCGACGCCTGAATTCGGTGCAACGATAGCTTACTACGAAGAATCCCTACCTCGGACAATCAGTGACATTTAGGAGAATCCCCTTGGCTACGGCAACGTACGAATGCCTCTTTCTCTTCGATTCGAATCGTTATGCCCGCGACGCGGGTGGTTGTTCGGCCGCAATTCAGGATGCGATTACGAATGTCGGCGGCGAGATTTTGGTGAGTCGGTTATGGGCCGAGCAAAAGCTTGCCTATCCGGTCAATGGACACCAGAAGGGGACCTACTGGTTGATTTATTTCAACGTCGACACGCTGCGTATCAAGGAACTCAACCGAACGTTCCAACTCAACGAGTCGCTGTTGCGATGGCTTTTCACCCGTATCGATCCGCGGTTGGTCGAAGCCTTGGTCGCCCACGCCAAGGGGAAGGCAGCGTTGCCGCGTCCCGAGATCGTGATCGAGGATGACGAGGCGGTGGCGGTCGGCGCCGGCGTCTCGGAAGAAGGTGAAGAGTTTGAGGCGGAAGCCGAATAAGCGAACCCGATCCGCCGGCCCTTGCCGCCGAACCTGAATAGAAGTACACTAGCTGCAAATGTTCACTAGATTCTATTGAGGGCAACGAGGAGAGAAGATCATGGCTAGCTTCAATCGCGTCATTTTGATGGGGAATCTCACCCGGGACATCGAGGTTCGGTACACGACTTCTGGAATGGCGATTGGTGATACCGGGATTGCGGTGAACGATCGGCGGAAGAACCAGGCGGGCGAATGGGTGGACGAGCCGACTTTTGTCGATATCAAGTTTTTCGGTCGGACCGCCGAGATCGCTAGCGAGTATCTGTCGAAGGGGTCCCCGATCCATATCGAGGGTCATCTCAAGCTGGATACGTGGGAGAAGGATGGCCAGAAGCGGAGCAAGCTGTACGTGATCGTCGATCGGATGCAGTTGCTTGGCGGACGCGATGCGGGAAGTCGGGTTAAGTCGACCTCCCAGTCCAACGAGGGTTTCGCTGAGGCACCCACCGGGAATTCGGTGGCGGAACACGCCTACCAGGGTGGGGGTGGCGATCAATTTGATGGAGGTCCGATCCCTTTTTGATCGCGACTCGAACGTTAGTCTAAGACCGGACGGTTCCGCGATGGCGAACTGCTTCCGAGAAGTTTCGTTACAATTTGTTTCTGAATGGTTTTGAGAAATGGCAACATTGACTAAAAAGACTAAGGCCCGTCGGTTCACTCGTCTTCCTAAAGGCCCGAACGGTGGCATTCAGTTGATGTTGATCCACAACGTCGAGCACCTTGGCAAGGCGGGTGAGGTCGTCGAGGTGAAGGCGGGCTATGCCAACAACTATCTCTTGCCGGAGGGGATGGCGATCGTCGCCACCGACCATCACAAGCGGATGGTGGAAAAGCACAAGTCCAAGCTACTGGAATTGGAAAAGAAACGCCTGTCCGACTTGCGTTCTTTGGCTGATCGTATCAGCAAGCAGTCGATCAACATCGAAGCCAATGCGACCGACGAGGGGCACCTCTATGGTAGCGTCGGTGCCCATGAGATTTCAGCCGCCCTGAAGCAGGCTGGGTTTACTGTCACCGAGGACCAGGTTCGTTTGGCGGGGCCGCTCCGGGAGCTTGGCCTCTATACCGTGAAGATTCATCTGCATGCCGACATCATCACCGACCTCAAGGTCTGGGTAGTGCCGACCGCAGCCTCCTGATGGGCGGGATCCTTGAGGAAGCTTGGTGGATGAAGCTTGATTGCTCAACCAGCTTGATGGTATCTCTTTAAATGAATGGACATCCCTTGGATGGGGCTGTGGCGGAACTGGCAGACGCGCTAGACTTAGGATCTAGTTCCGAAAGGAGTGCAGGTTCGATTCCTGTCAGCCCTACTTTTCTTGGTTTATCGGGTCCATTCATTTTACTGGGCGATTGGCGTTCCCGGCCAGTCCAGAAGTAACCAGTTCGCTGGGGGTTCGTGGTTGCTCGGTTGGGTTGGGGTTGTTCTGCTGGGGGCCGTGGAAGGGTTGCCGAGCCGGTATTTCGGCGGTTTTGGCGAGACAACATCGCCTTGCCGCACAGGTACACTGCCGCAAAGGGGCAGTTTACGGCACAGGGACCTTGTGGAGCAGGAGCTCTGGAGAACAGGCTCCCCCTCAACCGGCGGCGAGGACGCCTTTCGTTCATTCCTCGGCAGCTCCCTTGGTGGAGGCCGTCTTTTTTCGGCAGTGGCCTTCCGTCGCGGTGTCGCTCTCGTTTGCTGCTGTCCGACTTTGCCGAAATCCTCCGTCCCTATCGGAAGGTGAGTGAGTGGTGCGGGGCGATGACAGCTAGGCAGCAGTTCGGCCTACCTACCGGCGGCGGGTAGGAACAGCGGGCCGGTGGAAATCGCGGGGCGGAAATCCTGGGATCGAAGATAACTCATGGAGTCAGGACTTCCGGTCGAATCGTCTGGCCGTGCACTTCGAGCTTCAACCCGGCGACCCGTCCCAGAGCATCGAGCAGTTCTGGCAACGTTACATCCTTGAGCTCCACCGCCAAACGCCGTTGCATCACCATTTCCGGCAAGGGCCAAGGCTGCAACTCATACCCTAGTTGCCGGGTTAAAGTCGGTAGCTTATCGCCAACCGTCCCTTGGAGGTTGAGGCTGTAACGGGGTTCCTGCGAGGCTTTCTTTCCTCCAGCACGCCCCGGGGGAACCGGGCGATACTTGAGCTCGTTGGCCAGGGCAATCAGTTCACGATGGGCCGCGACCGCAGCGGTGATGCGGAAGCCCCCCTGAGGCAACAGGTTCACCTCGGAGCCGGGCCATTGCTGACGCCACCCCTGCAGCTTGCCCGTCGGCACCTGACGCACCGATGTCGGATACTCCCAAACGACAGCCGCAGCCTCCTGGTCGGAGGGAAGCGGTCCCAGCCGCCAAACGTCGGCGTCATCAGGTATCAGCGTCCGGTCGAAGCCAGCCAAGAGGCAAGTCCAGTGGGCTGCCAGGCTGGCCGGGGCCACTCTCGCCGCTCCCCAACGATCCCTCGGCAATTCGACAAGGTTCGCGATACGGAGCGGCGTTTCGCCTTCCAGCCCCCTTATCAGTTCCGAGACTTCGCGACTGCTCGACCACTGTCGCAATAACGCCGTTTTTCGCCAGAGCGGTGTCGTGGGCTGGGTGAACAGTCGCCAGTAGGCTGCTTCCATGCGGGGAGCCTGGCCGGCCGGGGCAAGGTAGAGAAGATTTTCAAACCAGGCAAGTTCAGCCTGGGATTGACTACAAACCTCCTGCAGTAACTCGGAAATGCTGCGAGCGCCGGGAGGAAGCGAGATCGATTGCTCGCCATCGAGCCTCCGATCGAGCCAGACCGTTGAACCGATCGCATATTCCACCCCGCGAACCACCTCGCGCAACGTCAGGTTCTCGGCGATTTGCACCGAGGGCTGACGAAGTGTCGCATGAAGTTGATACACGCGAATATTTTCGTAGGGATGCGGGAAGCCTTCCGCGCCGCAGTCCCTGGCAATTCCGCTCCAACCAAGGAATACTAGGGCCTTCATGCAAAACAGCCAGCCGTTGGCCCAACGCGTTCCCATCCGGTCGCAGACGCCACTCCTCGAGCGATACATTGTCGATGGCTTCATGGGCAACTACACTGAAGGCGTGAGGCGAGCCGAGTCTTTGCCGGTTGGCCAACGGAGCCGACCGCCGCTACCGTCGAAACGAGCATTCTAACATGAAACAAAATGCTTCGCGTCTCCCGGCACTATTGCATGATTACCATCTGTATCTGATCGATGGGGAGAGCGCTTCCTTCATCAAGGCGGTGGCTGGAAAATATTCAATCGCTAGCTTGCATCGCTTGGCTGAGCAGGGCAACGCCATCACCCGCCGGGCCTCAGTCCTGGCGATCGGGATGCTGGGTGATAGGAGCTCGGTGGAAATCATCGGCAAGCTATTGGGTGACAGCGATCGCCGGGTGCGGATGGTTGCCGACGATAGCTTCAAGAGCTTATGGTATCGTTCGTTGGAACTGCGCGGCCGCAACCTGCTCGAGCGTACCCTGACCTCGATTGAAGCCAACCGCAACGAACTGGCTTTGCAACTGGCCGATCAATTCGTCGTGGACTACCCGAAGTTTCCCGAGGGCTACTGCCGCCGGGCGTTGGCCCATTTTAACCTCGGCCAGATTGCGGCGGCGATTGAGGATTGCAATGCCTGTTTAAGCCTTTCGTCGTACCACTACATGGCTTACATTGGTTTGGGTCAGTGCCGTTTGGCGCTGGATGAACCGCAAGCGGCGTTGGATGCCTTCCGGCGAGCATTGTCCATCTATCCGGATTTGGAAACGGTGCGACTGCAAGTCCGACGGTTGGAGCGCATGCTGCGGGAACGAACCTAATCGTTTCACGCTTTCCCGCGTCTTCTCCCGCAAGCTCGACGACTATCTTGGCCGCTATCGCGAATAACAAGCTCCAGCCGGTAGGAGTTCCCTTGGAACGGACGCCGACTTCGCCGCTGTGCCGTTTGACCGGGACCATCATCGCGACCGTAGCCCGGTATGTCAGCGGCTATACGGTGCGATGGGTTGACTGCCAGCCGGACACGCGTCAGCGGGTTTATTTCGCCAACCATACCAGCCATCTCGACGCGGTCGTCCTCTGGTCTGCCTTGCCGCGCGAGATACGGATCCTGACGCGCCCCGTAGCCGCTCTGGATTACTGGGGTGGATCGGCCTTTCGTCGTTACTTGGCCCGTTCGTTCAACGCTTTGTTGATCGATCGGCGGGAGATCAAGGTCCATCAAAGCCCGGTAGAGCTGATGATCCGCGAGATCGGTGACATCTATTCGCTGATCGTTTTTCCCGAGGGGAGCCGTTCGGCCGATTGCGAGATGAGCGAATTCAAGAGCGGCCTGTATTACCTGGCCAAAAAGCGTCCCGATCTCCAGTTAGTCCCGGTCTACATGGAGAATCTCAATCGGATCCTGCCGCGTGGCGAGTTTCTCCCCGTCCCCTTGCTCAGTTCGATTACCATCGGCAGCCCCATCAGCCTGCAGGCAGGCGAAGCCAAGGTTGATTTCTTGAATCGGGCCAGGCAAGCTGTCAAGTTGCTCAAAGATCAGTAAGATACGCCTCGACCTGATCCAGCCGCTTAATCACGGAAAGTAGCCGCCCTGAAGATGAGCCACTCGCCAACTGCAATTGTCCTGGCCGCCGGCAAAGGCACGCGGATGAAGAGCGACCTCCCCAAGGTCCTCTTCCCTGTGCTCGGCCGCCCGATGATCCAATGGGTTTTGGATGCCTTGCGGCAGTCTGGAATTACCCGCTCGCTGGTCGTGGTCGGCTATCGTGATGACCTCGTACGTGAAGCCCTCAAGGCGCGTTCTGATGTCGATTTTGTCCTGCAGTCGCCTCAGCTTGGCACCGGCCATGCGGTACAGATGTGCGTGCCGCACCTGGAATCGCTCGATGGCCCCATCCTCATCGTAACCGGTGATTCACCGCTCATCCAAGCCACCTCGATTTCCACCCTGCTGGGGATATTCGAGCAAGTCGGTCCGGCCTGCCTGTTGGGAACGTTGGTCAAAGACAACCCGCAGGGGTTAGGCCGTATCGTTCGTGATCCGCAGCAACAGTTTCTGCGGATCGTCGAACAGAAAGACGCTACGCCGCACGAGCTAGCGATCCAGGAAGTCAACATGAGCACCTACCTCTTCAATCCGCCCGACTTGCGATGGGCGCTGGCTCGCCTGCGCAACCAAAACGCCCAGCAGGAATATTACCTGACCGACTGCCCCGAGCTGTTGCTGCAGGCTGGAAAACGCGTCGAGGCCCGAGCCGTCCTACAAGCCTGCGAAGCCCTCAGCATCAACACGCTCGACGAATTAGCGATCGTCGAATCCAAAATGCAAGAGTTAGGATATCCATGCACGAACTGAAGATTTTTTCCGGCCGCGCCAACCCGCAGCTAGCTCGCGATATCTGCGAATTCCTCCACTTGCAACTGGGGTCGATCTCGCTGGGCAAGTTCCCCGACGGTGAGAACTTCTGCAAGATCGAGGACGATGTCCGCGGTCGCGATGTGTACCTGATCCAACCTACCTGCCCGCCCGTCAACGATAATCTGCTCGAACTGCTCATCATGATCGACTCGTGCAAGCGAGCCAGCGCGGCGCGGGTGACCGCCGTCCTCCCCTATTTTGGCTATGCTCGGCAGGATCGCAAAGACGAAGGACGGGTACCGATCACCGCCAAGCTGGTGGCGAACCTCATCACCCGCGCTGGAGCCGATCGGGTCCTGGCGATGGACCTGCATGCCCCTCAAATTCAAGGCTTCTTCGACGTGCCGGTCGATCACTTGTATGCGGCTCCAGTCCTGACCAGCTATTTCCGCAATCGCAACTATCAAAGCCAGGACATCGTGGTCGTCAGCCCCGACGAAGGGAGCATCAAACGCGCGATCGGCCATTCCAAGCGGCTCGGTGGCAAACTGGCGATCGTCGACAAACGTCGCGAGAATGCGTTGGAGACCAAGCAGAAAAATATCATCGGTGGCCCGGTCGAAGGGAAGATTTGTCTGATGTTCGACGACATGATCAGCACCGGTAGCTCGATTTGCGGCGCCGCTAAACTGGTCCACGAAGCAGGGGCCAAGGAGATTCATCTAGCTTGTACCCACGGCGTGCTGTGCGGGGAAGCCATCAAGCGGATCAAAGAGTCGCCGGTCGATAGCGTGGTCATCACCAACACCATCCCCTTGCCCCCCGAAAAGAGGCTCGATCGGATCCATGTCCTATCGGTCGCGCCGCTGCTGGCCGAAGCTATCCGACGCATCCATTCCAATAAATCGATCAGCCAAATGTTCAACGCCCCCATCGACGAGTCGTAATGACGGCTGACCGCGTCGCCTCTCGGGCAACGGTTCGCGTTGCCGGTTGAATCATCGCTCGATCGCGAGTGTGGAAGTTGCCCTCTTTGGCTGTTTGAGCTAGCAAGAAGACGATTTCCCCGGTTTTTCACAACCCGAAGCGTCAGCGAAGTAGCAACGCAGCAGGAGGTCATCGACGCGCTCACGCCGTTCCGTGTTCCGACTCTTGGAAGGTACGATTGCCGAGTACCTCGGGGATAGTCCGCCTTAGCAACCGGTTTTTCCAGGCTCCTGATCCCTCGCTGACGCGTCGGGTTGTGATGGGACTCATGCCG
>JBILTQ010000269.1:0-7858 GCA_044371435.1 Pirellulaceae bacterium | reverse complement strand
AGCGAGAGAGGACCACCACCTTCCCCTCCTGCCTTTGTTTCGCTGTTCGCAAGGAAAGGTTCGGAGATTGACCGATCCAACCATAGCGCCAGCGTTTGACCCCGGGCGCCTTGGAGGTTTCGCTGACTAATGGCTGGCTATCGTCCAGCCGAATGAAATCGGTAATCCACGGTTCATGGACAATGACCCGCCCCAGCCCGTTCAAAGTAAAACTGTTGGCCAGGAACAAACGGGGAAGCGTTTGACTGGCGAACGGCTCCGGCCATCGGGCCAGACCGCGAATCTCCAACCGCCGACGCAGCGGCAAGGATTGCTCGGATGGTGGCTGATCTTCTACAAAAATATCGAGGGTATCCGGCGTCGGACCCGGCCGCCAGGCAACTGGGGCTTCGGCGAAGGTGATCGAGCTGAGTTGAACTCCTTGGATTCCGTGCAGTCGCCAAGGCCCGAGACGAGGCTGTGAATTTCCCAAGTCGAGCGTCGTATTGATTTCCAAGGCGCCGCCGCGAACCGTGTAGTTGACCCGCTCCCGCTCCACCAGCGTTGGATAGGGCCAAGGCAACTCGACGTTGGTGGGCATCACGCTGAAGCTGACGCGGGTTGCACCGCTCAACTCTAAACACCACCAACCGGCGTTGCCTTCCGCCGACAGCGGCGATCGGTTCCAGGCCGCTTCGACCTCCGCCGGCAAGGACTCGACCCGACGAAAGACAGTCGACGCTTGAACGACCTCCCAGGCTGCAGGCAACTGCAGCCATAAACGATTCTCGGGACAGGCGGGATATTGGAAGGCGAAGTCCAAGCCTTGAGGACGTGTCGCCGGTTGACCGCGACAAGACCATCCCAACCAAACGTCTTCCGGGCCATCCACCACCAACCCCGGACGCCCCTCCATGTCGCAGCGAAGGACGGACGTCGCCAACTCGTCGAGAGCCTGCGCCGCGCCTTCCTCGCTCCCCTCTTCCAGCGTTGCTGGACGCAAGGCCAAGGAACACGGCTGCAATGGAAGTAAGGCCTGGCCTTCCCCGGACACCCGAAACAACGACGCAGCGGAGACCAAATCCTGTCCCGACAAACCGGCGACATACATCGCCCGCTCCAACCGAGGAGCTCCCGCGGTGCCCTCAGCTTGACCCGCCGACACTGATGCGGCCAGCAATTGCAGAAGTTCTTCCATCGGCACCGGAACAAAGTCCGGGCCGAGCAACGGCAAGTCCTTCTCCGGAACCATCACCCGACGGTAAGTGAACGGGGATGGCCAGGCTTCCTCACCGAACGTCACCGCATCCCCGGAGACCACCGCGATCATCCAGCAGATCCACCAACTCATACCGACCATGGGAAACCGCCCAACCATCATCCGTGGATATCCGAAGTTAGCTTTACCGGCACGTGCTCGACGGTATGCGTCGCCGAATGGCTGGGAGCCGCCGAACCATCGGTACCCATCTTTCGCTTGGAATCCTCGCGGAGCCCGGCCGCAGTCGCTCGCCCAGCCGCCGATGGGGAAGCGCGACCCGCAAAAACGCTGCGGCGATGCCCGCGCTGATGGATGGCCCAACGCACCGCCGCCACTAACGCCACCACCCCGAGCGAGGCCAGCGCCGCCTGAATCAGGATCATGGCCATGTCTGGCGCCCACAAGGAAAGCATGCCCAAGAGTGTGGTCACGGCCAGCAGCATCCAGGGATGCCGGGTGATCCCCAGCCGCGGCCAGGCAGCCGTGAACAACAAAGCCAGGCAAGCCACCGGCAACCACAACAGGTAGCGAGGCAGGACGAGGATGTACTCGCCCCAAGCCTGCCCAGCCGTCGCTTCGCCGGTCAAGGCGGTAAAGGTATAACTGTTGGTGGCAGCCGAAAGCTCCAGCTGGCGACTGGCCCCCAGTTCCGCCTCCAAACTTCCCTGACTGACGGCGGCGAGCCGCTGCCAACCGAGATTGCTCCATGCCCAACGATGGTTCGCCAACAAACCAGGGGAGCTCGACCAGAGGTGTTCGTCGGCCGGCACACATACCTGCCACAACAATGGGGTCGGCTGCAAGGACTCCTGCAACTTGGGTAACGCCAATTCCAGCCGATCGGTCCAGCCACGTTTCTCGGTCGACCAATGGAACAGCTCCACAACCACGTTCAAGCTCTTGCCAGACAGCCCTGCCTCGGCGAGCGTGCTGTCCGCGCCGCTCGATCGTCCCTCGAGCTTTCGCCCTTGAGCCGAAGGGAATGGCATTACCAGCTGGATTACCCGACTCCCCTCCCGATCCATCGCTTCGAACGAAACTTTGCGACCATTCACCAACGCGCTGACGTTCGATATGCTCCAGCCGGCTGGTAAGTTGTAATGGAGCAGCGGTTGGACGGTGCTCAGTCGAGCCACATAGCGATCGCGACGCTCTTGCTTGTTGAGCACCGTCTGGATCCAAAGGCGTTCGATATCGGCTTGACGAGCCGTCGCCGACACTACCCCAGCTACCCCCAGTTTCCATTCGAGTTGGGTCTCATCCAGCGGTACCCCCGCAGCCCCATCGGCCGGACTGTAAAAACGCGGTGGCAAACCAGCCATGTCGACGCGGCACAACAGCCCGTCGCCGACGGTCAGCCTTGAATCCTCAGCGTACAATAACGCCGCCGGTTTCAATCCCAGCTTCACCAACGGGATCGGCAGGGTCTGTTCGGCGCTGGCTCCCTCATCCGCCAGCCGATAGCCTTCCCCGTAACTGATCTCTAACTCAAAGGCCGACGGCCAACTCAGACGCACAGGTTCGATCGTCGCCCATCCATCCGCGTCTTTGGTCAGAAAACGGGTTTCCAGGCGTTGACCATCGCTGGCGATCTTCAGCGACTCGGAGACGACCTCGGTCCCCGTGGTCGCATCCATCACAATCCACCGCGACGGAATGCGAATCGGTAAACGCTCCAACTCCGGCCCCTGAGTAGTGATGGTCCAGCGGCGGCGACACCGCCAGTCTGTCCTGCCCACCTCGATGCCCGTGGTCAATGAGGCTGAAACAACACGCGATGTCCGGCGGATCCGACCGCTCCACCGTGGCTCGGGTCCGTCGGCGAGAAAGCGAAACGCCCCGGATGGGGGCGTTCCGTCGTTGACCAGCAACCCGCGAAGGCTATTCGGGATCTCTGCCGTCTTCACCAACCCGCTGGTCTTCAATTCGGTCGGAAAAATCTGCCAAGCTCCATAATCGACGACCAGCGTCCCCTCCCCGCGCTGAAGTCTCGGACTACCGGCAGTCGTGATCCGAAACCGCGGCAACTGGAAGCTGACCTGGCGAACCTCGTCAGTCGGCAACGGTTGCGAAGCGCGGATCCGGATGGCGGCCGGCCCGCCGACCGCCAGCGTGTCGCTCCTGCCAACCTCCTCCAACAGACCGTTGTCCGAGCCGAGGATTCGCAGCCCATGGCCATCGATCATCTCGGTGCGGATCGGCTCCCCCGTTTTCTCCGAAACCACCGACTCCACTTGCCAAGCCCCTCCCAACAACTCCCAACCGACGAAACTCTTGCGATCCGAGGGCGGGGTCAGGATCCCTTCCAGGACGAGCTCGGAACCATCCAGGCGGACGAGGTAATCGGAATTCCAACGAGCGGCGGTCTTCTCTTCGGCAATCAACCCGTTCAACTGGAAGGGCTGGCGAAAGAAACGAAACTCGTAGTCCGTCGCCTCCGCCGAGTCGGCCGAGGGTGCCTGCTGGACCAACACCTGGTCGCTTCCCGGCGGCCAGGAAAAGCGGGAACGCGACGGCAAGACAATGGTGAAACGACCTTCATGACGCTGGGCTTCCTCGATTTCCAGGCCGCGAAAGATCAGTTGCTCATCGGCGACTTGACCGCTATCCCATCGCCACTCCACGGTAATCTCCTCGGTTGTCGGACGAGCGCTTTCGGCGAGGAACAACCGCAACCGCTCGTTCGAATCCCCGGTTCGCTCACCATCCGCTTCGATCCGCTCCAGCCTCCACCCTGAATTGGCATTGCCCCCAGCCATCGGTAACCAGCGGGCCTTCGATGGCAAACGCACGGTCCACTCGCGGGCCCCGTGGCGACCATCGGCTACGACGCGGATCCGCGAAAGGCCGCGAAACGACTTGCCATCTTCCTGAAGCACCAACCGCGTATCGCTCTCCACCTCCACCGCCCCTAACCGGTCTTGGACCGCGCGGTCGCTCCACCGCAAGCTAGCCACCCCGCCGCGGCCGCGGACCGTGACCGCGGTCTTGTCACCAACCACCTCGGTCTCCAACACCTCGCCCACCGCTCCCTCCCACTGCACCTGCAGGTTGTCACCAGGCAAGTCCAGCGAAATCGACGTCGCCACATCCGGCAACTCCAGCCGCAGCGAAGACTCGGTATATAACTGCTCGACCTTGACCACCGACTCCAGCTGCAGTGCATAGCTGGTCGAACCATCAGGCTCGACCAGCCATTCCAGTCCCCCGTCATCCACCGAAGCCAACACCAGGTTCTTTTTCCCCCCTTGACCGCGAGGGAGGGCGGTCCAGTTCATTCCCTGGAGCCCCAGCGGGAGACGAACCAGTCGAGCGGCATTGTCGGTAACCGACATCGACAACTCCACTTGCAACTGGGCGTAGTCGCGAAAAACGGCGCCGCGAATCCGCAGCGATTCCAGCAAAGCCTGCGGCAAGTCGTTGGCTTTCCCCAAAGCCCGCTCGCGGAGGTAGGCCTCAAACTCCTCATACCTAACCCGTGGGATGAAAATCGGTTGGTTAGCTTGGTCGCGCAGGAAGACCGCATCCGGCAATCGATCGCCCCCGGGAAGCTGCAGGGGTGGTTGATCCAAAAGCTGCATTCGCCGCAGCCAGGCTGCTTCCGGCGACGCTTCCGCTCCTCCCGCTGGAGCTGGCTCCTTGACCGTCGCCGGCTTCGCGTCGCTCGTTAGGGCCTTGGAAGCTCCCCTGTCCCCCGCCTCCTCCCCGCAAGCGACACCGACCATCCATGCCAGCGTCAAGCCGACCAGCAACGGGCCAGGGCCCGCTCCCCCCCGGTGACGGAGACGGCCGAAACGGCTCGACCTCGGCTCAGCAGGCTTCATGAAGGTTTTCTTTCGCAGACCGAAGATGAAGACAAGGACCGCCAACCCTCTCCGCAGAGGGGCTTGGAACAGGAGTAGCCGAGCTGGGGCAGGGTCCCCGCCACCCCTTGCTTCCCAGCAAACTCTTCCTAGTCTACGTAAACCCAAGAGTCTTTTGTACCTTTCGCCGCCCATTGGTGACAGAAGAGCTGCCTTTCCTCCGGAAAAACCGTTAAACTTCCTTTTTACACGCGTCCTCGTAGCTCAATTGGATAGAGCGCAGGCCTCCGAAGCCTGAGGTTGTGGGTTCGACCCCCGCCGAGGATATTGAGCAGCCCTCACCATCCATCAAAAACGGCCAAAACATGGGGTTATTGGACCTCGTGCAGGGCATCGAGGGTGCCATTGCTGCCAGTCATGGGGGGACGGGCGGGGGGATGAGGAAGGGATGAAGAGCGGCCTCGCCGCCCGATGTAGCGTTTTCCCCAAGCCCCAAGCAGCAGGGCGATGGCGGTCCACGCGACCCAATCTCCGGCCAGGCTGTAGAGGGTGCGGTGGCCGATAAGCCGAGTCCGCGCGAGGAAGCCGTCGGGAATCAGCGGCGGCAACTGGTCGTCGATTGCTCCGACGGGGCTGATGCAGCATGAGATGCCGGTTCCCGCTACCCTGACCAGGTAACGTCGGTTTTCAACCGCTCGAAGCTGGGCTAGCAAGCGGTGCTGCTGCAGCGCGAGGGGATTCTCGAAGGCCGAAGCGTTGATGATGCAGAGCAAGAGTTCAGCCCCCGCCGCCACCGACGCTCGCGATACCGCGGGGATAATGTCTTCAAAGCAGACAAGCACCCCCAACCGCGTTTGATCGGGGAGAACGATCGGCTGGTCGTCGGTCCCGGGGATCAAAAATTCGTTCAACTGAAAAAAATCGTGCAACCAAGGCCAACGCCTCTCCCCGGGCACATACTCCCCCAGTGGCATCAACCGGCGTTTGTGATAGCGAGCATGGATCTCCCCCTCGGGTAAGACGACGAAGGCGGTCTGGCTTTGCCGCTTGGCTTCAGCCATGCTCCCCGCCGCGTTCCCGGCCACGCTTCGACCGCCGAGGACCACCGGGACGGGCAAGCCCAGCGCGGGGGTGGCCGAAACCAAAGGCGGCAAGGCCGCTCGACGATAAGCTTCCTCATCGGCCAACGAATGCAGCGTATCGGCGATCGCCCCCAAGGTCGATTCGGGCCAGGCCAAGAGATGGCTGGCAGGGAGCCTCTCGGAAACCGCTCGCAACTGATGAATCGAGTCAACGTACGAAGGATCGACCTGCACGACCCCTATCCGAAATTCCCGTGTTTGGTCGACCGCTGCGGCCCATCGCCCTAACTGTATCTGGCCATAAACCAGGGTGATCAGCAAAGCCCCCAGCACTCCCAGAAGGCCGCGGCGACTGGCCCGACTTCGCTCGACCGTCGCCGCGGTGCGTCCCCAACCGTCGGCGACCAGCCCAGGCAAAGCGCACCCCCATAGCATCACCCAGCTAATGAGACTGGCTCCTCCGAGATCGGCGATCTGAACCAGCGTTGGAAAGCCCTGCTGAGCATGTCCCAGCGTCCAACCAAAGACCCGCGGCCACCAGCATTCAAGGACGATCCAAACAGCGAAGGGGACCGCCAGGCCGATCGAGGTTTCCCCACGCCGCCGACAGACCACGATGCATCCCGACAGAATCACGAAAGGAAGGGTCTCCATCGCCACCAACCCTCCGAAGATTGACCGCGGTAGCCATCCCTGCTGATCCAGCGAGTAGGCCAACATTTGCTCGGCCCAGTAGAACGAGGAATGAATCGCTACCCAGCCGAAGACAGCGCCGAAGATCAAGGCGACGCGGAACGGCAAACGCGCCACGATGTTGATCCAGGTCCCGATCGCTAACCAACTCGCTAACCAAGGATGAGGACCACACCAATCGATGGCGAAGACGCGTCCGGCCAGGACCGCCACCAGCAGCAGGATGACCAAGGTCAGTCGGGAACGGAACGTCAAGGAGAACATATTCATCGGAAGTAGCAACCGCCAGTGGCCCTCCATCGCCATCGCAGGGGAACCACGGCGATACGCTCCTCCCACGCCGAGGGAACAAACAATGTCAGGCTGGCTTTCATCGCATGAGCCTCACCCCGGTAAAAAAACCAGTCATCTCCAAGGAGTCGGCGGCCACCGTCAGTCGCTCGATCAAACCCGATGTAAGCTCCACGCGGATGTCCAGATCGAGGGGCGCTGAGCAGCCTTGTCGCCACTCGAAGATCCAGGCGGTGTGCAGGAAGGCTTGCTGTTGATCGACCAATAGCGACCACTCCTGTGGCTGCGAATGACCGTCGGCCAGCACCTCGCGAAAACGCTCGATCCAAGTCATCAGCCCCGAACGTCCGCGAAAGACGCCCGTGAAGGCTACCTCGGGCGCACCTTTGCAAAGGGTCTCCATCGAATCGCTGGCGACCGGCGTCAGACACTCCATCGTCAATGGACGGATACCCGCCAAAAGCCTACCAAATAGCATCATCGTCTGCCGCGAAGACAACCAAAGATCCTCGGCCGCGACCGGCAATTCATCGCTCGTGAGTGTCTCGGCCAAGACCTGAATGGTCTCCGGCATCAGGCAACGCCCCTCCTCGGCTTTGCGTACCAACCGCTCGGAGTAACCAGCCAACAAGGCAAACTCCTGCTGCGTCCAACCGCGTCGCTTCCTCAAGAAGCGGAGGTAGTCACCGCGCACAGGAACCCCTCGCTGGCGATCCAAACTGTGACTGCTCCCGTTCCCCATCTCGGCC
>JBILTQ010000023.1:0-26986 GCA_044371435.1 Pirellulaceae bacterium | reverse complement strand
CCGGCCTAACCGACGCAACGGCTCAGGATCGAAGTGAAACGACGATTGTCGCTCAGCGGGTGATGGTCGACACCGTTGCCCGTCCATACCTTCGCGAAATCCTCGGTCTCCGCGGGATCGCTGCAAAGAACCAAGACGCCGCGATCGATGAAGTAACCGAATTGACGATCCGGCCGATTCTCCGAGAGCCAGCGGATCACCTCGATCCCACCCACCTCGCTGGAATCGCGAAACCCGCCGCGGCGCTCGACCGATTCCTCGGCCCGGGCCAAGATCAATTCGAGGGCTGGCATCTCGTCCCCCGCCTCGATCAAGGCAACCAGGATGGGGCGTTCCGCCCCGGGGATCAGGGCAAACGCCATCTCGCCGTTGGGAATCCTCAGGATCTCATCGAGGTCGATCCCAAAGGTGCGTTGGATATCGACCATCCCTTCGTTGAACGAGCGATAGAATTCATCGATAATCGGGGCCACCTGTGGATCCGAAGATAGCTTGCCGGTCGCGGTCAGCGCCAGCTTTTCCTTGAGCTCGCGGCTATCGTCGACGCGGACATACAAGAGCGTGTTGTCCGGAAGGAGCTTGGGAGCTGTCGGCCGGCCGGAAACATTCGACTGGCCCAGCAACCAACCGCTCGGCAGCCAGCCAACGACGAGGACCAGGAGGAACGAGCAGCCTAAAGTTCGTGGACGTTTCACAGGCATCACCGTTACAATCGTTGTGTCGAGATTTTCGAGACGAGAAGTCATGAGCAGATAAGTCACTAGATATTTAATCATCGACGAAACCTTTCGTCGATGCGAGAGTTGATAGCTAGCAATCCTTCCTCCGGCTGAGGCCCCCCAAGTGAACGCCATGCACCCACGTCGCCCCTTTTTGCAGCTTTTCCTTCCGCGTGTGGGAGGCAAAGATCCATTGCGGTCAAGCAAGGCCGCCCTGCTCGCTCGGCTATTCGTCGTCGGGGGAGGTTTCTTGGCAAGTTCCTGGATATCTTCCGGAAGTAGCTTCGCCCAGTTCGGTGGGGCGGGAGCGACCGGAGGCTTCGGTGGGGGCGGTGGTGTCGGCGGCGTGAACGGCAATCCCATCACCGGTGGTTTGGGGGCAGCGGCCAACGCCAATAGCCTGCTGAACGCGGTCTCCAGCAATTCCTTCAGCGGTTTTACCCAAAACTTCGGCAGCGGTAACACCCCGTTCAGCACCGGCGCCTCCAGCCTGAACAACTCCAGCAATGGCATCGGTTCGCTGGCCGGGTCGAGCTTTGGACGAGCCGGTGGTACCGGTGTCGGTGGCTTGGGAGGCGGGACCGGAGTCGGTGGAGCAACCGGCGTCGGCGGCTTGGGAGGCGGAACCGGCATCGGCGGTTTCGGAGGTGGCGGTTTGACAGGTGGTATCGGTGGCGGCCTGGGTGGTATCGGCGGCGGCTTAGGAGGGATCGGCGGCGGGCTAGGTGGGATCGGCGGCCGCGGAGGACTCGGAGGAGGGATCGGTGGGTTCGGCGGTGGCCTGGGAGGATTCGGCGGAATGAATCAAGGTGGGTTCGGCGGTGGCCGGCTTGGCGGCGGGATGAACCAAAACCAAGCGCGGTCGGCGGTCAAAATGCTGATGAAACCCCAGGTCCAGGTAACGCCGATCAGCTCGCCGCAGAGGACGGCTCAAGTCCAGGGACGATTGAGCCGGTTACGACTTCCCGAGCAGTTCCGCAATGTCCAGGTAACGATCGATGGCCGCCGAGCCATCGTGACCGGCGAGGTGAACTCGGCCGCCGATCAGGAGTTTATCTCGCGACTGTTGAAGTTGGAGCCGGGGATTGATGCGGTAGAGAGCCGACTGAGCCTAGCGTCGCCGCCGCCGGAAATGATCCAGGCGACACCCATCCCGTAGTCGGCATGCCGTGCCCGAGCGTTGGCAGGAGCCCGTTCCAGGGGTGGTTGCTCCCCTGATTGGCGGTCATCCCTCCGGGTGAATGAGCCGGGATGGTGGAATTGGTCGACCAATGTTCGGAAGTGGTTGCTGCGGCGGCCGATCCCGCGTTGACGGTTGGCGGGGCCAAGCTGCTTTGAGTCTGTTGCCAAGCTTGAAGCCATTGGGCCGCCTGCTGGGCAGTCGCCAGATTCGGTGCGGCAGGGGTCGTGACGCTCAGCCCGGCCCCAGCCGGTTGGGTGCCCCGGAAATTCACCGGCTGGCTCATCCGGATCGTCGTCGTCCTCATCGTCGCCCCAGCGTTAGCAGCCTCGACCGCTCCCGGATTGGGCATCGAACCTGGGAGACTGTTCGGGGTAACCGTCGGGAGGGTGGCACTGGCTAACTGGACGCTGGGATGGGTGGCCGCTGCGTTAGGCGACAGCGGGTTGGGCTGCTGAGCCAGGTTGGCTGCCGGGCCGCCAGGCCCAGACAGCGAAAGCTTGGAGGTTTCACCGCGGACGATGCGGCCAGCTTTGCTGATGAACATCGGGCAGAGGATAATTTTCTTCTGCGGGCCGCCGACGGCATCCCATGGAATCCAGACGCTGTAGGAAGCCCCCAGCTGGCTTTCGGAGAAGTGCTGGGTGAACTGTTCCGGGGTGAAGCGGAAGCGTTTGGTATCCTGCGAGGCCAACTGCGGATCGCTCGGCCAACTTCCCTTCGCCAGGTCCCCCGACTTGTCTTCGAAGCCGTAGACCATCAACTCGCCTTCGACCGGAATGGCCTGCGATTTTTCATTGTAGAAGTAGATCCTGCCGCCGAACCCGCGCGTATAAGGCTTGCCGGGCTGGATCAAGGTATCCTCGGTCCAGATCGCCACCATACTCTTGGGCTCCTGGTACTCTTTCTTCTTGAACCAGGACCAGCCTTCTTTCTTCTTATCCTTGGCCTTGGAATCGTCCATCATGGTGGCGCAGCCTAACGACATGCTCAGGATGCAGAGGCCGCTTAACATAAAGAATCGCTTGATCATGGCAGTAGCTCCGATTCATCCTGTTCGCTATTGGGCAAAGTTGGCATTAGGAAGTTGGTTGGATTGGGTGGGGGCGGGGACAGCCGCAGCGGCCGCCGCCACTGCCGCCTGACGGTAGGCGATGTAGCTAGCCGTATCGACCATCAAGGAATTCGGCGAGCTGGACTTGTAGTCCCGCGATGCTCCCAAGGGAATCGGTGCCGGCGGTTCGGTGGTGGACGAGCCGGGTGGCATCGCCAAGGGGGCCGCTGGGACCGGTGCGGACGGGACCGGAGCACCGGGGATCGATTCCATCGGCGACGATGTCGACGGGACCATCACCGATCCCGGCTCGACCAGGATCCCACCCTGCAGCCCAGCCATGTCGTTCGAGGAAACGACGTTGGAGCTACCCGACCAGTCGGCGGTGGGCGATTCGTCGGGATAGATGATCGGTGAGCAGGCCGGCCCCCAGAGACCATTCCCTTCCGACAACCCCGAGACACCGTGCATGTTCAAAACATCCGCCAGGCACCAGCTCATCCGCGACGACTCGAGCTGGTTGATCATCTCGACGTCCGAAGGATCGCGAACAATCCGCGGCGTCATCACCACCAGCAGTTCGCTGCGGCGTTCGGTTTCCGTTTCGTACTTGAACAACCAACCGGCGAAGGGGATGTCGGCCAGGAAGGGGATCCGCCGCGAACGGCTGGAGCGTTCCTTGCTGATCAAGCCGGCGAAGACAACCGTCTGGCCATCGTAGGCGCTGATCCGCGTTTCGGCTCGGGTGGTATCGATGATCGGCGAACGAATCACTTCACCGTTCGCCCCGAAGCCGACCGGAATCCCTTCGTCTTCCGGACCGAGTTTCGAACGCTCGACCTGAACATCCAACAAGATCAACCCATCCTGGTTGGTTCGCGGCTGAACCCGCATGATCAAACCGATGGGGACGTCGGTGGTGGTGATGACCGGAGCGGCCACGTTGGTCCCCCCCTGAACCCCTTGGATTCGCGGCACCAATTGCCCGACCTGGACGAAGGCGGCGACGGTATCCAACGTCATCACCTGTGGCCGGGAAAGGATCTGCAGGCGGCTGGCATCCTGCAATGCCCGGAACAAGATGCTGACCGATTCGCTGGAAGCGGCCAGGACCAAACCGCCGTACCCCAAGGCCGAGTTGACCCGCTCCAGCCCGAACCCCGAAAGCCCCTGGCCAGCCACCCGATCGGTGCGGCCGCGGAGCGGCGGGTTGACGTTCGCCGGAAGGTTGAGGATCGTCGAACCGGGATCACCGCTGGTATTGAAGCCCGGCGAAGTTAAGGTACCGCCGGTGGCGCTGTTCCGGTCGAAGAGCAAGGCATCCTGCAAGCCGAGTTCGGTGCCCATCTCAAAATTATCGTCGAGGGTCACTTCGGCGAGCATGATTTGGACCATGATCATCGGTGGGCGACGATCCAGGGCTTCGATTACCTGACGGACCCGATCGAAGTAGCGCGGTGTGGCGCTGACGATTAAGCTATTGGTGGCGGCCTCGGCCACGACGATGACCTCGCGGTCGATCTGTTCGAAGACACTGACGGTCTGCCCAAGGAGCAGCGACTGCTGGTACAAGGCTCGTTGGTTGGCCAGCAGGTTGCTGATGGCCTGGGCGACGTTGGTGGCGTTGCTGTTTCGCAACCAGATCACTTCCGTCTTCCGCGTTTCGATCCCAGCCTCATCCAACCGCAACAGCAGGACCTCGAGCACCTCAAGATCCACGGCCGCCCCCGAAGCGATGATGCTGTTGGTTCGGGTATCGGTAGAGACTCGCAGCGGGACGATCCCCGACTGGGTTCCGCCCAAGCCCCCCAAGCCGCCAGCCTGATTGCCGAGGCCACCGCCCCCTTGATTGCCGAAGCCGCCGCCGGCCTGGCCAGCCGTACTGGCGATACCGAAGAGTTGCTGGACGAGCAGCGTGAGTTGCGTCGCATCCCCATTCTTGATCTCGAAGACCTTGAGTTGCGTTTCAGCGCTGGGCGGTCGATCGAGCTCGGCGATCAAAGCCGCGATCAAATCCATGCTCTTCGCCGGACCGCGGACCAGCAACGAGTTGATGCTGGGATTGCTGGTGACCACCACCCCCGCCAGGATCCCGGAATCGGTGCGCCCCTTGTCCTTGGAAACGATCGTCAGGTTGCTAGACGGCGAAGTCACCTGGCCGCCGGCCGCAGACCCACCGCCACCACCACCACCACCGCCGCCGCCCTGGTTCCCCTGCCCTCCTTGGATCGCTTGGCCGCTGATGGCCGCCTGCAGGATTGGCTGCAGGTCCGTGGCCAAGGCATACTCTAACTGGAAGACCCGAATTTCATTCTGGGCCGGGGTATTCTCGACATCGATCTCGGCGATCAAGCGGGCCACTTCGATCTGGTCGCGCGGGCTGGCCTGCACCACCAAACCATTGGTGCGGTAGTCGGCGATGACCCGGACCCGGGTCCCCAAGCCGGCCCGGTTGTCTTCGCCCGAGCCTGGTGCCTCGACAAAGAAGTCGCGAACGATCCGCTCAGCGTCGACCGACGAAGCGTGCAACAACTTGTAAACTTTGAGTTGGCTCGCTTCATCCAACGGCTGATCCAGCTTATTGATCAGTTCCATCAAGGAGGCGATCGATTCGCGTCTCCCCACCAACAGTAAGGCGTTGGGCTGGACCAAGGCGGTGATGCTAAGCGGGCCCTGCCGCTCCAACAAAACCTCCTCGTACAGTTCCTCGGCAATCGTCTCCAGCGCCTGGCTATCGATATGCTTGAGGAGAACGACTTCGATCTCCGGTTGCGTTCCAGCGCTTTGCTTCTTGATCTGCTCGATCACCTCTAACACCCGCTGGACATCCTTCTTGCCACCGCGCACGATGACCAGCCCCAGTTCGTTGACAAATTCGATCTGGACGTCGCCGAACAATCCACTGTCGGTATCCAGCGAATCCAAGGTACCGATGGCCGATGCCCGTTCGTCATCGCCAGCCGGGGCGGATTTTCCATTGGCGGCGCCAGCCTTCGCCGCCCCGCCACGGGGACCGACCGTCGTCGAGCCGGTGGTGGTCTCCTCCTTGTTTTGCTGCAAGGCTACCGTCCGCACCAAGTCCAAGGCCCGCTCGATCCGCTGTGGTTCCGCGGGGGCGATCGGCACAATGGTCGGACGCTCCTCGCCATCGAGTCCGGCTTGATCGACAGCCCCGATCACCTGGATCCAGGCATAAACGTTCGAAGATGGCCCCTGCACGATGACGGTGTTGGTATTGCGGTCGACCTGCAGCACATCCTGAGTTCCCGCCTCACCGACCAGGCGGAACTGGGCGAGCGAACCGTTCCCGCTCGTGGTCACGATCATCCGCGGTCCGGCCAAGCGTTGGAGCGACTCTTCCAGGTCGCGGGCCGCGACGTTCTTCAGTTGAAAATGGCGTTGCAGGGTGGGTTGTGTCGTCTGTCCGTCCGCGACGGGTCCACTGCCACCGGCATTCACTTGCTTTTGAATCAATTCGACCCGCGCGGCGATCTCCCGCTGCACCTGCGGCATCGCCATCACCATCAGTCGACCGGTCCCCGGTTCGGTGGTGATGCTGGTGTCCGGATCGTGATACAGCACCCGAAGCTGCGCCCCGATCGCTCCCACCATCTCGGCAGGGAGATTGTAGAGCTGAATCGTCGGGATCTCCGGCGACAGGCCGCGATGGACCGGCATCGATTGGCCGGGCTGACTGTTCGGCAGCGGCGAGGTAGTGGTCGTCGTCGGGACCGTCGGCGGGAGGGTGAACTGCCCATGGACCAATGGATTCATCGCCCAACCGAGAACCAGGGGGGCGGTAAAAGGCAGGAGTTTTCGACTTTGCATTCTTCGGTCCTTAAATTCAAACATGACGACGAAGCGCCACTCGACGGAACGCTACCGTGCATTCCATCCCTAACATCGGAATAAACGGAACATCCGTTGAACGAAAAAGAGTTTGCCCAGGGGTTAAAATTTAACACCTCGCTGCGACAGGCTGTCTGGTCGAAGAATGCTGTCACTCCGACCCCGCCCATCCACCACCCAACTCGACCGCCGCGATAACGCAAACCGCGTATTCCACCCTGGCTAACCAACCCCGCCCAAGCCCGCACTGCCCCCACCCTCCTTCGGAAGGCCACGCACCCGCTTGCTCGACCGAAGACGATACCGGCCGCGCACCGACGTGAGTCACGACCGCCTGAGTCTGCGGAAATGCCCCACCCTCCGACCATCCCTTCGCGTTCAGCGTCCACGCGTCGAGCGAGGTTTGCGGAAACTGCCATTCCCTCGACCGCTCGACTTCGGTATTCACTCGGCATCATGCCGTACGGAATCTATCTTTCAGCCGCCGGTGCCAACGCCCAGAATCATCGTCTGGAAGTGCTCAGCCACAACCTGGCTAACGTGAATACCCCCGGCTTTAAACCGCACCTGGCGATGCTGCAAGCCCGGCATAGTGAGGCTATCGAACGCGGAGAGGTCAGCCCCGGTAGCGGTGGCATCGATGATTTGAGCGGTGGGGTGCAGATCAATCCTAATGCGACCATGCTGCAGCAAGGGCCCATCGAACAGACCAAACGCAAAACGGATTTCGCCATCAATGACACCTCCTCATTCTTCGTCGTGCAGCGCGGTGAAGAGCAACTGCTAACGCGCGCCGGTGGCTTCCTTTTCAATAGCGCTGGTTTCCTCACGACCACCGACGGGGATCAGGTACTGGGTAGCGATGGCCAACCGATCCGCGTCGATCCGAACCGTGGTTATGAAACCCGCGATGGGGGAACCATCCAGCAAGGAGAAGATGTCCGCTCGTTGATGGTGGTCAAACCCAAGGCTCCGGGCGACCTGTCGCGGGTCGGCGACAATCTCTTTCGCAGCCTGACGCCACCCGATCCGGTCGCCCCCCGGGAACGCGAGGTCGTGGCGGGATACCTTGAAAAATCGGCGGTGGTCCCGACGACGGCCATGATGGAGTTGATTGAGGCCTCGCGACTGTATGAAGCCAACCTGCGGATGATCCAGCACCAGGATCAGGCCTTGGGTAACCTGGTGGGCCGTCTTTTGAGAGATTAGTAGGTAGCCTTAGGCTGAGGAGAGGACTCGATGAGCGTTCAAACGCTGTACACCGCCGCCAGCGGTATGGATGCGATGCAGACCAAACTGGACGTCATCGCCAACAATCTTGCCAATATCAATACGACCGCCTTCAAGCGCGATCGAGCCAACTTCGAAGACCTGCTATACCGCAACGAAGTCTACCCCGGAGTGCTGGATGCCAACCAGAATCCGACACCGACCGGAGTGGAGATCGGGCTAGGTGCGAGGGTCCAAAGCACGCAGTCGGATTTTCGCCAAGGAACGCTGCAGGAGACGGGACGCAGCCTGGATATCGCCATCGAAGGTCCGGGTTTCCTGCCGGTGCTCGACCCGGTCTCCAACACGGTCGTCTACACCCGAGCCGGTAACCTGGATATCAACGCCAACGGGTTTCTCGTCATCGGTTCGGCCCAGACCGGACGCTTGCTCGATCCTCCAGTAGCGATCCCTCCCGAAGCGACGGCGGTGGTCATCAACAGCAATGGACAGGTGATGACGCGGACCCAGGGACAGACCGAACTCACCCAGCAGGGCGACATCCAACTGGCAACCTTCATCAACCCCGACGGTTTGCTGAAGCTCGGGGAAAACCTTTACCAGCCCACCGATGCCTCAGGCGCCGCTCAGCCCGGTCAACCAGGACTCAACGGCCTGGGGATCATCCGCCAAGGTTCGCTGGAAGCCTCGAACGTCGAACCGGTGAAGGAACTGATCGATCTGATCACGACGCAGCGCGGTTTCGAACTGAATTCCCAAGCGATCCAAGCGGGCGATCAACTCCTTCAGCAAATCGCCAACCTGCGTCGAGGATAACCGGCTGACGATGATACTAGCTCGCCCAGTCCATTCCTTTCCTACTCGTTCCCTGCGGCGATCGGCAGCCGGCTGCCACCGGGTCTTGACGTTCTTGGGTATCCTCGCCCTCGGCGGCGGGAGTTCGAGTTGGTCCGTTCGTCAGGCATCAGCGCAGCAACCTCCGGCATGGCGTATCGATCCCACCGCTCCGGCCACCGCCACCCTCCCCTCGGCCTCGTTGCGGGTCGCTTTGAAGACGAGCAGCCTTTGCCAGGGCAACCTCGTAGAACTCGCAGATATCGCCGAACTCAGCGGTCCCGAGGAACTCGTCCAGCAGCTGAATGCAGTCCTGCTGGGGCCGGCCCCGCGGAAGGGAGAAAGGCAACGCTGGACCCAAGCGGAACTGCTGCGAATCCTGGAATGGAAGGGGATCCAGCCGACCAGCATCCGATGGGCCGGAGCGGATGCCTGTGAAGTCATCCATCAAGCGGCCGAGCAGGCGGCGATGGTCTCCGAAATCAAACAAGCCATGCTGACCCCACCGATGATCGCGCAAGCCGAACGGACAGTCAGCAACGTCCTTACCGCTTACCTGCAGACCCGTGTTCCCGGGAACACCGGCTGGATCGTCCACCCCCAGCTACCGCCAGCCCACCTCCATTTGTTGACGGAACGCCGAGCGATTATCGGGGTGGATGGTGGCGAGGAACCATTCACCGGGGAGCAGAATTTTCGGCTGCTGCTCCGCTCATCCGAAGGGGAACAGGCGATCACCGTCACCGCCAACATCCAACTGCCGCCGTTGATCTGGGGGGCAGTCGGGCCGCTATCGAAAGGGCGGGTCCTGCAGCCCGAGGATTTGAAGCTGGTGCGGTTGACCGCTTCGATGAAGGCCAAGCCCGAGGAATGCTTCGCGGAAACGAGCGAACTGCTGGGAAAGGAACTGCGGCGAAACATCAGCACCGGCCAGCCGATCCAGCGACTGGATGTCGGACCGCCGCGGGTGGTCCAAGTCAAAGACCTGGTCAAGATTCAGGTCTTGGCCGGTTCTATCGTCGCTGAAACCACCGGCCGAGCCCTGCAAGCCGGCGGTATCGATGAAGTCATTGAAGTCGAAGTATCGGAAAACAAGAAACGCCTGGCCGCGCGGATTCGCTCCTCCGATGTGGTCGAAGTCATCGCTAGATAAGCAGAAGGAAAATTCGATGATTCATCGCCAAGCGCACAGGCCGGTCCCCAGCCCAGGGCGGAAGCTGTGGAAGAGCTGGAGCCTAACCTCGGCACCGCTCGACCTCCATCGTCACCGTGCGGCGGCTGGGATCCTGTACCGACCACTCGCGAGCCGCTGGACCTTACGACTCCTGCTGCTCAGCGTGGGCTTGCTCGGCAGCCACTGGACGCTCGTTCCCGAAGCCTGCGGGCAGTCGGGGAGCTTGTTCACCCAGGCCCCGGCCCCCGCGCAGCGGCTCGAGGGGGTCTTGCCAGCTCCGACCCCGAATCCACCCCCATGGAATCCAGCCCCCGAGGTCCCGGGGGGACCACCGAATCCGGCATGGGGTGGAGGCGTCACCAACGCCTCTTGGACCTTCGTCCCTCCCAGCCCGACCCGCATCCTCAAAATCCACGACATCATCTCGATCCGCGTCGATGACCTGGCTTCAGCCACCGCCAAAGGGAATGTCCAATCGCGAAAGACCGGTCTTTATGATGCACGCTTGAATGATTGGATCGAGCTGGTGGGTTGGGATACCATCAAACCCGCGCCGCAGTCCGACGGCGACCCACGGATCCAGGGAACGGAGAACGAGGTATATCGCGCCCAGTCCGACCTGCAAACCCGGGAACAGTTGACTTTCAATATCGCGGCCGAAGTCGCCGACATCCAACCTAACGGCAACATCGTCATCTCCGCCCGCAAGACGATCACCCTCAACGATAACGTCTGGGAAGCCTCGCTTTCGGGGATCTGCCGGCCGCAGGATATCGGCCCGGACAATGTGGTGCTCAGTCGCGACATCTTCGACTTGAAAATCGTCAAGAATGAACGCGGCCATGTACGCGATGGCTACTCGCGCGGGTGGCTGACCCGCTGGCTGGCTAGGATCAAGCCCTTCTAGGATCGGTCGCACCTCCGCGTCCCCCTCCGCCGTGCCCCCCTCGGCAATCGACAGGTCCAGGGACCCGCGGGCTCAAGGGAACGGACTCGTTTCCGCTTCGGAGTTGCCCGACCAAGGAACGGGCTCGATCCGCACCACGACGTTGCCGAAGGTGCTGCCGCCGCCGAGGTCGGTCAAGCGTTCGCTGGTCAGGTCGTTGAGGCTCTTCCGGTCCGGGGCCAACTTCGGCCACCATTGCCCGACGGCGATGACCACCCCAGCAATCGTCTGATCGCTGACCACGGCCTGGCGGACAATCGATCCGTAACGGCTGTTCAAACGCACCATCCCCGACACCGACAACGCCACCGCCGCCGCATCCTGGGGATGGATGATCACCTGCGGCTGCCCCCCCGCGGCCTTCAGCAAGGGGGCGATGTTTCCCAGGGTGGTGTTGAGGACGAAGGCCCCCGGTGGCGAGATTAGACGGAGGGGATATTCGGGGGTCGGAGCTTCCTCGAAAACAAGTTGGCGCGGGGCTGGAGCAAAACGCACCTTGCGGTCCGGAAAATGTGATCCCTCGGCGTAGGGGCGGAAGTTATCCGGCAAAGCGAGGCGGACAAAACGTTCCCGGCGGAGACGTTCCCAAGTGATCCCCGCCAGCCACGGATGCTGGCTGTCGAGCAAGGCTTGGGCAACCTCCTGGGCAGTCCAGGCCAGGGTTGGCTCGGTCACCCCCAGTCGGCGACCGAGGTCGGCAAAGATCTGCGTGTTCGACCGCGCCTCGCCGCGCGGTTTCACCACCGCTTCGGCCCATTGCAGGTAATAATGGCCGTAGGCGGTGTAGAGGTCGGGATGCTCGAGGAAGGTGGTCGCTGGCAAAAGGATATCGGCGTAATCAGCGGTGTCGGTCTGAAAATGTTCCAACACCACCGTGAACAGATCTTCGCGGGCCAGACCGCGGCGCACGCGACTGGAATCGGGGGCGACCGCCGCCGGGTTGGAATTGAAGACAAACAAGCCGCGAATCGGTTCTTCCGCCCGCAGCAATTCGCTGGCCAGACAATTCATATTGACATGCCTGCGTTGGGGACGCCGCAGGTGCCTGCCTCCCAGGAACGTCCGAGCCAACTGGAAAGCCCCGCTGGTCGAGAGCAACGCGCCGCCCCCTCGATCCTTCCAAGCGCCGGTCAAGGCCGGCAGCAGGCTGATGGCCCGGACCGCATTCCCGCCCCCTTCATTCCGCGTCATGCCATACCCCAAGCGGATAAAACGGCTCGCCGTTCTCGCATAGGCCTCGATGGCCGACCGCAGTCGCAGTTCGTCCAGACCGCAAACGCGGGCCGCTCGCGGCAGCGTCCAGGCCTCGACCTCGCGACGGTATTCTTCCAACCCCAACGCATGCTGCTGGAGATAGCTTTCGTCGTTCCAGCCGCGCGCTAAAATCTCCCTTCCGAAAGCCAGGGCCAAGGCGGCATCGGTGCCGACCTGGATCGGCCAATGCTCATCCGCCAGGCGGCTGGTTTCGTTGCGATAGGGATCGATGTGCAGCACGTAAGCCCCGCGCCGTTTGGCCTCTTTGAGGAAGGGGATCGCATGCGAGTGGCTGCGGACAAGGTTGATCCCCCAGAGGATGATGAAGCGGGCATGGACCAGATCTTCGAGGGCTGGCCCCAATTTATCCGGCCCATAGTTGGCTTCCCAACCAGCGCTGCCGGTAGTGGCACATATCGTCTGATCGAGTTCCAAGGTCCCCAAGGCGCGGAAGAGGGTCAGCGCGTGACTGCCCTCGGTGAGCCCCATCGTGCCGGCGTAGCAGTAGGGCAGGATCGTCTGCGGACCATGCTCCGCCAGGATGGTCCTGGTCCGGTCGGCGATGATGGTCAAGGCTTCCTCCCAATCGATGGGGAGGAACTTCCCGGCCCCCTTGGGCCCCTGCCGCTTCATCGGCCGCAACAGGCGATCGGGATGCTCCTGCCGCGACGGATAGTGGACCATCTTGACGCAGGCGAAGCCCCGGGTGATCGGGTGCGCAGGATCCCCTTCCAATTTCACCACCCGTCCCTGATCGACGGTCAACTTCAGCGCACAAGCGTCGGGACAATCGAGCGCGCAGACGCTGGGCAGCACCTGGAACTTCGACCGGCCCCCCTCCCGCTCCGTCTTTTTCGCATCCATCGCTGCACCTTCCGGCATCGCTCGAGGACTCCACCTAGGTCGACCGGCACCCGGACGAACCACCCAGCCATTCCTGGTCAGGGCGGTTTCGCTCCCTTCATGGCCTCGCTTACCCCTGGATCGCCTGATCGAGATCGGCCATCAGGTCGTCGGGATCTTCGAGCCCGACCGAGATCCGAATCAAGGAATCGCCGATGCCAAACCGGGCGCGGTCGGCCGCATCGTAGCTGGCATGCGACATCGAAGCCGGCTGCTCGATCAGCGATTCGACCGCTCCCAGGCTGACCGCCAAGCCGAACAAGCGGGTAGACTGGCACACCCGTTTGGTCGCCTGATAGTCGCCATCGATTTCGAACGAAATCATCCCCCCATACCCGCCATCCATCTGCTGCCTGGCAAGGTCATGGCCTGGATGGTTGGGCAAGCCTGGATAAAGGACCCGGGTCACCTTCGGATGCCGCTCGAGCCATCCGGCGATGGCCAGCGCGGAACGGGATTGCTCGCGAACCCGCAGCTCGAGGGTCTTCAGGCCGCGGGCCAACAGGAAGGATTCAAAGGGTCCGAGCACTGCCCCCGTGGCGTTCTGCACGAAATACAACTCGCGGAAAAGTTGCTCGTTGGCCGCCACCAAGACTCCGGCCAAACAGTCGCTGTGCCCGCCGAGGTACTTGGTCGCCGAATGCATCACCAGATCTGCTCCCAACTCCAGCGGTCGCAGTAGCACCGGGGTGGCGAAGGTGTTGTCCACCGCCAGGAGAATCCCGCGCTGATGGGCCAACTCGGCCAAGCGACGCACGTCGGGAATCGACATCAGCGGGTTCCCGATACTCTCGATCCAGATCATCCGCGTGTTGGGTTGGATGGCGGCTTCGAACGCCGCCAGGTTATCGGCCGGTGCTAACGAAACGCCGATCCCCGAACGGTTAGCGATCTTGTGAAGCAAGCGGTAGGTGCCACCGTAAACATCGCTCCCGGCCAAGACGTGATCGCCGGTTCGCAGGTGCATGATGGCCGTATGCGTCGCCGCCATCCCCGAGGCGAAAGCCAGGGCCCCAGCCCCCGACTCGAGGTCGGCCAAGGTCTTCTCGACATGATTCCGCGTCGGCGAGCCCGAGCGTGAATAATCAAATTTCCCCCACTCCCCAGCCCCGGGTTGGATGAAGGTCGAAGCGACGTGGATCGGCGGGACGACCGCCCCGGTGGCCGGATCGGGCTCAGAGCCGACATGGATAGCGCGGGTTCGAAATTTCATCGGTCCAAGGCTTGCGCCAAATCCTCGATCAGGTCTTGCGAGTCTTCGATGCCGCAGGCTAAACGGATCATGTTATCGGGAATCCCGTACCTGGCCCGTTGCTCCGGTGGATACTTGAAATAGCTCATCACCAACGGTTGCTCGATCAGCGATTCTACCCCGCCGAGGCTGGGGCCGATGCGGGCGATACGGCAGGCGTCGACAATCCTGGCGGTAGCCTGCCAATCGGCATCCTTGACGAGGAAGGTAATCAAACCACCGAAGCCACGCATCAGCCTGGCCGCCACCGGGTGGCTGGGATGAGAAGCCAAACCGGGGTAGTAGACCCGTTCGATCCGCGGATGTTTTTCCAGAAACTCGGCTACCGCCTGACCGTTCTCGTTATGCCGTTGCATCCGCAGGGCGAAAGTCTTCAACCCACGCTCCAGCAAGTACAAGCTATGAGCCGAGTTGATCCCACCCATGATGCCGCGGAGGTTGCGGATCGCTTCCAATTTTTCTTTGCTGCCAGCGATCGACCCGGCCAGCAAGTCGTTATGTCCGCCCAAGTATTTCGTGCAGGAATGCCAGACGTAATCTACCCCCAACTCCAGTGGCCGAAGATTGTAGGGGCTGGCGAGAGTCGCGTCGATCAAGGTCTCGACCTCGTGGGCCTTGCCGAGCGCCACGAACTGCTCGATGTCGATGGCCGTCAAGTGCGGGTTGGTCGGCGACTCGCTGACCAACAGCTTCGTTCGCTCATTGATGGCCCGTTCCATGGCATCGAAATCGCCGGTCGGCACCTGATGGGTGATCACCCCGAACCGCGACAGATGCTTGGCGCAAAATTCCCGACTGCGATGGTAGCATTGATCGAAGAAAACGATTTCATCGCCGGCGTTGAGCTTGGCCATGAACAAACCGATGGCCGCCGCCATACCGCTGGCAAAAACGATCGCTTCCTCAGCATGGTCCAGCGCCGCCAACTTGGCCTCCACGACCTTCTCGTTGGGACTGCCGTAGCGCCCGTATTCCTCACGCTGCTGGTTCTCTTCAATAAAATCGATGACGCTCTGCGTCGATTCGAAGGTGTAGGTGCTGCTGCAGCAGATGGAGTCGGTGACCGCGTTGGACACTTTTTGTCGAGCTTCACCGGCGTGCACGCATTGCGTGCTGGCTCCGCAGGTCGCGGTCTTCTCTTTTTCCTTCGACGCAATTTCGACGATAGATGGGCTCATCTTCACTGTTGGTCCTGTCGGCTGCTGCTGGCTATCGACCCTAGCCAATAAAAAAACCGCGTTCGCAAAAGCCACGTGGGCTGAGTGGGACGCGGTTCCTTTATTTTTCAGCTGAATCAAGACCGAGGATGAATTCGGTTACCTTGATTGGCTCTTTAGCAGTGGTGGCTGCAAGCGGCCGCAAATCCCGTCGCTGGGATCTTAGCTCACCTACCGCCAACATTCAAGCAGCATCCAGCCAGCTTCGAGGAAAAGAGGCTATAATGATCGGCGGTTGCCTCTCCCCACGGATATCTACGTATGGAACAGCCCAAATCGCAAAGTCCCTTTGGTCGTCAAAGTCTCCGCTGCCTGCTGCTCCTCGGGGTTATCAGCCTCGTCTCTCCGCTGCTGGCCCAGGAAGCGTCCTCGCCCTCCGAGGAAGGGCAGGCTCCAGCGGCTCGGGCCGAGCGTTGGCAGCCATCCGCCGAACAACTCCAGCAGTGGGTTGCGCAGCTGGGCGTTGCTGAGTTTCGCCTTCGCGAAGAGGCGGCCCGCCAGCTTTCGCGGTGTGACGCCCGGGCCATTGAACCCTTGCGAACAGCGGCCAAAAATTCCAACGATCCGGAAGTGCGTGGCCGCTGCGAAGCCATCGCCGCGGCCATCTACGAACTGGATGTGGGGGAACGCCTGCGGAACTTCCTAGCCAGCTCCGACCCGAACGCCGATGGTGGCTTTCGCGGTTGGCCAGTGTTTGCCGAAATGCTCGGAGGCGGTCGCGCCATGAAGCGGCTGTTCACGGAATTCGCAAGGGCCTACCCGAGCTTGGCGGATTCGACCTTCGACGACCAGGCCTTGCTGCTCCAGTACAGCCAGGACATCGCTCGCGATGCCTACATGAAATTGCGTTCGGGAAAAGAGATCGTCTTGGCCCAGCCGGTGGCCTTGCTCCTGTGCGCTACCCGCTTGCGGGAACAGCCCCCCCGCGAGGTCGACAGTTCCTTGATGTTCCTGCTGAGGACCGCTCCGTACACCAGCTGGGTGAGCCAGTCACCTTACCGGAACGGCTTACGGAAACTGTGCGGTGCTTGGCTCACATCCAAAGCCAACCAGGTGGATCAACTGCAACTCATGCAGTTATCCCTCGAGCAGGAACTGCCGGAGATCCTCGACATGGCCAAGGAAGTGCTGCGGACCTCACCCAGCCAACCTGTCCCCTTCGAATTGGCGATGGCCTGCCTGGTCCGTTTCGGTACGGCCGAAGATCTGGCGTTGCTGGATCGCTGGTGCCGCGACGATTCGGTCATCGTCACCTTCGAGGATACGCGGATGGTGCTGCAACCCCCGGCAAACGACAGCCGGAATCCTCTGCCCAACTTTCCGATGCAGGTTGCCCTGCGCTACGAGCTGCGTTTCCAGGACGTGGCCATCGCCGCCTGGATGAAGCTGGGTGGGTATGACAGCGACCTGGCGAAATGCTTCCCCACCCTGCGAACCCATCCGCTCCGCGTCTTCCAAATCCAGACCCTCGCCTTCCGTGAGGACGACGCCGAAGGTCGCGTGACAGCCATCGCTGCCTGGGAACGACTCCGCGAAGAGCAAGCTAAACCCTAGGGCTCCGCCCCAGCGGCAGCGATGGGGCTTCCTCGGCTCGCCAAGCTTGCCTTGGCCTGCGATGCTGGCATGGGATCAAGGCCCGGCCCCCGCGGTCGGACGCTGGGAATGAAAACTCGCCTTCTCCTGAACCTGGCAACCTGCTATTCCCGAGGCTCATCTGTTCCCTCCCGTCAGGAGACTTCCCGATGCAAAGCATCTTTCGGCTGCCTGGGTTGCGGCATCGCCCACGCGGCATCCCGCGACGTTCCCCTTCGAGCCCTGCTCCATCCCGGCCGGGATGGACGACGCCGCTGGCCCTGGCTGCCAGCCTCCTTTTCTCTCTCGCCGCCGGTTGCTCCTCCATGATCGGCGATAGCCGCCGGGAACCGGTCGAAGGGTTCGATACCACGGCCCTGCGAGCCGCCGGATACAATTTCGACGGCGAGGGTACCCAGCGAGCCATACCGCCCAACGGTGAAAAGCCCAGCATCACCCTCGAAGTCCGGACCAAAAAACGCCATCTGGAACGAGTTCCCCTCACCGTCGACAAGCCGACCTTTCTCCAAGACGTGATCGATGACGCGCAGCTGGTCAAAAAGCTCGGCAAAATCAAGGTGACCCTGCTCCGTCCGACCGAACCCAACCAACCGCCTATTCGCATGGACGCCGACTACGACGGCGATACGCGGCGCATCGTCACCGGGCAAAACTACGCCTTGCAGCCCAACGATCAGTTGATCGTGGTCAAAGACACCTCGTCCTGGCTCGACAACTTCGGACTCTTCACTCGATAATCGTGGCTGGGGATTCCAGCCAGCCATGACCATCGATCTCGAAGCCACCATCTGCGGTATCGCTACCGGGCAGGTTCCTGCTCCGCGTGGGGCGGTCCGCCTTTCTGGTCCGCGGACCTTGACGGTCTTGAACGCCATACACCCCCTGCCGGTCGGGCTGCGCGAGGCTTCGCGAGCAAGGCGGATGTCGGTGGCCTGGAATTTAGGGCACGCGTGGGGCCTGCTCCCCGTCGATATCTGGTATTGGCCAAACCACCGCAGCTACACCGGGATGCCTTCGGCGGAATTACATACCGTCGGTCAGCCGTGCATCCTGCAGGCGCTGGTCGAGCAGTTGTGCCAGCACGGCGCTAGCTTGGCCAGGCCGGGAGAATTCACCCTGCGAGCCTTCCTGGCGGGACGTTTGGATCTCACCCAATGCGAAGCGGTGCTAGGGGTGATCGAAGCCCAATCCGAGGCCGCCCTCCAGGTCTCTTTGCGGCAACTGGCCGGCGGTCTAGCCACGCCGTTATCGCAATTGCGACGCTCGTTGATCGACTTGCTAGCCGACATCGAGGCGGGGTTGGATTTCGTCGATGAGGATATCGAGTTCGTCTCACGGACGACCATCGCGGAACGGCTGGAAGGGGCCCGGACCCAGGTGAGCGGGTTGTTGCGGCAGATCCAAACGCGGCATGCGGCCGCCAGCTTGCCCCGAGTCGTACTGACGGGTCTCCCCAATGCAGGCAAGAGCTCCCTGGTCAACGCGCTCACCGGTACCCGCCAAGCTCTGGTGCACGAACAGGCCGGAACCACTCGCGATTTCCTGCGACTGCCTCTCCCACTGAAACATGGTAAGGTGGAGTTGATCGATACCGCCGGGATCGAAGAATGCTTACCGTCGACTCCATCCGAAAGGCTGGCTGAGATCGCGGAGGCCGCGCAAAGCCACCGCTGCCAACAGCTGGAACAAGCCGACCTGATCTTGCTTTGCATCGATCATCGAACGAGCGATGCCGAGGCCAAGGTGCAGGGCGAGCGGTTGCTTGGCGAATTGTCGCGGTCGCGGCCCTCATCGCTGCCGGAGCGGTGGCTGCTTTGGACCCAATGCGACGATGCCCGGCCTCGAATATCCACGGTTCCCCTTGCTGGAGTCACGCAGCAACTCAGTACCAGCAGTCACCGACCGTGGGGGATCGAGAGCTTGCAAGGACAACTCGATGCCTGGCTGGAAAGGCGGCTCGAGGAACTGACCGCGGTCGCCCCGTTGACCGCCACCCGTTGCCGAACACTGCTGCAGGCCGCCGAGGAATCGCTGCAAGCGGCCTTGACCGCCACCACCCGCCCTTTCGGCGACGAATTGATCGCCGGCGAAATCCGCTTGTGCCTGGAGCAACTCGGGCAGGTAGCCGGGGATACCTGCAACGAGGATATCCTGGACGCGCTCTTCAGTCGTTTCTGCATCGGCAAATAACTCGCCCGCCGAACCCGCCCTTCGAGGCCGGCAGTCGCCATGACCACCCGTCAGCTAGCGAGCGATCAGAGGGAATCTCTCGTTCGCGTCCAGGATTACTCGACGATCAACTCGCCGTTCATCACCATCCAGTGGCCGGGGAAGGTACAGAGGTACGGGTAGACCCCCGGGGTCGACGGGGCGACGAAGTAGATCGTCATTTCATCTTGCCCTTCGACGATATCGGTGTAACAGAGGATATCGTCGGAGTCGGGGATATAGTTGCGGTAAGCGGCATCGGGATCGCTGATCAAACGATTCACCATTTCCCCGACACTCGCCAACTTTCCCGGCCTGAGCAAGGCCCAGTTGTGCGGTACCACATCTGGATTGCGAAAGCGAAGCGCGATCGCCTCACCGGCCGCCACCCGTATTTCACGGGTGGAGAAACTGAGATTCTGCCCCGCCTCCAGCACGACTTCGCGGGCGTCTTTCAAACGCTTGCGAAAAGGATTGGGTTTCTTGCGAAGGGCATTCAGCAGGTCCTGCTCGATCGGATGCGGCGCAATGCTCTTGACCCGCGGCAAGTAGTTCGGCAAGTCGCTCCGTGGCCGATCGAGCCGGTGAATGGTGGCGAAGATATCCCAGGGGTGACCGGCGACATCGGCGACGTGCAAGTGCAGCTGATTGACTGGCTGCAGGTCGGGTAGGTCGATAAACAACGTCTGTTCCTTCTCCAGATAATGCACGGCGGCCACCGGAAACCGGTCATGCCCGCGCACCCCGGGATGCTGCGTCGAATACTCGGCCGAACCGTAGCCTGGCCCATACCGATAATTCCAAGCTTGCGCGAAGTACTGCTCCCGGTCGAGCAGTTTTCCGGACAAGTCGGAATCGGCTGGCAACGGATGCGACAAACGCAAGGCGATCCCATTCTCATGCACATGGAAGGCTACCGGACGAAGCCGTTGTCGGTCGACGTAACGCATCCGTTGAAGGCAACCGTGATCCGGCGCGTACGATCCCCATCCCGTCATGCCGACCACGTACAACTGCCCGTCCCAGGGGGAGAATCGCCCGCGATGAACGCCCGAACGAAAGTCACCGGGCAAGACCATCACCGCCCCTTGATGCTGGTCACCGACGCGATCGATCATCAACTGCATGGCCGTGCCGGTACCGTGGGATAGATGGATGAGGTTGCCTTGAAGCCCCTCCCAAAGATGGCTGGAAATGGGCACCTGGCCACCGCTGGAATTATCCAAACCGCGAGGCAAGTAGATCAACGGGAGCACCGGACGCCCGCCGATACTCGGACCGCGATGCCCATAGAACGGAATCCCCGCCTGCTGCGGCGTGCGGAGGCAAATCATCGAGGCCGGCGTCCAATCCCCTTCGGAACAGGGGATAGTCAGGCTGCCATCGGGAAGCAACCCAAGTCCATCCGGGTTGCGAAAGCCGGTGGCCAAGACTTCCAGCGACTGCCCGTCGGGCGCGATCTTCAGCAAACCCTGGTTTCCGGAAGCGGTGTAAAAATTCCCGGCCGCATCGCGTTGCAGTCCGCAGATAAAGTCGTGCCCGGCGGCGGAAGTCGTCATCGCCCGACTGAAGCACTCATACCAATCCGCCTGACCGTCGCGGTTCAGATCGTGCAAACGGGTGATTTGATTCCGGCCCAACACATAGCATTGATCGTGATGGACGACCAAGCCCAGCGGTTGATGCAAGCCGGTGGCGAAGCGGGTCCAAGTCGCTTGTCGCGAGCCGGCGGCCTGGAACCCATCGACATGCCAGACGTCACCATGCATGGTGCAGACGTAAAGCGAACCATCGGAGGCAACGTCGAGGTCGCCGCCGAAGAGGGGAGCTTGCCACGAATTGTCGCTGGGCATCGGGATGGTATCGATCGCAAATTCATCCTCCGCACCCAACTCAACTTCGACGGTCAACCGCGGCGAATCCACCAACCCTCCCCCCGCCTTGCAACCTCGCAGTGGATGCTCGGCCGCTGGTAGCCGGGTCCGCGTCCAACGCTGGTCGACGACCGCCGCCGAATCGAGATACTCGACATCGCCCACCAGATAGCTGAAAACTGTCTGCTCATCGAAGCGATAGAACCCGAGGTATCGCGTAGGCCCGGCATGCTCGACCGGTTCGATCGATTCCACCCGGTCGGACTGGGGACGAACACCATCCACGAAACCGTGGCGTACCGAGGAGTAGGCGTAGCCCCCGGCCCATCGCGCATCGAACTGCAAACGGTCGGTATCGAAGACCGCATAACCCTCGTCCGTCCCCGCCAAACGAACGCAAACCCCGCGAGCGATCACCTGCTTTCCATGCTTGAAGACATGGGAAACGAACGGCCCCCGGACAGCCGCATTGGCTTCATCGCCGGCCCAGTAAGCTTCATCCTGATTTCCCCAATGCCCGAAATTTTTCCCATCCAAACCAGGGTACTCCATCAGCAGTTCAGCCTCGCGATCCTGTGTCCGAAAGTGCTGGGCCTGCTTGGCATAAAAATCGTAGACGCGATCGCGATTGACCGGTTCGGTGTGCAGCGGATGATACTCGGATCGCAACGGCCCAGCCTGGAAGTCGAAGGTCGCCACGCGATGACCGCGGCTGTGTTTCAACACCGACTCGAGCACGTCACCCGCCAATCCCCGATCGGTTCCCAAACCACTGACGAAGGCAAACAAAGCCAACTGATCGCGATAGGGCATCGAGGTCACCAGAGTCTCGGGCATCACCGACCCCGCCAATCGCTCCTCTTCCACCGATGATTTGGCGACCAGCCTTTCCTTCCCGGTCGCCGGGTCGCGGACGACAAAATGCTCGGCATCCTTCTCGACTTTGATCCCGTGGAGGATCTGCCCGTCGTCGAGCAACCAATGAAACGATTGATAAGCCGCTTCCACCTCGCGATGCGGCCAAAGCAACGAAGTCACGATATGTTCGGGGGTGCGTTTCTGGCCGATGGCGGTCAATTCCGGCCCAACCTTGCCACCATACTGACCAATCGCATGACAAGCCACACAGCCGGCGGTCGGGGAGGCGAAGACCCTCAAACCATGGCCTACATCCGCATCGCGACTGGCCGCCGCCAGCTCCTTGGGAAGCGATGGCTGGTAGGTAGCCACCCCGCGGAAGGATCTCCAGCCAGGCTTGCTCAACTCCAAGTTTTTGTCGCCCGCAAATGACTTCACGCACCAGGCGAGACCGTCGAGGTTGTCCTGAAGACGCAGGCCCGCATCTTCGCTCGTATGGTTCAAGATCCCGATCGGTCCCTGATAGCCGCTGGCCGCAATCGCTCCGAGAAGCTCCCGGTCCCTATCGCCTTCACCGATCGGCAGGATCTTGTGCCCCATCCGATCCCCATCGGTCCGCATCCCGTTGAGATTCAAGGCCAGCAAGTGAGGCCGGAGCTGCTGCAGCAACTGCGGGAAGCGATCGAGATGAGCATGACCATGATGGAGGTTGTAAACGATCCCAACATGCGGTTTCGGTAGCCGCTGGATCAAACGGAGCTGATTCTCCGGTTCACCAAACCATTGCCCGTGGTTGTAGAGCCCGACCTTGACCCCCAAACGCTTGGCCGCTTCGACGATGGGTGTTAGCCTTGCGACTTCGGCTTCAAGGAAAGCAGCCTCCTCATCAGCCGTCATCGCCAGCGATCCACCACCGCGGACCCACAACTGCGGCCGCTGCTGACATTTTTCCAGCAGTTCGATCAGCTTCTCCGCCTCGGCATCCAGCGTCGGCGGGAACCAGATGGCAAACAATTCAATCCCATGCTTATTCAGCTCCGCGATCTCCGCTTCCAAACCGGCCAGATCGGTCGGCCGATAATCGTAGGCCAGCTTGGTGATCCCCAGCCGCTGCAGCATCTGAGCCCGCTCGGTGGCATCCCGCCGCTGCGAATCGAAATGCACCACACACCAGGCCACCAGGTTCGAGCGTTCCCACAGCGGTGACGCCGGACGCGACGGCGGCTGGGCTATCCCCAACCCCGCCGATAGCCAGGCCAACCACAACCCGCAAAACAGCCGCGTGAAAGCGAGGCTAGCCGCAAAGCAACCTCGGTTTATTTTGATGTCGAAATAACTTGCGGGGAGCGAAGGCGAAGAGCAGCGGTTCATTAGAATTCAGCGGGAGAGAGGGTGGCAGGGAGGGGCGTCGAGTCCGGCGGATCGAGCCGGGGAGTCCGGCGTTATTGTAGCAGCTTCGGCACCCAAGGTTGACAAACTCGCCGCAGCCTAAGATGCAACCGGCGACGGTCCCAGGCTGGGGTCGAGCTGGCGGTAGGCAGCATCGAGCAACTCGATGGTATGGCAGATCGGAATCGAACTCCCCGCCTCCCGCAGGTAACGCTCGATCTGGACCTCGCAGCCGATATTCCCCAAAGCGACGACCTCGACCTGACGACTGAGGATCCGAGCGGCTTTCTTCCTCCCTAATTCCGCGGCGATGGCAGGTTGATCGAGGTTGTAGGTCCCGGCCGAACCACAACAGAGTTCCCCATCCTCGAGTTCGATCAGCGTCAGGTTGGGGATCTTCTTCAGCAAGTTCCGCGGCTGCGATCGCACCCGCTGCGCATGGCTGAGATGACATGCATCGTGGTAGGCGACGCGCAGGGGACGGGCCAAAGGTGGCGGCGGCTCGATCCCGTAACGCTCGAGCAAGACCGAGATATCGATGGTCTTGGCGGCGAGTTCCCTCGCCCGCGCTTCGTCGGGAGCACCGGCCAGGATCAACGGGTAATCGTGAATCCCCGAGCCACAGCCGGCTGCCGTCGTCACGACGTGCTCGAGTTCCGCCGGAAACGCCTGAAGGTTCCTCCGCGCGCAGGCCGCCGCCGACCGTTCATCGCCGATGTGCCAGGCCAGCGCCCCGCAACAGCCCTGCTGCGGCGGTACATAGACCTCGAAACCGTGGCGGACCAGGACCCGCCAGGCCGCCGCTTGGATGCGCGGAGCTAACACTTGCTGAGCGCACCCCAACAGCAGGCCAACTTTCGGGCGGCCTACGGCTGCGGACGCAGACCGAGCCGGGATGGGGATCGGTCGCGGAAGCGTGGCCGGCACCAGCTCCAACATCGGCTTCAAGGCCGAGGGAACCAGCCACGGCCATCGCTTGGCCCATCCCCCCAGCCGCAAGGCCCACCGCAGGCGTCCCGGATAAGGCAAGGTCAGCGATGCCAACCAGCGTCGCCAGCGATCCCCACCGACCGCGCCCGCTGCGCGCCGCCGAGCCCGATAGGGGCTGAGGAGTTCCCCATAGCGGACGCCGGAAGGACAGTTGGTCTCACACGCCAGGCATCCCAAACAACGATCGATATGCGGCTGCACCTCCTCCGGCTGCAGCTTCCCCTCCAAGACGTTTTTCATCAGCAGGATGCGCCCTCGCGGCGAATCCATCTCTTCGCCAAGCACTCCGTAGGTCGGGCACTGGGGGAGACAGAATCCGCAGTGGACGCAGGCCTGCACCGCCGCCGCCATCGCCTCGCCGCGCGGCCCCAACTTATCGACCTCGATCTCGTGCAACATCGCGATTCCCTCGGCGGTTTTAAGGTAGCTTGAAAAATCCCGAAGCGAAAATCAATCCAAGGCGAGGAAACGTTGATACGGATCTAGCCCTCGATGCACGCGCTCGGCAAAGGCGTTTACTTCGCGCATCCCCCACAATCGCCGCTGGCTCTCTCGCCCGCGCACAACCCGACCGACCCATCGCCATCGCTGGAGAAGTCGATCCAGTTCCTCGAACGGGAGCGAGTCGGGCCAAGCCAGCCAGGCAACATTGCCGGCCGCCCCATACCGAATGCGGACCTTCAGCCGCGTGGCGAGCTCCTCGAGCGGGGCGATCCCGCTCAGCGGGATCGGGACGCGCACCAGCGCATGCCCATCGCCAGCCCAACTCCAGTCCAGCAGCGGCGACCACCACCGCAGCTCTTGCTCGTCCATAAACACCTCGCCCACCCGCCCAAGCTCCTGATGGATCCTGGCGACCGCGGCCGACAAGGTCTGGGGATACCCGCCCAAACGGACCAGGATCGCCCGCGATTCATCGATGTCGATGGCTTCGAATTCCAAGGGCAAACGGCTCAAGCCTTCGAGTTCGCGCAGCGTCTGCGACCAACTGGCAGGTTCCAACCGCAACGTGCAGCGGGCGATTGGCCGCGGTAAGACCTTGAGGGTCAGCTCGAACATCACCCCCAGCCTTCCCCAGCTTCCGACCATCAGCTTGGGGATGTCGAAGCCGGCCGCATTCTTCACCACCTTCCCCCCGGCGACCGCGATCGCCCCTGTGCCGTCGACCCAACGCACCCCCAAAACAAAATCGCGGATACCACCGAACCGCAGGCGGCTGGAACCGCTGATCCCTGAAGATACCAGCCCACCCAGCGTGGCTCCCTGAGCGACTAACGGCGGATCGAACGGGAAGTACTGGCCCTGCTCGGCCAACGCATCCACTAACTCCGACAAAGGCGTTCCAGCTCGAGCGGTGATGGTGAATTCGCTCGGGTCATATTCGAGGATCCCTTGGCAACGGTAAAGCGATAGCCCCGTCGCCGCTTCCGCCTTCAGCAGCTCCTGGACCCCAGGGCTTGGTCGAAAGCTCAGTTGCCGATCGTCCTCGGCCGTATCCACCACGGAACCACGACCATCCCCGTCCAACGACAGCTTGGTACCGGCCCCCATCACCAGCACCCGCTTCGCGCGGCCGACGATCGTTTGAATTTCAGCTTCGGTTCGAGGAAACAGGATCTCCGTCATCGCCTTCACATCCGTTCAATCACCCCCGCCTTTTCGAGCGGATGCAAGCCATGTTGGGAGAGAGGTACCGACTCGCCCTCCGGAAACATCTTGCCGCGGTTCGCCACCTCGCGCGGATCGATCGACCGCCGCAACCGCCGCATCACCTCGACGCTGACGCCATCGAACATCTCGTCGAGGAACTCCCGTTTCTCCATCCCGACACCATGCTCGCCGGTGATCGAACCTCCTAAAGCGATACACAGACGCAAAATCTTCGCCGCCACCTCCTCGGCGCGCTGCAGCGCCCCAGCTACCCTCCCGTCATACAGGATCAGTGGGTGGAGATTCCCATCCCCCGCATGAAAGACATTGGCGACCGGCACCTCATGCTCGCGACACAAACGCTCGATCTCGCGCAGGGCCAAGCCGAGTTTGCTGCGGGGAACGACCCCATCCTGCACGATGAAGTCAGGACTTAACCGCCCGACCGCCGAAAAGACACTTTTGCGTCCCTTCCAAATCAAGCCTCGCTCCGCGGCATCTTTGGCTACCACCACCGCCGCCGCTTGCGAATGCCGGATCAACTCAGCCAGTTTGGCTTGCTCGGCCTTGACCGCCTCGGCCGAACCATCCAGCTCCACAATCAGCACCGCTTCGACTCCCGGTGGATACTCAGCCCCCACCGCCGCCGCCGCCGCCTTCATGCTCAAACGATCCATGATTTCCATCGCCGCGGGGAGGAGCCCGGCCGCGATGATCCGCGCTACCGCCTCGCCAGCCTGCTCGATGGTGTCATATCCTGCCAGGACCGTGTAGAAAGCCTCGGGTTTGGGCAGCAACCGCAGGGTGATTTC
>JBILTQ010000268.1:0-7870 GCA_044371435.1 Pirellulaceae bacterium | reverse complement strand
TATGCTGAAACCGTTCGCGTGCGCGATCGCTTTCCGATGGCCTATCGTTGGTTGAGCGAGTTTGATCCTCAGGGACTGAAAGGGCAAGTACCTGCGGTCGAACTTTATGATTTGCAGTCCGACCCGGATGAACTGAATAATCTGGCTGGTAAAATGGAGTATCGAGCCCAGCAAGCCCGCTTGTTGGAGGCTTTGCGGCATTGGGTACGCGAAACGGCAGACTCGGCGGTGACCCCTTAGCTTCGATGGTAAAAACTTACGTGGATACAAGACAGGAATGGTGACTTGATGTTGGGCTGTTTTCGCTTTTGCTGGTGGCTGCTCCTGACCCTGACTGGCGGGAGTCTGATGGCGGGGCAACCCAATATCCTACTGATTTATTCCGACGATCATGGTTGGGCGGATCTGGGGCTGCAGGGGGTCGATCCCGACATTCGAACGCCCAATCTGGATCAGCTCGTTCGCGATGGGGTGCGTTTCGAACGCGGTTATGTTTCCGCACCTCAATGCGTCCCGTCGCGGGCGGGGGTGATCACCGGGCGTTACCAGCAACGCTTTGGCGTCGAGGATAATCTCAAAGGTCCGTTGCCTGCCGGCGAACTGACGTTGGCTGAACGCTTGAAGGCGGCGGGGTACCTTACCGGGATGTCTGGGAAATGGCACCTGGATATCGGTGGGGAAAAAGGGGGGCCCAAAGCGGCTCGACTACAAGTCGGTTCGATGCCGCATCGGCAAGGCTTTGACGAATACTGGCGGGGGGAATTGTTGCAGTACTATGCCTCGCATGATCTGGCCGGTGTACCGTTGATCGACCCTCCGAAAATCGTCAATGACTCGCGTTTTCGCGTGGTGGTGCAGACCGAAGCCGCTTTGAGTTTTCTCGAGCGGCGATCGTCGCAACCGGAGCAACCTTGGTTCCTTTATCTCGCCTGGTACGCGCCGCACGTCCCCTTGGATTCACCGGAACCCTGGTTTTCAAGAACTCCTTCCCACCTGCCGCTCGAACGACGGCAAGCCTTGTCGATGATCGCGGCCATGGACGATGGCTTGGGGCGAATTCGCGAAAAGCTGCGGTCGATGAAGCAAGAGGACAATACCTTGATCGTCTTCATCGGCGATAATGGTGCGCCGCTGAAGGAGGGGGCATGGGATGGTTCTGTCAACGCTCCGCTGGTCGGCGAGAAAGGGATGCTCACCGATGGTGGCATCCGCGTCCCCTTCGTCGCCGCCTGGCCGAGTCAGATTCCGGCCGGGATGGTCTTCCACGATCCGGTGATCAATCTCGATATCGCTGCTACCGCGGTCGCTGCTGCCGGCCTGCCGCCCGACCCAATGCTCGATGGAGTCGATTTGCTGCCACACTTGCGTGGCGAGCTCTCAAAGCCGCCGCACGATAGCTTGTATTGGCGATGGCGAAGTCAGGCCGCTATCCTCGAGTTTCCCTGGAAACTGATTTGGTTGGGGGATCACCGTCGCTATCTGTTCGACCTCCGCGACCCTAAGGCTGAGAGCCCGGAAAGGAATCTCATCGACCAACAGCCGGCGATTGTCGAAAGGCTGGAAGCGAAGTGGAAGCTTTGGAGCCAAGGCTTGCAACCTGCTGGAGGACCAGAGGCCAGTAACTTGCAAGATAACCTTTTCTTTTCAGCGCATGTCGAGCATACCGGTACGGTCCGTAAGGATCGAGCCAAGGCCGGCAAGTCAGGCAAGATGTCCTCGGGGGACCGCGAATCGTCCTGGATCTGTCGCAACGGTGAACTTGTCGAGCGGGAGGAGGGGATGACCGTGACTGCCCAGGGTGACCGAACGCCCTTCCTGGCGTTGGCTCCCTTGAAGGTCCCGCTGCCGGCCGAGGTTCAACTGCAGATTCAATCGTCGGAACCCGGCAAGGGGACGATCACCTGGCGATTGAACGGGGAGTCGGATTTCGAACCGGCGAACCGAGTCGAGTTCACCATCGCTTCCACCGACTGGGAATCGCATACGGTGAAGTTGCCTCCGGGCGGGCAACTGATCCACTTGCGTCTGGCTTTGCCCGGCAAGCTGACATCGATCCGCCATTTCGCCATCCGTCAGCCCGGCGATGAGGCGGCTGCTCCTTCCAAATAACCTTTCATGGAATTCATCGCTCATGCAGAAAATCGCCTTGGTATTGATGGGTTGGTGGGGCTTCGTCTCGGCGATGATTGCCGCTGATGCACCGCGACCCAACGTGATCTTCATCCTGGCAGATGATCTGGGTTGGAGTGATACCAGCCTGTATGGGAAGACCCGTTTTCATCAAACCCCCAACATCGAGCGGTTGAGGCAACGCGGTTTGACTTTTACTCGTGCCTATTCAGCCAGCCCGCTTTGTTCGCCGACGCGGTCGGCGATCCTGACCGGGTTGAGCCCGGCCCGCACAGGGATTACCACCCCCAACTGCCATTTACCGCAGGTCGTGCTGGAAGCGAGCGTCGGGCCGACAGGCCCAGCCAATATGAAGGCGACGCAACCCAAGACGGTCACGCGGCTCAAGACGGAATATCCGACCTTGGTGAAGTCTTTGAAGGAAGCCGGGTACGCTGCTGGACACTTCGGGAAATGGCACCTGGGGGCAGAACCATACTCTCCGCTGGAGCATGGATTCGATGTCGATCTACCGCACACTCCCGGACCGGGACCAGCCGGAAGTTTTGTCGCCCCGTGGAAGTTTAAGGATTTCGAGCCGGAGGCGGAACAGCCGCATCAGCATATCGAGGATCGGATGGCCAAGGAAGCGGTCCGCTTCATGGAGAAGCATCGCGATGAACCGTTTTATCTCAACTATTGGATGTTCAGCGTCCACGCTCCCTTCGATGCCAAGCCCGAGCTGATCGAGAAGCATCGCCCGCGCGTCGATCCGACCGATGCCCAGCGGAGCCCGACCTATGCGGCGATGATCGAAAGTATGGATGATGCCATCGGTACCCTTCTGGATGCCTTGGATCGATTGCGTCTGTCGGAAAAGACCGTCATCATTTTCACTTCGGATAATGGTGGCAACATGTACAACGAGGTCGATGGTACGACCCCCACCAGCAATCGCCCCTTGCGCGGCGGGAAGGCCACCATGTTCGAAGGGGGGACTCGGGTACCGTGCATTATGGTCTGGCCAGGAATCATCCAGCCCGGGACACGCAGCGAGGCGCTCATTCAAAGTGAAGACTACTACCCGACCTTGCTGGAAGGGCTCGGATTGCCGCGTCTGCCTGAACAGATTTTCGACGGTGATAGCCTCTTTCCCGTGTTGCAAGGAAAGGCGGTGGTGGACCGGCCGATCTTCCAATATTTCCCACATGCCCCGGGGGTGCCCGACTGGTTGCCGCCAGCCGTCTCGGTGCATTATGGGGATTGGAAGCTGATACGTCTTTTTCATGCCGGCCAGGACGGCAATCATCGTTACCTGCTTTTCAATCTACGCGAGGATCTGGGGGAGACGCGGAACCTGGCGGGGCAAGAGTTGACGAGGATCCATCAGATGGACGGATGGATCGACAAGTTCTTGATAAGGACGGCTGCGGTCGCCCCGCTGCCGAACGCAGCCTTCGATCCCAAGCTGTACCGCCCGGAACTCGAGGGTCAACAACAATCCAGGCAGAAGGCTGGAGAGCGGAGTCCCGCACGGGAGGTAGCCGGTTGGCAGTTCAGCCAGGTGACGAAGCTGAGTGTGAGCGATGCCGGGTTGGCGGTACAGTCGCTGGGCGGCGATCCATGGCTGAGTACCCGGCAAGTTCCGGCCAAGGCCAAGGGGCCGTTCCTGGTCCGTTTGACTATGGCCAGCCATGGTAAAGGGATGGGAGCGATTTATTTTTCCGACCAGCAGCAGTTCGGTTTCAGCAAGGAGCAATCGGTCGCATTCGCAATCGCTCACGACGGCCGTCAGCAGCGTTACGAAATTCAGCTGCCAGTCGGTAGCCTGACCGCATTGCGCATCGATCCGGGTACCGGGCCGGGACACATCGAGATCGGCGAGTTGTCGGTGGTCGATGCTGATGGCCAGGAGTTTTGGATGGTACCCGTCAAGCAAACCTCGGAGAAATAAGTACCCAGGATTTGACTTTCTACCTTTTGCTGGAAGCTTGATTTTTTCGCCATCCCCTTTGGCTTTTGAATCTATGTTTGTATTGGCGGGCCATGGCTGAGATGAGCTGCCAACCCGATCAAGGTTGGTGAAGCCATCGCTGGCTGAGACCGGTGGACGTGCCAAAGCTTACGAGGTACGACCGGTCGATGAGCCCCGGGACGACAGAAGGCTTCGAGCTAGCCGGTAGCGGTAGAGAGGAGGTTCGGCCGAGAAGATTGCTCGGCTATCCATGTTGCCAGGGTTTGTTATGACGTGATGTCTACCATCGCCGTAGACGAGGATTGCTTCACTCAACTCAACTGGAAGGAGGGATTGACGGGATACCGGTATGCTCCCGCGACAGGAGTTTCTCCGAGCCCGATAGCCTATCATGATGATGACTAGACGACCTGAACGCATGCACGATCGCGGCGATACGGAGCGCGGATCTTCGTCCGCAGCGATCGTTGCGTGCCGCAGTAGGGGATGATGGGCGAGCCGAACCGCTAAGCCTCCAGGCGTTCGCCGAGAATCTCGGTTGCGACCACCATTCCCAGTCGTTGAAGGCCTTGGTCGCCAGCCATGTTCCAGGATACCGAGGTTTCGAAATCCTCTTCTAGTCGAGTTCGTATTCGCGGCAAGTGCAGCTTTCCGACAATGTTCAGTCTAAGGAAAGAGGCTTTGCCGTCACCGACGGGCTGGCCCCACGATCGGCCGCAGGACTTCCGGCAGCCGATCGGTGGAAGCTGTTGCGAGGCACGCTACTTTTTCTGAAGGAAGACGAAGACGCCACGCTTGTTAGCGACGACGACGTCCATCTTGCCGTCGCCATCGACATCACCAGGGGTGACTTGGGTCCCGACCCCACTGTCGTTGTCGATCAGGTGTGGAATGAATTCAGCACTCCCTTTCCCATCCCGCTTGATTTGGAACCAGTACAAAACGGGATCCGCCATCGGTTCATCGTCCTTGGCGGGGCCGTGGGCCCAACGGCGTTTTCCGGTCACCAGGTCCATGGTGCCATCCCCATCCATATCGGCCAACTGCATGGCGTGGAGCTGGGAAAACTTCACCCCATATCGATTTTCTTCGGGGGTCTTACCCATGATTTGATGAGCTTGGAAAGTGCCATCAGCCTGCTGTTGGTACCAGCTCAAGCCGAACCCATGGGCATCATGACCGGAAATCACGTCATTCCTGCTATCACCGTTGACATCGTAGACGAGGATGAAGGAACCGCCTCGGCTCCCTTCGGGTGAGAAGGGGGTGGCATGATACTTCCACAGTTGGTCGGATTCCGAAGTGAGGGGCTGTTCGAACCAACCGTCCTTGGTCAACAGGTCGGGTCGACCGTCGCCGTTGACATCGCCGTAACCGTAGCCATGGGTATAGCGGAAATACTTCTTGTCATTCTCAGGCGAGATCGCCGTAATCGGGTGAAATCGCGCCTTGGCGAAAGGCTGCTTCCAATCGATCTCGGCAAATCCCAATTGGCCGCCCGCCGGCGGTTGTTTCCCGGAACTGGTGTGGCAAATAAGTTCAGGCTTGCCATCCCCGTTCATATCTCCGAGGGTCGGGGACTCGTTGTCGGTGACATCGAAGACGGAGTGGCGGGTCCAGTGCCCCGGTTTGTTTTGAGGGTTTTCAAAGACCCAGGTTTCCTTGCCTGGCCAGGAATAGACCAGAATATCCTTCCAGCCGTCAGCGTTGAAGTCGTAGGCGTAGCTGAGAAAATAATCGCTGTAGCCTCGAGCCGGATCATAGGCTTGCTCGGCCGGTTGAGTGTATTCGACTTTGGTCTGGAAGTCCGGCCCTTTCCAGAGGAAGGGGCCGGCGCAGATGTCGTTATGCCCATCGTGATCGAAGTCGGCGAAATGAGCCCCCTCAGCGACAAAACCATCCAGCAAAACATGTTTTTCAAAGCCGATCTCGGCACGTAGCTTATGGCCGTTCGGAGCCAAGAAGATCGCACCCAGCCAGAGAACGATGAAAAAACGGACAGGCATAGCTCAAACTCCAAGGATAGAAGGGGATTGGGGTCGGTAGGATGCGGGGAAGGAGAAAGGCCTACCCGGGGATGGAGGTCGGGCAGTTGGCTCGCTACCTAAGCCAACCCTACTTCGGAATTGTAACAAAAAAGGGAGCAACACGAAGGATGGGAGGCTGCTTCCCGGGATTCCCCATAACCGAGGACCGGCAGAGCTAGCTGCACGTACCGCAACTTCGCCGAAGAGCCTCACACCAGCCAAAGGCGGGCGTGGGTTACATGGCCAAGCTTTCGTAGCCTCGCGGGAGGAGTTTCTTGGGCCAATGAAAGCCGAGGCCGATGCCGGTGAGCAGTTCGGTAGGCACGACCCCTCCCATGATGCGAAACATCGGACGATAACTTTCATCCCAATACTTGTTCCCCGCCGGGCAGTACTGCCGACCATTCCCCTCGACCGCCGAAATACCCGGGATATGCGCGGCCAAGGAAGCCGAAGTGAGGAACGAGGCGCCGATACAGGTAAGATCTTGGACGCAGAGAAACATCCCGAAATGCCGAGCGGCAGCGGCCATCAGCAAACTCTCGCTGATCCCCTTGCAAGCCTTGAGGGCGATCCCGGTGTAGCCGAGTTGCCGCGCCGTCAACAAACTTTCCATGTCGACCAAGGACTCATCGATGACCACCGGCTTGAGGCGACTCACCCGATGCATGGTCACCTCTTTCCGCGACTTGAGATCACGATGCGACGGTTGTTCGATGTACTGCAACCTCTCGATGGCTGTCCGCGACAGCCGATCGATCCGTTCGATGAAATCAATGACATAGTCTTCGTTCGGGCAGGCTTCGTTGAAGTCGAGCGAAAAAGACCAAGGCCGCGCTTGATTGCTGGCGGTGGCGATACGATCGACCTCGATGGTCCGACCGACATCCCAATCCAGGTCCGTGCCGCACAATTTGAGTTTCAAATGGGTCAGCTGTTCTGCTTGGATCCATTCCTCGAGGGTTTCAGGCAAGCCATCGTTCACCCGGTGATTGAGGTCGGCCGCCGATAAGGGATCCAAGCCGCCCACCAGGTGGTAGAGTGGGAGGGTTTCGATCGGGCTGGCGGAGACATAATCCGACAAGTGCTTGCCGGCAAATTCCAGCCCCAGCCATCGATCGAGCGAATCCGGGAGGAGTTCGCGGCTCATGCAGGCAAACGAACTGGCTTGGTGCAGGCGACCGAAGGCATCATGCATGGCCGCATCGATCGTCGAACAGGCCAGCATGATCGCCAGTTCCGGAATCGGTTCGCTCAGTTTCATTTGCTCGGCGAGCTCTTTCGCCAAGGTCTTGGCTTCCGCTTTGACCCGCATCGCATGGTCGATCGGATGGGAACCGAACTCGAGTTTTTCTGCGACCGCGGCCAGGCGATCGTAAAGGGCCGTCACCACGCGCGTCACCTGCTCGGCGGACATGGTTTTACTTGGCCACGCCCAAGCCGTCCCCAAGGTCATCTCGCCGATACCGCAAGCTCGCCTTTTGCCCTTCTCCTCAATGGTCACGCAGGTCCGCTGGACGGTCACGTCCTTGACCACGCGGCCGCCAAACTTAATCGGTGTGCGGTAGTCGAAGTTCTGCCGCTCGCTACGGAAGCTGACAATGCGGATGGCGTCGGATTTCGCGAGGGAGGCCATGTCGGACTCGATTTCAGGGAATGGGTGAAAACCGAGCAGTTTGGCATCTCGCCAGCCTCAAGGCAACGGGATGGTCGGTCGTGAGGCGGATTTTCCTCGGTCCTTACCGAACCGAGAGACAAA
>JBILTQ010000267.1:0-7882 GCA_044371435.1 Pirellulaceae bacterium | reverse complement strand
TGGGATAAGACGGCTCGCGAACTGGTTGGGCACCCCGCCCTCGGGATTGCCGGCAAGCCGCTGCGGATCCCCGATAGTGCCGGACTGGCCGGAGCTGTGCTGGCATCGATGGAACCGAGACGTTGGGATCGTTCCGACCCGGCCGATGAAGTCAACCGCCAAATCGATCATCGACTGGGCTACCGCACCGACTCACTCCTAGCGGTACCGTTATTAGATCTCAAGGGCAAGGCGATGGGGGTCTTCGAGGTCATCAACCACCAGTCGGGAGAATTCACCGTTGAGGATCAACGCGATCTAGTCGAACTGGCCCGACACGCCTCCGCCGCCTTGACGCGAACTCAACAGGTCACCCACCTTGTCGCAACGCGCGATCGATTGACTCGGGATGCGATCAATCAGGTGCAGCTCATCGGCCATAGCCCTGCGATCGAAGAGCTGCGAAATACGGTGAATCGCGTCGGCGACACCGATCTGGCGGTTTTGTTGTTGGGTGAAAACGGGACTGGCAAGGAAGTGGTCAGTCGTCAGATCCACTATCGCAGCAAGCGTCGCCATGAACCGTTCATCGCCGTCAATTGTGCCGCGATCACCGAAACGCTGCTCGAAAGCGAATTATTCGGTCACGAGAAAGGAGCGTTCACCGATGCCCACGAGACCCGGGTCGGTAAATTCGAACTCGCCAACGGAGGCACCCTCTTTCTTGACGAAATCGGCGATATGAGCTTGAGTGGTCAAGCCAAGTTGCTGCGGGTCCTCGAAGAGAAAGTGGTGGTGCGTGTCGGAGGGTCCTCGCCGATCAAGGTCGATGTCAGGGTAATTGCAGCTACCAATCAAAACCTGGTGGAACTGGTCCAGGCCAAACGCTTCCGCGAAGATCTCTATTTCCGCTTGACCGTAGTGACCCTCAACCTGCCGCCGCTGCGGGAACGACGCGATGATGTGCTGCTGCTGGCGGATTTTTTCATGACCATGTTTTGTCAAAAGATCGGGCGGACAAAGCCGGAATGGTCAGCCGCTGCCAAGCGGCGACTGCTGGCTCATGATTGGCCTGGAAACGTCCGCGAATTGCGAAACATGGTCGAGCGGCTGGCATACTTAACCAACGATCCGATCCTCGAAGAATCACAGGTCGACTTCGTCCGCTCGCCGCGTCTGGAAACCCGCCAAAGCGAAGGAATGGACCTCGAACTGACGTTGGCCGACGCCACCGATCTCTTCCAACAGAAGTTTATCGAGCAGCACATCCTGGCTGCCGGTCGCAACATCACCTTGGCAGCGGAGAAACTCGGCCTGCAGCGTTCCAATCTCTACCGCAAGATGAAGCACCTTGGGATGAAGCCGCCCGAGGAAGGGACCCGCTCCCTGCGCTAGGGGGAACGACCGACCGAGAACAACGTCTCGAGTTGCGTCCCTCCAAGCAACCAACGCGGCCAAACGCTCGCTGGGAAAACTTGTCATGGCTTCTGCCATCGAAGCGGCTCGGCGGCGAGGGAAGGGGAAGCCGTGGCGGCGGCGCGCGGTGGGGGGATGGGTTGCTCGGCGCTAGCCAACACCGGTTTCGTGGCGATGGCTTGATCGGTCATCGAGAACGCGCTGACATCGGCCGCTGTAAAGCGTTCCTGGGGAGCGTTTCCCGCTTCCAGCTTGCGGAGTTGCCCCAGCGTCGTCGGCTTGGCGCCGCTATCGGCGGTGGAGCCGCCGCTCGTCGGTTGCGTGTAGGAACTGGGGACCGGATAGGAGCCTATCGGCGGCGGAGGAACTTGAGCCGGGCGTTGGAGGTTCGGCAAACCACCTTGGCAACCACCGCAAACGATCAGCATGGGGGTCAACCAGCGGCTTGGCCCAGACAATAACGAGCGCCGCCCGACACGTTCCGCGGAAATACTTGAACCCTTCGCTTTGCTAGCCATCCCACCACTCCTGTGCAAGGTGCGGTGGCTTTTAGCAGGCCTCATGCCCTGAAGCAATCACAATTTACGGCGGGCGACGCTCAAACCGGGGCTCGACCACCACTCTGCCAGCCTGGCTCGACGCAACCGCTTAGATCGGTTCGCCTTTCCAACGGGTAAAAGCCTCCAAGGCGAAGAATTCGGGTAGACCGATTTGGTTGTAGCGATCGGCCGTGCCCCGATTGCGATCTTCCGCCCGCTGCCAAAACTCGCGTGGATCATTCCCTGGGAATAAAGCCTCATCCTTTTGGCTTTCATGCATGAAGATCGCCTCACGTTTGCGTTGGATATCGGTGGGGCTAAGCGGGACAGCGATCTCGATTTCATGGAGCGGGTACTCTTGCCAGGCTCCCCGATACAGCAAGACTTCGGGGAGGACTTGCCCGTCTTTCTCTAACCGTCGCAGCACCTCAAAGATCGCCTCGGCACAAACGCGATGCGTCCCATGCGGGTCGGCCAGATCACCGGCCACGTAGACTTGATCCGGGGTCAGGCTTTCCAGCAGTTCGCGAAGAATTCGGATATCCTCTTCGCCGACCGGACGTTTGGCGATGGTGCCGGTACAGTAGAACGGAAGGTCGAGGAAATGCAGATCCGAATCGCGACAGCCGACGCAGACCGCGCCTGCCCGAGCTTCGCTCCACCGGATCAAGCCCTTGATCTTTTGCATCACGGCGACGTCCGGTTGCCCAGGTACCTTCCCGGCCAACCCATCGCGAACCTGGCCCTCGATCTCCAGCGATCGCTCCCGATCGATCTCGAAGATGCGATTGTATTCCGTCACCAGCTCGGCGACCCGCCGGGCATCGTGGTCAAAGACGGCGATATTGCCGCTGGTCATGTAGGCGACATGCACTTCATGCCCGTCCTGGTTGAGCCGGATGAGGGTCCCGCCCATACTGATGACGTCATCGTCGGGATGAGGTGAAAAGCACAGGATCTTCTTGCGTTGGCGGCCGGCCGGATGATACTCGATCGTGTCGAGCATCCAACGGAAAACCCGATGTGCCAGCGTCTGGGCTGGACCATGATGCCGTAGCAGTTGGTGCAGGTCGTGCTCGCGAAAGTCATTGTCGTCCAGCTTGAGTAAAGCCTTGCCGGTTTTCTGGCAAAGCCAAAGGACGGCCAACTTGATCATATCGTTGGTCCATTCGACATTTCCGAGCAACCACGGCGTCGAGGAACCGGTAAGTTCGGCGGCAGCGGCGCTGTCGAGCAAAGCCCGGACGTCGCCGTGCTCCTGCAGAAAAGACGCCGGTACACGATCGGAGACAGTTCCTTCCAGCGTTTCCCGCATGATTTTGGCCTTATGCTCGCCCAAGGCCATCAACAGGATGCGCCGGGCTGCCAGGACGGTGCCGAGCCCAACCGTCAAGCCTTGTGTCGGAACATGTTCTTCACCGAAAAAATCGCTCGCCACGCTGCGACGCGTGATCGGATCCAAGGTGCATAAGCGAGTGCGGCTCTTGCGGATCGAGAACGGCTCATTGAAGCCGATGTGTCCGTTTCGCCCGATCCCTAACAGCACCAGATCGAAGCCACCGGCATGCTGGATAGCCTCGTCATAGCGCCGACAATGAAGATCGACATCGGCCACATGCACTTGGGAATCGAGGAAGTGGACATTCTCCGGTTGGATGTTGACCTTGCTGAGGAAATGGTCGAGCAACCATTGCCGATGACTTTGCGGACTGTCGTTGGGCAAGCCATAATACTCGTCGAGGCCGAAGACGGTGACATTGGAAAAATCCAGCGTCCCTTCCTCGTAAAGCCGAATCAACTCGCGATAGGTCCCGACCGGCGTCGAACCGGTCGGTAAACCGATGACTGTGCGTTGGCCCAACTCCATCCGCTCGCCGATCAACCGCATGATGATCTGGGCAGAATATCTCGCCAACGCCTGGCTGGTAGCGAAACGAAAGGCAGGCAACCTTGTACCGCTCAGTGGCTGACCTTTGGCGGGATTGAAAGACCGGTTAGAAATTGGAGGCGTCACGGGTCTCGGTTATCTTCAAGAGGAGGAACGGGAAGGACGATTCACGGCCGAAACGCATTCGGCGCACTGGTCTTATCCTTAGTCTAGTTATAACCTCGCGGAAAAATTTGGGATGACAAGAACCGACGAAAGCCAGCTGCGGGAAATTCGCGATCGTTTGGCCGAAGGCGAACATCGGCTGGTGCTGGTGGAAAGCTGTACCGCCGGGATGGTCGCTGCCAGCCTGGGGCAGATCCCCGGCATTTCCAAGTATTTCTGCGGCTCCTGGGTAGTCTACCGCGAAGCCAGCAAGCAGCAGTGGTTGGGTATCGACCAGGCCCTCCTGGAGGATCCGCAACGAGGGCCGGTCAGCCAGCAAGTCACCGAGTTGTTGGCCAAGGCCGCCCTGGACCGCACTCCCGAAGCGACCATCGCCGCCGCAATCACTGGTCACCTTGGCCCAGCTGCCCCCCGCCCGCTCGATGGCAAGATCTATTCGGCTGTCCAAGGACGGGATTGGCTTCAACGCCGCGACGCCGAGGGCTGGTTGAGCTCGCCGGCCCCCAGGGATCACGATGATTGGGAGGCCAGGCGCCACCGCCAAACCGAGGCCACCCGTCACTTGCTGCGGCAACTGCTCCTCTTCCTTCAGCGGCCCAACTGAAGGAACGAGGCCGTGTCAAATCGCCACGCACCGTCGATCACAGCCTGATTGTCATTGTCTTTTTTGGACGCCGGGGTCATAGTATAATCCAACCCGCCCTCCAAGCAGCAACGCTTGGTTCGCTCCATGCCGCCAACGGTCGGCTCGCGTTTCGGACCTCGTTGCTGAAAGAGGGCCAAGCCTCGGTCAGCCAGGCTTGCCCTCCACCCCGTCGAGACTCGAGAGTCCCCGGAGCCCCTCGGCTGAATACTGAGGCAGGCCCCGGTTTTGCTAGCCGCTAGCCCCAGCATCCGCTGCGGATAACGCTTGCCTGAAACACTCCGACGAAATTGTTCCCTTCCCATCCTACAAACGAAATTGCTGCGATGCCCTACCTCAAGACATCTCTTTTTCTCTTTGGCCTGCTGCTGGTCAACTCCCTCGGAGCCCAGGAAAAAGCTCTCTTCAACGGCAAAGACCTGTCCGGCTGGGAGGGCAACCCGGACTGCTGGACAGTGCAGGATGGAGTCCTGATCGGGACTACCAAGAGCGAGCCGCAGTTACCCTACAACCAGTTTCTGATTTGGCGGGGAGGTAAGGTCAAAAACTTCGAACTCAGGGTTGTCGCCCGTCAGGCCGGCAACAATTCGGGGATTCAGTATCGCAGCCGCGAGTTGACCGAAGTCGGCCCCTGGTCGATCGGCGGGTACCAGTGCGACATCCACCCGACAGCCAAGAACAATGCCATGCTTTACGATGAGCGTGGACGCGGCATTACCTGCACCAATGGCCAGCAAGTCATCATCGACGAGCAAGGGACCAAGTGGATCGTCAAAGACGCGCCGCCGGTCGAAGTCGACGTCGCTCAGTGGAATGAATACAAAGTCATCGCTCGCGGCAATCATCTGATCCATCAGGTGAACGGAAAAACTACCGCGGATGTCATCGATCACCAGGCGGCGGAACGCGAACTGGAAGGGCTGCTAGCCATCCAAGTCCACCGGGGCCCAGCCATGAAGGTCGAGATCAAGGAAATCGTCCTTACGGAACTTCCCGATGGCGGTCTCCTGAGCCTGGCCGAGGCTCCGATTCCGGCTCAGGCGACCCCGATGGCCGCCGCCGGCAAAAAGCAACCGCCAGCAGGTAAAGGCAAAACCGAGGCGAGCAAAACCAACGGTGGAAAAGGGAAAAAAGGGAAAGACCAACGAGCTGGCAAGCAACCAAAGCAAGCCTCCGCGGCTGCTCCCGCGGCCTCGACGGTTGCTGCTGACAAAGGAAAAGCCAAGGCTGGCCGGCCGGCGGCGGTTGGACCGGCCATCAATGAGAATAAGGCAACGCCGGTCGAACGCATCAAAGTCGCTAAGGATTTCAAGGTCGAGTTGCTCTATTCGGTTCCGGGAACCGATCAGGGATCATGGGTCAATCTCTGCATGGATCATCGAGGTCGGATGCTAGCCAGCGATCAGTACGGCGGACTCTATCGTTTCACCCCTCCCGCCTTGGGACAGCCTTTGGATCCGGCCCAGGTCAAGAAACTGCCGCTGGACATCCGCGCGGTGAATGGGATGGTCTGGGCCTTCGGCGCTCTCTATGTCGGGGTCAACGATTATGAGAACACCATCCCCAGTGGCCTGTATCGGATCACCGACAGCGATGGTGACGACGAGTTGGACAAGGTTGAAATATTGCGCGAAATCGAAGCTCGAGGAGACCATGGCGTCCATGCCGTGTTGCCCACCCCCGATGGCCAGGCCCTCTTCCTGGTATGCGGCAATGGGTCGAAGAAAACGGAGACCCTGCCCACCTCCCCAGTTCCTTCGGTTTGGGGTGAAGACCACCTGCTGCCCCGCATGCCAGACGGCCGCGGCTTCATGCGCGACGTGATGGCGCCGGGCGGGATCATCTACCGCGTCTCTCCCGACGGGAAGAATTTCGAGGTTTTCTCCAGTGGCTATCGCAACATTTTTGACGCATCCCTCAACGAAGAAGGGGAACTCTTCACTTACGATGCCGACATGGAGTACGACTTCAATACCTCCTGGTATCGGCCGACTCGCGTCAATCATGTCGTCAGCGGCTCGGAGTATGGCTGGCGGAATGGGGCGGGAAAGCGTCCGGAATTCTATGTCGACAACCTCCCGGCTACCGTCAATATTGGTCCGGGTTCGCCGACCGGGACCACCTTCGGTTACGGGGCCAGGTTCCCGGCCAAATACCAAAAGGCGTTGTACATCCTCGACTGGAGTTGGGGGAAAATGTACGCGGTTCATCTGAGCCCTTCGGGGGCTAGCTACCAGGCCACCAAGGAAGAGTTCCTCTCCGGGTCGCCGCTCCCTTTGACGGATGCGATTATCAATCCGGCCGACGGGGCGATGTATTTCGCCATCGGTGGTCGTCGAGTCCAGTCCGGACTCTACCGGGTAACCTACATCGGGACAGACTCGACCGCGACCGCTCCTGCAGCGAACGCGACCGCCACGGGGCCACGGGCTGTTCGCCAACAACTGGAAGCTTTCCACGGGCGGCAATCGCCGCAAGCGGTCACCATGGCTTGGCCGCATCTCGATGATCCCGACCGCTTCGTACGTTGGGCCGCCCGAACGGCCCTCGAACATCAGCCGTTGGAGAGTTGGTTGAACAAGGCCTTGAACGAGAAGCAACCGGAGCGTCGGATCGAGGCAATCCTGGCAGCGGCCCGCGTCGGTGGCGTTTGCCCTCAGCACCGGGGGGAGCAGGCCGAAGCGGTCAACAGTGCCCTAGGAAACCAACTGCTGGAAGCCATGCAGGCCATCGATTGGCGGGCGCTGTCGCATGAACGTCAATTGGCCTACGTCCGCACGCTGCAAATCCTCTTCCATCGATTCGGCAAGCCCGAGGCGGCGACCAGCGGACGCTGGATCGCCAAGTTGGAGGCGGGTTTTCCCGACAAGGCCTTCGACCTCAACTGGTTGCTGTGCGAAACCTTGGTCTTCCTCGAGTCACCTACGGTGGCCGACAAGGCGGTGACGCTCTTGCAGCAAGCCCCCAGCCAGGAAGAACAGATCGAATATGCCCGCTCGTTGAGGATGCTGAAGTCGGGTTGGAACCGCGAGGCCCGCATCGCCTACCTCGAGTGGTTCCTCAAAGCGGCGAGCTTTCGCGGCGGAGCAAGCTTTGACAAATTTATCGAGTTCATTCGCAACGATGCCTTGTTGACGCTGAACGACATCGAAAAAACTCAATTGAAGGAACTGCTGGAAAGGAAACCGGAGCGTAAGTCGGCCATTGAAAACGTGGGAGCGATTTTCGCTGGACGGCCAGAGAATGGATGGA
>JBILTQ010000048.1:0-20601 GCA_044371435.1 Pirellulaceae bacterium | reverse complement strand
TGTTTGGGAGTGGTGCAGCGATTGGTATCGAGCCGACTACTATCCTGCCTTGCTGCAGGCGAAGGGGGGAGGGGTGGTCCATGATCCGCGTGGTCCGGACGATTCCTTCGATCCGGTAGAACCCAACGTCAGGAAACGATCCCAGCGCGGCGGCTCCTTCCTCTGCACCGAGCAGTATTGCACCCGATACATGGTCGGTACACGCGGCAAAGGGGAGCTGAACGGTGCGGAGAACCATATCGGTTTCCGTTGTTGTAAATCCGCTCCGTGATCCGTTCGGGCCGGTCCAGCGCAGTGAATCCTTGAACAGACTCTTAACTCGAAACGACAGGTAGGCGGCGATGCTGAATAGGAGACGTGGTCTTTGCAGTCGCGGGCTGGTGTGGTTGGCCTGCGTTGTTGGTGTTCCGACCGTTTCACCTCTCGGCCGGGTCGGTGCGGACATGCCGGCGGCCAAGGTCTCGGTGGCCTCGCCGGTAAGCCCCCAGGAAAGTTTGCGCTGGTTGCGGGTAGAAGAGAACTACGAGGTCTCGCTGGTGGCTAGCGAGCCCCAAGTCGTCGATCCGGTGGCTATCCAGTTCGATGATCAAGGTCGCATCTGGGTCGCCGAGTATGGTGATTATCCGAATGGGCCGGCCGAGGGCGAAACGCCGAAGGGGCGCATCCGGGTCCTGACCGACAAGGATCTGGACGGCTTCTACGAGTCCTCCCGGGTTTTCGCCGAGCAGTTGCTGTTCGTCAACGGTCTGCAGTTGTACCGGGATGGATTGATCGTCACCGCCAACGGCCAGGTCCTGTTCCTCGAGGATCGCGATCGGGATGGTCGGGCCGATCGTCGCGAGGTCTGGTTTCAGGGATTATTCGATCAGAATCCCCAGCTGCGAGCCAACGACCCGACGCTGGGGATCGACCAGCGGTTGTACATCGCCAACGGCTTGCGAAGCCAGAACGTGGAGAGCCCCGAGTCGGCGCCTTTTGGCAAAACCACGCTGGATCTGCGGAGCCGTGATCTGCAGGTCGACCTGCGGACCGGGCAACTGCGGGCGGTGACTGGTCCGGCACAATTCGGGATGAGCTGGGATCGCTATGGGCATCGCTATTTTTGCAGCAACCGCAATCCGTGCGATGCCGTGTTGATCGAACAGCACGAGATTGAAACGAGCCCGTTGGCTGGTCTTTCGCCCTTGGCGGCTCCCGTCGTCCCGGCTGGTGAGGCCTCCAGGGTCCATCCGCTGACGGAAGCCTGGACGACTTCGAATTTGCACGCCGGTCAGTTTTCCGCAGCCTGTGGGGTTCTGGTGGCTTCGTCGAGCGACTTGCCGGCTGACGACTTAGGGCACGCCTATACCTGCGAACCCACCGGCAGTCTGGTGCATCGTCGAGCTTTGAGGCGGAGCGATGGGGTGGCGGCGGTGAGCGATCCCGAACCGACCCACGAATGGTTAGCCAGTCACGATGCCTGGTTTCGTCCGGTGAATTTGCAGGAAGGACCTGATGGTGCCATCTACGTCGTCGACATGTATCGGGCGGTCATCGAGCACCCGCAGTTTATGCCTCAGGAATTGAAGGAGCGTCCCGACCTGCGGTACGGAGAGGATCGTGGACGTATCTACCGAGTTCGGCCAAAGGGGGCCGCCTCGTCCACCACCACCGCTTTTCAGCAACTGCGGAAACAGCCGATCGGCCAGCAGACGGCCGAGGAATGGGTGGCTCTGCTAACGCATCCTCAAGAGTGGTTCCGCGCTGCAGCCAGCCGTTATCTGGCGGCGATCGAGAATCCCCAGCCGGCCTGGGTCGAGGCGGTAAGCGCCTTGAGCCAGCGGGGAGAACGCATCGAGAGCCGTTACCGAGCCGCCTACCTGCTCGCCCACTGGCAAGCGATCGAGGAGACGCTCTTGGCCGCGTGGCTCGCCGATCCCAATCCCGCCATGCGGATCCTGGGTTGGCGGTTGTTGTCTGCCGAGCCGGTATTGCGGGATCGCCTCGCTTCGGGATGGTTGGCAAGCTGGCAAGCCTCGATGCGCGCCGCGGACATCGAAGAGATCACCCAGGCCGCGTGGGCGATGGCTGCCTGGCAGAAGTCGGCCCTTCCAGGGAGTGCTGGCGACCATTCGATGGTCGAGGAGGTGAGCCTGGAGGTTCTTGAGCGGCATGTAGATCAGCCGCGGCTGTGGATGGCTCTGGCTGCGGCCAATCGAGCGAACTTGGCCAGTTTTTCTCATCGGATGATCGCGCGGCTCATGAAGGCTCCGGAAGCCGTGTGGGGCACGGCCTTGGACGATGACCAGGCGGTCGCGATGCTGTCCAGTGCGCTGGAGCGATTGACCCAGCAGACCGCTTCGCCGGATACCGATTCATGGGTCGAGCTTTGTCAGATCTTGCCGACGTGGATGGCTGAAGCCCCCAAGCGTTTAGCGAAGCAGCCTCGCAGGTTGGCGATGATAGCGGCGGTCATTCAGGGGTGGTCCAAGAGCGCCGACCGCGAGCGGTTGCACGAAGTCTCCAGCTTGTGGTCGAATTTGAGGGACCTGGCGTCGAACGCGGGACTCGACCCGGGGACGCGGAAGTTGATCGTCGCCACCTTGGCTGCCGACGACTCGACGGCGACCCGAGACGTGTTGCGCCAGCTCGCGGAAGCGATCGAAGTCGAGCCGGAAGTGTTTGCGGCCGCCGTCCGTTCCTGGTCGAAGCATGCCGATCCATCGTTGGGAGCATGGTTGGTGGCGAGGTTTCCCCAAGCCAGCCTCAAACGTCGCGACGATCTCTTTCAAGCCATGCTCTCCAATACGCAGCGGACGGCCAGCCTGGTCGAGGCCATCGAGGCTGGACAGCTGAAGATTCAGTCGTTGAGCCCATCGCAACTGCAATCGCTCAAGGGTGTTCGCGCTGCCGAGCTGAAATCGCGGATCGCCGAACTCGTCGCGAATTCGATCGATGCCAACCGAGCCCAGGTGCTCGCGGCTTACCAGCCCTGCTTGGAGTTGAAGCCTGATTTGGGTCGCGGCCGCCAGGTCTTTGCCCAGCAGTGCGCTAGCTGCCACAAGTTGGATACGACCGGTGTCAATATCGGCCCGGACATCTCGGATTCGAGAAAATATACCCCCGAGCAGATCCTGACTTCGATCCTCGATCCGAATCGGGCCATCGACAATAACTATTTTCGCTTTGCAGCGCTGACGGCCGACGGGCAGGTCGTCGAAGGGGTGTTGGTGGAAGAGACCGCCACCACCCTCACCCTGCGCGGGCAGAACGACAAGACCCACGTGCTTCAGCGGAGCGAGATTGAGAATTTCAAGTCGACCGGTGTTTCTTTGATGCCCGAGGGTTTGGAGGCCCAGATTCCCCCGCAGGCGATGGCCGACTTGATCCACTTCATCAAGAGTTGGCGGTATGCCGACGGAAAAATCCCGCTCTCGGTGCGTTGACCATCGGGCACATCCTCAGGAGGCCAGGGTGTAGGTTCTGCCCGCGCATCGCCCAGGCTGCGGTCGAGGACGGGCGGTGGTTGCCGGAAACCAAAACGCCGGTCGAGGGGGCTTTGGTGGACGCGACGCCCGATGGGTGGGTCGGGCATTTTGGCCTCGCTGCGCCCGCTGGGGTGGCGATTCTTCACCAGCCATTGGCCGACGGGCAGGGCATTCGGGGCCAGCCCTGAAGCGGCCCGACTTGAGCGGCGGTGGAAAAGTTGGGGTGGTTTGGATTGTAGGGGGCTTTCGTCTGTAGCTTGGCGAAAGTTTGCGGGCAATTCGGTCGGCGCCGGGATTTAGCTTGACCTAAGCTTCTGTCGTAAGAGGTCTGTCCGGGGCGCGATGGCGAAAGCTGGCAGGCTTCGCTCAATTTTTTTCTCTCGGCCCGTCCCTCACCGTAGAGTGCCGTATGCTTCGACTGGTGAAAAAACTTAGACAAAATAAGAAATCACGCAGAGCATCGTCCCTCGTCGAATTCGCCATCGTCGGCCCGGTGGTGATCATGACCATTTTCGGGACAGTCGACATCTGCTGCCTCTACAACCTGCGGTCCTCGATCAAGCTGGGGGCTTACCAGGCATGCCGGATGGGGGTTACTCCTGGCTGCACGACGACTACATGCCGCGCTCAGGCGCAGGTGTTTTTGGATAGTCGCCGGATCAGGAATTACACCATTCAGTTAACACCGGCCGACCCCAGCACCCTGACGACAGGGCAATTCCTGACCGTGACGGTCACCGCGCCCACCGCGGAAAACCTGCCGCTGCAAGGTTGGTTCACCCAAGGCCGGAGCGTGACGGGGACCGTCAGCATGGTGAGCGAACGATGAGATCTCCTTGGGCTAGACGTTTTGAACAGCATGAGTTGACAACCTTTTTCTGGGGGACCGCATGAAGATGAACGGCAAGCAGTATTTCAAGCAACGGCGACAATCCGGGCGAACGACACCGCCGCGTCGCGGCGTGGTGGTGATGCTGATGGTTGTCATGCTTCCGGTGTTGCTGGTTTTGGCAAGCTTCGTCATCAACCTCAGCTACCTGGAGTTGGTGCGGGCCGACATGCAGGTGACCTCCGATGCGTCGGCGCGGGCCGCTGCCCGAACCTTCGCCCGGACCGACAGCACCGACGCGGCGTTGTTGGCGGCCAACGACGCTGCCAGGCGGAATCCAGTGGTTGGGCGAGTCCTGCCGCTGACGAACGCCGACGTGGTGTTCGGAGCTTCGATGCGGCCTTCGTCTTCCAGCCGTTATGTGTTCAGCGCCAACACTACCCCCTTCAATGCCGCCCGGGTCAGCTTGAACGGGTCGGCTCGAACCTCCTTGCCAATGCCCTTCCCCTTCATGTCTAACGCCGTCAACTTCATCCCCAATCAAGTGGCGACCGCCACCCAGGCCGAACTCGACGTGTCTCTGGTCGTCGATCGCTCGGGCTCGATGGCGTATGCCTCCGATGAAAGGGCCGATGGCTCCCGCAACCCGCGCAATGCGCCCCCTGGCTGGGCCTGGGGGCTGCGCGTCCCACCGCAATCGCGATGGAACGAAGCCCAAGTCGCCGTCACCGAATTCCTGAGGATCCTCGAAGAGAGCATTCAGCGCGAGAACGTCTCGCTGTCGACCTACAGCAACACCGCCAGCCTGGACCTCCCTTTGCAGCCGAACTACACGGCGGTCAACAACGCGTTGGAGGGAATCGCCTCTCGCTTTCAACCGGGGGCCACCAATATCGGCGGGGGGATCATGAGCGGTGTGGCTGCCCTGACCGACGCCTCCCGAGCTCGACCATGGGCGGTTCGAGTCATGGTCGTGTTGACCGATGGGATTCACAACACCGGCGCCGACCCAGTCACCGCGGCGCGAACGGCGGCGCGGGAGAGGATCGTCATCTATACCATCACTTTCTCCAATGAAGCCGACCAGACGCGGATGCGAACGGTCGCCAGCATTGGAGCCGGGCAGCATTATCACGCCACCACCCAGGCCGCGCTGGTGGCCGCCTTCAGAACCATCGCCCAGAACCTGCCAGTGCTGCTGACCGAGTAAGGTCTCATAGCCCAGCCCCAGCCCGCGCATTAGAGAGTCCAAAAATGAGACATGAGAGATATCACCAGATGAGATCCAGAGTGCTATCGCAGAGGCCGAGATCAACGGTGGCGTTGCGACAAGGCGGCGTTATGATTGAATTTGCCATTGTCTCCGGCATGATCTTCATGCTCATCATGGGCTGTATTGAGTTTTCGCGTGTCCTGATGCTGCGGCAGATTTCCGATACCGCCGCCTATGAGGTCTGTCGCACGTTGATCATCCCGGGAGCCCAAGCCGGGGACGGAGATACGCTCGCCCGTCGCTTGCTCAACGGAGCCAGTGTCCGCAACTACGCGGTGACGATCACCCCTACCGTGATCACCGACGCCACCAATCGCGTCACGGTCCGGACCACGGTTCCGGTCGACCGCAATGCCTGGATATCGCCATTCTTCACCCGTGGCCGTGAGGTCATCTCGGAGGTCACCCTGCTGACCGAACGCGACCCGCAGGGGATGCTGGCGTCGGCCTTCCCGCCCCCGCCGCCACCTCCCCCGCCACCGCCGCCACCACGGCCCCCGGCACCACCGCCACCGCCGCCACGGCCCCCGGCGCCGCCACCGGCACCCCCGCCGCCACGGCCTCCGGCACCGCCACCGGCACCCCCGCCGCCACGGCCTCCGGCACCGCCACCGGCGCCACCGCCGCCACGGCCACCGGCACCGCCGCCAGCGCCACCGCCGCCGCCACCACCGCCACGGCCTCCGGCTCCACCGCCGGCTCCGCCGCCGCCGCCGCCGCCACGGCCCCCGGCTCCACCGCCGGCTCCGCCGCCGGTCGGAATTTAGTCGGCCGCGATGGCAGCCCACGGCTGTCCCCCACCACGGTTCGCACCTGCGAACCGTGGTTTTTTTACGAACGATGACATCGAAACTGGTGGGAGGGAGACTTCCGGTTGTTGCCACTGCCGGCGACCGAACGACGAGCGGGGGCCCCCTCGACGGATCCGCTTTCTTCGTGGATTGGATTGGACGACTGCGTCTCAATGCTGACGGAGACTTTGCTGCTCGAGGGGATTCCCTGGCCGGGAACCATCGTCATGCCATCGCATTTCGGCTACCATGCGAAAGCGAGGATGGCGCTGGCGGTGGACGACGGTTTACACGCCCGTCGCCAGCGGCGCACCGCTCGATGACGGTGGGAGTGGAGGAGGAGTGGTCGAGCCATGAGCATTTCGGAACGCGACGAGAAAGTAGAGCAGGCCTTGGCTAAGCTCGTCGATCTCGACTCGATCATCCTCCGCCCGAAGCCTGGCGACCCGGCAGCCTCGTTGGATTTGCCGGCGGGAGCTGAACGGCGAATCGCTTTGCTGGAGCATCAGGAGCTGGAGCAGCAGATCAAACAGGCCCCAGCTGACCCGCTCCCCTACGTCAAGCTGGCGAAGCTTTACCAAAGCCAGGGGCGCTGGAAGGATACCTTGCGGGTCCTGGAGGCCGGTGTACAGCACAATGCTGACTACGAACCTTTGGTCGAGCTCCGCGAGGATTTGCTCCTGACGGCTGCGGAGAGGGAACAGACTGAAGCCCATCAAGCCCACCTTCAGCGGCCGACGGCGGAATCGGCGTTGCATTGCGAGGGTCGCGAACGGAACCTGGCCGAAGAGCAATTGCGTTTTTGCCAGCAACGCCTGGCCCGGCATCCCGAGCAGACCGAATTGAAACTGCGGTGGGCCAGAGCCTTGCGCGCACTCGGACGTTACGAGGATGCCATCCAGCTGTTGAACGGGGCGACCTTGCCATCATCGTTGCGGGCGCGGGCCCAGTATGAGTTGGGGTTGAATTATCAGCTTTCCGGCCGAGCTCTCCAAGCGATCTCGCATTTTCGCCAAGCGGCTCTCTTCCGCGATCCAGCCCCACCTCCCGACATCCAGCAGGCAGCCTTGAAGGCCGGGATGGAGTTGGCGGAAAAATTGCATATGATCGAGACCGCGTTGCATTTCGGCGGCGAATGGCTTCAGCTGCCAGCTGCGCCCACGGATATGCTTCGGAAACGGCTGGCTGCGCTGCAGCAGCAGCCGCGGTGACTTCGGTTCCCAACTATCGCATAAGGTAGAACCCTTTATGGCTCAGGCCATCGTCGACCCCGAGCAGTTGCGGCAGTTCGCCGCCATGCTGCGACGATTCAACGAAACATTGCATCAAGCTTCCGGGATGCTGAGTCTGGAGATGCAGCGGCTGGCGACCTCGTGGCGCGATCAGGAGCATCAAAAGTTCGCTGCGGAATTCGACAATCACTTGAAGCAATTGTCGCGGTTGACGGAGGTCGGGGAGCGACACATCCCTTACCTGCTGCGAAAAGCCGAGCTGATCGAGGAGTATCAACGCCATGGCTGACGGGGCGCGGGTGGAAAGCATCGAGGCCCTCACGGAATTCGAAGGGTACCTCAGCCGCTTGCGTGAGGAATTACTGGCTCAATGCGATGCGATCGCCATCGAGTACCAACGGGTAGATCGTTGGTTGCACGCGGAGGCGTGGCAGTACTGGAGGTCGGCCCGCCACCGGTCTGAGCAGCGGATGTCCGAGGCGAGGGACGCGTTGGCGATGTGCCGCGCGAAGGTTCGCCCGGACGACTACGAAGCATGTTCCGAGCAGCAAAAGCAGTATGAGAAGGCGCGGCGCCGACTGCAGGCCTGCGAGGAAAAGCTCAAGCAACTCAAAGCCTATCAGCTCGCCTGGGAGCAATTGGCGGCCCAGGGGCTACCGCGTCTGGCCGACGGGGTGGATCTGGCCGATGCCCGGCTTCCTCGCGCTCAAGCGCGGCTCGTCGAGTTGCTCGACCTCTTGGAAAAATACCGTCAGTCCTGAATTTTTTCCAAGTTTTTTGGGATCGAGGGCCCGTTCGTCGAGCGGTGGTGAGGGGCGAACTCCGAGCCGGTCGACCGCCAGGCGGATCCAGGTTACGGAAGGCGGGGCGACCTTCGGCGGCGATAATGGAGACCTGTCGACTGCTAGGGTGGGGGAGCTATTCCGCCCCCCGGTTCCCACCCCTGCCTGCCCCTTGGCGACCCCGAATTCGCGGGCCAGTGGACGAGACCGTAGCGCGGGAAGTGGGTCCAGGGAAGGCGTTGACGAAGCGACGCGGGAGATCTATGATGATTGAACTTTTTAATACACCGGCTTTGTTCATTAGATATTTTAATATTATTGACTTTGGATACGCGACGTCAAAATACCTCGATCCAGCTGCGTTGCCTGCGCATTTTTTGCGACGTCGTGCGGCGACGGAGCTTTTCCAAGGCGGCGGACGACCATGGGTTGACCCAGGGGGCGACGAGCCAGGCGGTATTGCATTTGGAGGAGTACCTCAAGGTGCAGTTGATCGATCGCTCCAAGCGTCCCCTCGTGCTGACCGCAGAGGGGGAAAAATTCTATGACGGAGTGGCTCACTTGCTCCGCCAGTTCGATTCCCTGGTAGAGGAGACACAGACGGGGGAAGGCCGGGTAGCGGGAGCGGTCACGGTGGGGGCCATCTATTCCTTGGGTTTGAGTTACTTGCCGGCGATTACCGAGCGTTTTCAGTCGCGGTACCCGGGATCGACCTGCGAGACGCGGATGGCTCACCCGCACGAGGTCTACCGGATGGTGGAGCAGGGGTTGGTTGATTTTGGGGTGATCAGTTATCCCGAGCCCTCGCGGTACATTTCGGCGATCGATTGGCGGGATGAGCCGATGATTTTGGTGGGGTCGCCGCGGCACCGGCTAGCGATGGCGGGGGCCATCGAAGCCAAGGAATTAGCGCATGTCGGGTTGGTGGCCTTTGCCCCTAACCTGCCGATCCGCGAAGCGATCGATCGGAAGTTGCGTTCTTTGGGGGTGGCGATGCGGGTGGTGGTCGAGTTGGACAACATCGATTCGGTCAAGCACGCGGCCATCGTCAATAGCGGCTTGGCTTTCTTGCCGGAACCGACGGTGCAGGCCGAGATCGCTGCCGGGTCGCTCAAGGCCATCCAGTGTGACCAGGTACGGATGACTCGGCCTTTGGCCATCATCCAGCGGCGCGACCTCCCTTTGTCGCGTTCGGCCCGCGCCTTGTTGGAAATGTTGTTGCAGGATGCACCGGCTGTTGAAACCACCGCTAGTGGAAAATCAGCGGCTATCGAACCGGTTGGGGCGCAGGCTTCGGTCGACCCAACTGCGGTGGCGAAAAAGAAGCGATCGAGGCCTGCCATACGCTAGGGGGCGAGGGTGGCAATGATGTGTTGCTGCCTTCCTGTCCCAGCATCGATTCAGAGAGAATGAGAATATGAAGAACGCTATCGGTTTTCCCAGTGCTCACGGGCTGTATGATCCTTCGCTAGAGAAGGATTCCTGCGGGGTTGGCTTTGTGGCCCACATCAAGGGTGTGCCCTCGCATCAGATCGTCCTGGATGCTGACGAGATCCTTCGGAACATGGATCATCGAGGTGCTTGCGGTTGCGAAGCTAACACCGGCGATGGGGCTGGGATCTTGACCGGTCTGCCCCATGATTTCCTCCGCAAGGTTGCCAGGAATGATTTAGGGATCGAGCTGCCGCCGGCAGGGCAGTTTGCTGCAGGCTTGATTTTCTTGCCGAAGGATGCTGCCGAGCGGGCCCATTGCAAGCGGACAGTCGAGGGGCTGATCGCCCAGTACGGTCAGAAATTTCTCGGTTGGCGGCAGGTCCCGGTCGATCCGGACGGTGCCGATATCGGGCCGACGGCGAGGGCTGGTGAGCCGGTGATCGAGCAACTGCTGGTGGGGGCGGCGGACGGGTTGGAGGGCGAAGCTTTCGAGCAGAAGCTGTATTTGATTCGCAAGCAGGCGAGCCATCGCTTGCGCGGCGACCGCCAACTCAAGCAGGCGCTGCTCTTCTATGTCTGTTCCTTATCGACCAAGGTCATCATCTACAAGGGAATGCTCACCCCGGCCCAGGTGATGCCTTACTATCGCGATCTGGCCGATCCCGATTACCAAACGCACCTGGCGATGGTTCATAGCCGTTTTTCAACGAATACCTTCCCGAGCTGGGATCGCGCCCAACCCCTGCGTTTTATGAGCCACAACGGCGAGATCAACACGCTGCGTGGCAACAGCAACTGGATGCGGGCTCGCGAAGGCAATGCCGTAAGCGATGTCTACGGCCCGCAGTTGGCAGAGTTGTTCCCGATCGTCGAGCCGCACTGCAGTGATTCGGGGACCTTCGACAATTGCCTGGAGTTCCTCCTGATGAATGGGCGGACTTTGCAGGAGGCGGTCATGATGATGGTGCCGGAAGCATGGCAAAAGCACGAAACCATGTCGGAAGACAAGCGTGGGATGTACGAGTATTTCAGTTGCATGATGGAGCCGTGGGATGGCCCGGCCTCGATCGTCTTCACCGATGGTCACTACATCGGCGCCACCTTGGACCGCAATGGTCTTCGTCCAAGCCGCTACTATCTGACCACCGATGATCGGGTGATCATGGCCAGTGAGGTCGGGGTCTTGCCGGTCGATCCGGCCATCGTCAAGGAGAAGGGTCGGTTGCAGCCGGGCCGGATGTTCCTCGTCGATTTCCAGGAAGGACGTTTGATTCCCGACGATGAACTGAAGAATTCGATGGCCACGAAGCGTCCCTACACCCAGTGGGTGAAAGAGCAGCGGATCACCCTCGATGAACTCAAGCCCAACCAGGAGCCGCACGGCTTTCATCCCGATAGCTTGTTGCCGCGAATGCAGGCCTTCGGTTACACCGCCGAAACGATGCAGTTCATGTTGTTGCCGATGATCCAAAGCTTGCAGGATCCGATCGGCTCGATGGGCAACGACTCGGCCATCGCCTGTTTGTCCGACCAACCGAGGATGTCGTACGACTATTTCAAGCAGCTTTTTGCTCAGGTTACCAACCCGGCCATCGATAGCATCCGCGAGGATGTCATCATGTCGCTGGAGTGTTATATCGGGCCCGAACGCAACCTGCTGACCCAGACGCCGGAGCATGCGCACCGCTTGTTGGTGCCGCATCCGATCCTGACCAATGAAGAGTTGGCGGCCCTCCAGCATATGGATCGACGCGGTTGGAAGACCAAGACCATCGACGTTACCTATGATCGGTCGCTCGGCAAGGCCGGCTTGCTCCAGACGCTGGACCGGATCTGCGAAGAGGCCTCGGCGGCGATCGCTGATGGCTACACGATCGTAGTCTTGAGCGATCGCGGGCTGGGGCCCGAGCGGGTTCCGGTCAGCATGCTGTTGGCTTGCGGGGCCGTGCATCATCACCTGGTGCGGCAGGCGAAGCGGACCCAGATCGGTATTGTGTTGGAGACGGGGGAGGCTCGCGAGGTCCACCATTTCTGCCTGCTGGTAGGCTATGGGGCGGACGCCATCAATCCCTACCTGGCCTTCGAAGCTCTCTGGCAGGCGGGCCGCGATGGTTTGATCGCCGGGCTCGATGACGACAAGATCGTTGCTTCCTACCGCAAGGCGGTTGCCAAGGGGATGCTGAAGGTCATGGCCAAGATGGGGATCAGTACGCTGCAAAGCTACAAAGGAGCCCAGATTTTCGAAGCCCTCGGTTTGCGTGAAGAGGTCATCGATCGCTGTTTCGCTGGAACCAACAGCCGTATCCAGGGGTGTGGCTTCGAGGTCTTGGCCGAGGAATCACTTCGCCGCCATCGCTTGGGGTATCCGGCCCATCCGGCCGAGACCCTGCCGATGCTACCGAATCTTGGCGAGTTCCACTGGCGGGCCGAAGGGGAACGCCACGGGTGGGATCCGTCCGCCATTGCCGATATCCAGGTAGCCGCCCGCCAGGGCGACAAGAACGCCTACCGACGATTCGCCGATCATATCAACCGCGACGCCAAGATGCGCTATGCCCTCCGCGGCTTGTTCGAATTGAAAGAAGGGGTTTATGGCCCAGCCGTACCGCTGGAGGAAGTCGAGTCAGCCAAGGAGATCGTCAGGCGTTTCTGTACGGGGGCGATGAGCCTGGGATCGATCAGCGCGGAAGCTCACGAGACGTTGGCGATCGCGATGAATCGGTTGGGTGGAAAGAGCAACACCGGCGAAGGTGGTGAGGATCCGGTCCGTTTCCAACCGCTACCCAACGGAGATTCCAAGAAGTCGGCGATCAAGCAAGTGGCTTCCGGACGCTTCGGGGTGACCATCGAGTACCTGGCCAACGCCACCGAAATCCAAATCAAGATTTCGCAGGGTGCCAAGCCGGGGGAAGGAGGTGAGTTGCCGGGACGCAAGGTCGACAACTACATCGCTCGCATCCGCTACAGTACCCCCGGGGTGGGGCTGATCAGCCCGCCGCCGCACCACGATATCTACTCGATCGAGGACCTGGCGCAGCTGATTTACGACTTGAAGAATTCCAACCCGAGTGCCCGGGTCAGCGTCAAGTTGGTCAGCGAAGTCGGGGTCGGAGTGGTAGCCTCTGGCGTAGCCAAGGCGCACGCCGACCACATCCTCATCAGCGGTGACACCGGCGGGACCGGGGCTTCCCCTTTGACGAGCATCAAGCATGCCGGTTTACCTTGGGAGTTAGGGATTGCCGAGGCGCATCAGACGCTGGTGCTCAACGATCTTCGTTCGCGGGTGGTCTTGCAGACCGATGGCGGCTTAAAGACGGGACGGGATGTTGTCATCGCCGCCTTGTTGGGGGCCGAGGAATTCGGCTTTGCCACCGCACCGCTCATCACCTTGGGGTGTATCATGATGCGGAAATGCCATCTGAACACCTGTCCGGTCGGGATCGCTACGCAGGATCCCGAGTTGCGGGCGAAGTTCGCGGGCAAACCCGAGCATGTGGTCAACTACCTGTTCATGGTGGCGGAAGATGCCCGCGAGATCATGGCCAGGATGGGCTTCCGCGGCATCGATGAGATGGTCGGCCACAGTGAATGCCTTGGGGTCGATGCTGCCATCCATCACTGGAAGGCCGATGGGTTGGACCTGACGCCGATCCTCCAGCCGGCACGCAAGCCGCACGCGAACGTGGAAGTCACCTGCAAGATCAAGCAGGATCATGGGATTGAGAAGACGCTGGACGTGCGGGAGTTGGTGCCGCGTTGTCGGGAGACGATTGCCAGCCAGAGGCCGATTCACTTCGCTTTGCCGATCATCAACACCGATCGCACGGTGGGGACGATCCTCAGCCATGAGATCGCCAAGGTGCATGGTCAGAAGGGCTTGCCGACCGATACCATCCATATCCACTTCACCGGTTCGGCGGGCCAGAGCTTCGGTGCCTTCCTGGCCCATGGGGTGACCTTGGAGCTCGAAGGCGATTCGAACGACTACGTCGGGAAAGGCCTGTCGGGAGGGCGGGTGATCGTTTACCCGCCCAAGGCTTCGACTTTTGCTGCCGAGGACAATATTCTCGTGGGCAATGTTTGCTTGTACGGGGCCACGATGGGAGAAGCTTTCTTCCGCGGAAGAGCGGCCGAACGCTTCGCCGTTCGCAACAGCGGTGCCTTTGCGGTGATCGAGGGGGTGGGGGACCATGGTTGCGAGTACATGACCGGCGGGCGGGTAGTGATCCTCGGCAAGACAGGTCGTAATTTTGCGGCCGGGATGAGCGGTGGGATCGCCTATGTCCTGGACGAGGATGGAAGCTTCCCCATCCGCTGTAATCTCGGGACGGTAGCCTTGGAGGAGGTCGAGACGGAGGCGGAGCGGAACGAGTTGAAAGGTGGGATCGAACGCCATCTGCAGTTTACCCAATCGGCGGTTGCCGAGCGGGTTTTGGCGGACTGGGACCGATGGCTGCCGAAGTTCGTCAAGGTGATGCCGATCGACTACAAGCGGGTCTTGGAGGAGATGAAGAGTCAGCAGTCGACGAAGGTCGAGACCACCATGGCGAAGGTTTAAACCAGCTAGCACTCGAGCCGGCCGGAGCCATCCGGTAAATCCTTGCGGGGGCCGGCCGAGGGAGTGTTGGCTGCGATAGCTGGTGCGGTCTGGGCGGAAGCTTGCCTTCATGGCATAGCCCTCCAGCCGGTGGAAAAGTCAACGATTTGTTTTGATCGAGAAAGAAAAGTACTGACATGGGTAAGCCTACCGGATTTAAAGAATTTGATCGGAAAAAGGTTGCCTGGCGATTGCCGGTTGTAAGGCTCAACGACTTCCAGGAAATCTACACCGATCCTCAAGAAGCCGACCTGAGGACTCAGGGGGCTCGTTGCATGGATTGTGGCGTTCCTTTTTGCCAATCGGCGACAGGCTGTCCGATCGACAACCTCATCCCCGAATGGAACGACCTGGTTTATCATGGCCGTTGGCGGGAAGCCCTCGACCGTTTGCATAAGACCAACAACTTCCCCGAGTTCACCGGACGCGTCTGCCCGGCCCCCTGCGAAGGGGCCTGTGTGCTTGGGATTACCAATCCTCCGGTGACGATCAAGAATATCGAATGCGCCATCATCGATCGCGGCTTTGCCGAAGGTTGGGTCACGCCGCATCTTCCCGAATACCGCACCGGAAAGAAGGTCGCGATCATTGGCTCTGGCCCGGCTGGTCTGGCCGCTGCCGATCAATTGAACAAATCCGGTCATCAGGTCACGGTTTATGAGCGGGCCGATCGCATCGGTGGCTTGCTGATGTACGGCATCCCCAACATGAAGCTCGACAAGCATGTGGTGCAACGGCGGCTGGATTTGATGGCGGCCGAAGGGGTTGAGTTCGTCACCAAAGCGGATGTCGGCGTGAACGTCGATCCGAAGGAACTGCTGTCCGGGTACGACGCGTTGTTGCTAGCGACGGGGGCGACCAAGCCGCGGGATCTGCCGATACCCGGCCGTCAACTGCAGGGGATCCACTTCGCGATGGACTTCCTCACGAAGAACACCGCCAGCTTGATGGACAGCGGGCATGCGGATGGGCATTATATCTCTGCCAAGGGAAAGAAGGTGGTGGTCATCGGTGGCGGCGATACCGGCTGCGACTGCATCGGTACCAGTCTGCGGCATGGGTGCACCCAGTTGGTGAATTTCGAGCTTTTGGATAAACCGCCGGCCGAGCGGGCGCCAGATAACCCTTGGCCGCAGTGGCCGAAAGTTTTTCGCAGCGATTATGGTCATGAGGAGGCGGCCGAAAAATTCGGGATCGATCCGCGCGAGTATTCCATCCTCAGCAAGGAATTCGTCGATGATGGACAGGGTCGGGTCAAGGCGATCCGCACGGTCCGCGTGCGTTGGGTGAAGGAGGGTGGGAAGATGGTGATGCAGGAGATCCCGGGTTCAGAGCAATTGATCGAAGCTGATCTGGTGCTGTTGGCGATGGGTTTCCTCGGGCCTGAGAGCTATGTCAGCGAGTTGCTTCAAATCGAACTCGATCCGCGAAGCAACTACAAGGCTGAGCACGGTCGGTTCGCTACCAACGTTCCCAAGGTGTTCGCGGCTGGCGACTGTCGGCGTGGCCAGTCGCTGGTGGTTTGGGCCATCAACGAAGGACGCGGTGCTGCTCGGGCGATCGACAGCTTCCTGATGGGCGATAGCAGCCTTCCAGCTCCAGGGATTACCCTAGGTTCGCCGTTGGTTTCGACCATCGCTTAGCGTCGCCCGGGGGGAACCCGTTCCCCGGGGAGTTGCCTGGCAAGCGGGAGGCTAGCTCCCCCTACTGCCCGGCGGCGAACTTGCTCGGGCTGGAATGGGGGCGGAATTCAAGGTGGGCTCTCCGGCCAGCAAATCCTGGCCGGATAACGCCCCGGATCTACCGGTTCGGGTGGGCGTGATCGTCGTTTTCCGCCCAGGAAACCTCCGCCGGTCGCCGGCCCAAGTTCTTCATCCCGGTCTTTGAGACTCCGGGGGTCACTTGGTGACGATGGCTTGGTCGACAGTGACGAAAGGATTCTCGACCGTCACCATGGAACCCACGGTGGTCGCTGGGGTCGCCACTACCGAAGGAGGCGTTGGGGTGGGGGTGCAACCCGGTTCATTGCACTCGACGTAGGGATTGGCGTAATGGACCGGGGTTCTGGTGGGGCGTGGGCGGTAGTCCTCCCCCGCGCTGAGCAGTGGCCAGGAGGCAAAAGGACTCTCGCCATAGGGGCGAGCGTAGCGTTCACCGTAGTACACGGGTGGGTAGACCGAGAAGTAAGGCGGGGTGGGAAGGCGATTGCGGAACTGGTACGCCTGACCCAAGGAATAGCCGTAGAAAAAGCCGAAGTTCGGATCGAAAGCCTGGACTGACGAAAAGGCGTTGCCCATCAGCAGGGTGGCGAAAGCGACGGTCAGAAGGGATGTGCGCGACATGGTGCAGGCGTTCCGGATGAGGATGGAAATAGAGGCTAGCCACAAGGACCAGGAGAATTCATACCCCTCTCTTCCAGAGTAATCGGCGGCGAGGTAAGTTCAAGAACGAACAGGGTGTAGGGGTGCTTTGGAGTCGTGCATGGCGGTCCCGTTTCGTTTTTCCGAATTCGCCGCCCTTGCCGGCCAGCATGGTTTTCCCCTCTGCGGCGTGACGTCGGCCGTCGCATCCCCGGGTTTTTCTCGGTTATGCGAATGGTTGGATCGCGGCTATGGGGCCGGGATGGAATACCTGGAACGGCGCCGCGAAGCCTATCGGCATCCAGCCGGGGTATTGCCCGAGGCTCGATCCTTGCTGATGCTGGGAATGCCCTACGAACCCGCCGCGAGCCTGCGCAAGCGCCCGCGGACCGAGGCCAAGCTGGAGGCTGGGCAAGGGCGGGTCGCTGCCTATGCCTCGGGGGGAGTCGATTATCATGACTTGATCCATGAGCGGCTGAAGCGGCTGATGCGCTGGCTCCAGGAACGCTTTCCCGATTGCGGGATGAGGGGGGTTGTCGATTCGGCACCGCTCCTGGAACGGGAGTTTGCCGCCTTGGCCGGCTTGGGGTGGGTCGGCAAAAATACGTTGCTGTTGCATCGTGATTTTGGCAGCTACTTCTTCTTGGCGGCGATCCTCCTGGACGTCGAGTTGGATCCGGCCTCGTCGTTGCCGCTGGCCCTCGATCACTGCGGGACCTGCACGGCGTGCCTCGATATCTGTCCGACACAGGCCTTTCCTCAGCCGCACCTGCTGGATGCTCGACGTTGTATCAGTTATCTGACGATCGAGCATCGGGGGCCGATCCCGATCGAATTCCGCGAAGCGATCGGGGATTGGGTGTGGGGGTGCGATCTCTGCCAGCAAGTTTGTCCATGGAATCGGATGGCGAAACCTACGGCCGAGGAAGGTTTGAAAGCCGACCTGCCTGCGATGCAACTGGACTTGAGGGGGCTGCTATCGATGGATGAAGCCGAGTTTCGCCGCCGCTATCGCCAGCGTCCCTTCTGGCGTGGAAGATTAGCCGGGATGCAACGCAACGCCATGATCGTGCTAGGGAACCAGCGGTGCGACACGGCGGTCGCAGCGATCGGGCGATTCCTCGAGGGGGAGGACCCTACGCTGCGCGCTACCGCCGCTTGGGCCTTGGGGCAGATCGGCACCGGCGAGGCCGAACAGCGTTTGCGGGGACAAGCGGGGCGTGAGACGGTGGAGGCTGTTCGTCTAGAAATTTCGGCCGCGATCGCGGTCTTGGCAGCCAGGCCTGGGGAACGCTCGTCCATGGACTGACGGTCGGCGAGCGACAAGTCACGCTGGCCCTGGTCGCTCGCGATCTTCCGCAACCACAAGAAAAAAGCCAAACCCGGACGGGTTTGGCTTGAGAGAGTTCGTCTCATCCTCGGAGGGAACGGGAGGGCATCAATCGTTGGACGGGGTCGAGATGAGTGGGCCTTCGCTACCGAGTCCACCCTTGAGTTCCCTGTCAGGACGTTCGACCTTGGTAACGGCTTGCTCGCTAGCCTTCTCCTGCTCTTCGGTCCATTCGACCCGCTTCCGCGAGAGTCCGATCTTGCGTTCTTCGCTATCGACCCGCAAGACCTTGACCTCGATCTCTTCGCCGACTTTGACCACATCTTCGGGGTTTTCGATCTTCTGATCGGCTAGTTCCGAAATGTGGAGCAAGCCCTCCAGCCCGTCTTCCAAGCCAACAAAGACACCGAAGTTGGTGATCTTGGTTACCTTGCCACGAACGATCTGTCCCGATTGGTACTTGGCGGGGATGGTGGTATTCCATGGATCGTCGTCCATCTGCTTGAGTCCCAGAGCGATCCGCCGACGATTTTGGTCGACGCTCAGGACACGGCACTTGACGACTTGGCCTTTCTCCAGCAATTCGTTGGGATGGCTAATCTTGCGGGTCCACGACATGTCGGAAACATGCAGCAGACCGTCGATCCCCTCTTCGAGTTCGATAAAGGCTCCGTAATTGGTCAAATTCCGGACTTTGCCGGTGACCAGGCTGTCTTCCGGATACTTCTCGACGACCACATCCCATGGGTTGGCTTGGGTTTGTTTGATGCCCAAGGAGAGTTGCTGGCCTTGCGGATCGATGCCGAGAATCTTGACATCGACGCGATCCCCAATCTGCACCATTTCGCTGGGATGATTGATTCGCCGAGTCCATGACATTTCGCTGATGTGAACCAAGCCTTCGATCCCCGGCTCCAGTTTCACGAAAGCCCCGTAGCTCATCACGTTCACCACCTCGCCGTTGACGACGCTGCCAACTGGGTAGCGGGTTTCGATGTTCTCCCAAGGATTGCCTTGCTTTTGCTTGAGACCCAAAGCAATCTTTTGCTTTTCGCGGTCGATCTGCAAAATCTTGACTTCGATTTCCTGATCGATACTGACCATTTCCGAGGGATGGCCGATGCGTTCCCAGGCCATATCGGTGATATGTAGCAAACCGTCGATCCCACCCAGGTCGACGAAGGCGCCGAAGTCGGCGATGTTCTTGACCACCCCTTTCCGCAGTTGCCCGACTTCCAGTTCGCTCATCAGGTGCTCGCGATCTTCCTCGCGCTGCTTCTCGATGAGCGAGCGGCGGCTGACCACGATGTTGCGGCGAAGTTCGTCGATCTTGAGGACTTCGCACTGGACGACCCGCCCGATGTAATCGCCGATATCGTTCGGACGCCGAATGTCGACCTGGCTGGCGGGCAGGAAGACATTGACCCCGATGTCGACCAGCAAGCCACCCTTGATTTTGCGGGTGACCGTCCCGGTGACAATCTGGCCTTCCTGAACGGAAGACATCATGTTTTCCCACTGAATGATCTTCTCTGCCTTGCGTTTGCTAAGGCTGATCATTCCGCGATGCTCTTCCATCGCTCCCGTCTGATCTTCGACTTCTTCGATCAAAACCTTGACGGTTTGACCGACGACAGGGGGTTCTTCGCCTTCCTCCCACTCGTTGCGATGGATCGCCCCTTCGCTCTTGAAGCCAACGTCGACGACCACGAATTCTTCGTTGATTTCGACGATTTTGCCTTCTACGATCTGATTGACGTCGAACTGACGGTCAGCATCATGCAGGCTGTTGAGCAGCAATTCTTCGGTCTCATCGAGCGGGAACATGTTGTCCAGTTCGATGCTGAGCGAGTCATCTTCAAGCGAACGAATAAGGTTGCGATTTACCATACCAGCGGGGACTTTCGCGGGTTCAGGTCGAGAAACTGATAAAAATCAGCAAAACCAGAGTTGAACCCAGAGAAAAGAAGGCAATAACCAAGCGGCGGCCGGTGGACGACCCACCGGCGCGGACAACCGACTCGATATAATGCCTTGAAATCTAGCAGCCTTTGCGATTTACGGCAACGGCGTTCCGGGAACTTTGCTTCCGGTTATCATGAGGCTTATTCCAGGGGAGGTTGCCGGCCACCGCAGGCCCCTTGTTTTTGCTCTTTCCGTATGAAATCCACCCTATGTCCGCTTCCAGTCCCTTGCGCTACGCTATCGGCGGTGATCACGCTGGTTTCGACCTCAAAGAGGAGGTGCTCCAGCTGCTCCGCACCCACCAGATCGCCGTCATCGATTGCGGAACCCACTCGTCGGAAGCCTGCGATTTTCCTGATTTCGCGGAAGCCGTGGCCAAGGAGATCGGGCAGGGGCGGGCGGATCGCGGCATCCTGGTTTGCGGTTCTGGGGTGGGGGTGAGCGTGGCGGCCAACAAGTTTCCGGGTATTCGAGCCGCCTTGTGCCACGACACCTATTCGGCGCGGCAGGGGGTGGAGCACGACGATATGAATGTCCTGTG
>JBILTQ010000545.1:0-2827 GCA_044371435.1 Pirellulaceae bacterium | reverse complement strand
TGTATCGGGGCGAGGGTGATCGGTCCTGCGACCGCCTTCGAGGTTGTTCAATCCTTCTTGGGAGCCAAGTATCAACCGCAACCGCGCCACGCGGCGCGGGTCGCCAAGATCCTCGAGATCGAGCAGCGGGTGTTGTCGGGTAAATTGGGGTGGTGATCCGAGATGAAGGCAAGCCCACGGGTGGTGGTAGTCACCGGATCTTCCTCGGGCTTGGGCCAAGCTATCGCTCGCCGTTTCCTCGAGTCGGGGGACCGCGTGGTGGTGCATGGCTTCCGCAACCTGGCTGGGATGACGGAAACAGCGGTTCGCTCCCAAACGGATAGGGAGCGTCTCCGCGCGGTGATGGCAGATGTGGCCGACGCCGATAGCCGGCGGCGATTGGTCCAAGCCGCATTCGCTTGGCGGGGGCGGGTGGATGTCTGGATCAATGCGGCGGGGGCAGACGTGCTCACCGGGCCCGCCCGCGAGCTAGCTTTTGACGCCAAGCTGGACAGTCTGTGGCGCGTCGACGTCCTTGGTACCATCGCGATCAGCCGTGACGTAGCGGTCCGGATGGCTGGTCAACCCGCCAGCGACACCTTGCCGACCATTGTGAATATCTCCTGGGATCAAGCCGAACAGGGGATGGAAGGTGATAGTGGGCAGTACTTCAGCGCGACCAAAGCCGCGATTGCGGCTTTCAGCAAAAGTTTGGCCAAAACTTGGGGGCCGAAGCTGAGGGTCAATTGCCTGGCCCCTGGATGGATCCAAACGGCCTGGGGAAGGAACGCCCCGCCCGCCTGGGTGCAGCGGGCCCATGGGGAATCGATGCTTCAGCGTTGGGGGGAGCCCCAGGATATTGCGGAGGCGGCCTGGATGCTGGCCGATCCTCGCTGCGAATTTATCAATGGACAGACCTTGGCGGTCAACGGCGGTTGGCAGCCAGCCTACCGCCGGGAAAGTTAGCGGAGATCGCATCCAATCACCTCGTGTACCTGCTGGAAACCGTCGCGGCGCAGGCAGGCCACCAGCTCGCGTTGAATCCTTCCCACGATCCCCGGTCCCTGATAGATCAGGGCGGTGTAGATGGGGACCAGCGAGGCTCCCAGGCGGAGTTGGCGGTAGGCTTGCTCGCCGGAGGAAACGCCACCACCTCCGAAGAGGAGCCAGCGGTGCGGATCGATCCGCGCGGCCAGGGTGGCGATGCAGCTGGTCATGAACGCTTCCACGGGCCTCCCCGAAACAGCCCCAGGCAGTTTGGCTACCGTCTTCAGGGAAGTCTTGAGGGTCAGCCAGTCGGGTTTTCCGGCCGGGAGGTTGAAGTGAAAACCGCGAAGGAAGGCGAACTGGTCGACTTCCGCCAACAACTGGTCTTGGCGGGCGGGGTCATTGGTCGGGCTGACCTTCAGGAAGACCGGGCAACGCAGGTCGAGGTCTTTCAGTGCCTGCATCAGGCGGCGGATGCGGCCCGGGGTGGCGAAGTGCTCTCGGCCATCGCGGGTGTTGGGGCAACTGAGGTTGAGCATCAAGTAATCGGCCAGCGAGTGCAATAGGGCAACCGAGCGAACATAGTCTTCGATGATACTATCTTCCGTGGCAGCCTCGGCCGTCGGTCCGGCGTGGGTGGCCACGATATTCACCCCCAAGGGGAGGCGAGGTCGAAAAAGGCGCAGGCGTTCGGCAACCACCTTGGCCCCATCGTTGGGTACCCCATAATTCACCACGATCGCTTCATCGGCTGGCAGGCGGAACAAGCGTGGTCGCGGGTTGCCGGGCGAGGGACGGGACGAGACCGAACCAATCTCGGCGAAACCGAAACCAAAACCATCGAGCACCCTCAGGGCTTGCCCGTTTTTGTCCCAGCCCGCCGCTAAACCGATGGGGTTGGGGCATCGAAGGCCAGCCACCGTGCATGCCAACTCCGGCGGCGAGGCCGGTCGCCATCGCTGCAGCCAGGACGCTAGCCCGGGCATCCGGCCGGCCAAGTGGCAGATGCGGATAGACAGGTCATGGGCAACTTCAGCGTCGAGCTGAAACAGGCATGGCCGCAAAAAGTTTTGGTACCAATTCAAGATGCTGCTTGACCTTGGCTGGAGTATCGCGGGACGATCGCTCACCTATCCTGAGCGATGGCCGCCTGGCTGGCAAGTCGGGGCTGGCTGGAGGGGACAAGGGATTGGTTCGGCCTCGTTCGCAAGGATCGTTCTCTTTACCCAAGGCAGGACCTTCTCGGCCCGCTTGGAGTCACCAACGCTCGAAGGAAGCCTCGCCGTAGCCGCCACGCGCAGCTAACGCCGGCTCAATAGATCGTCGGAGGCTCCACCAGCTGGACCTGAACCTGGTATCGCTTGCCGTCGCGCAGGATCACCATGATGATCGATTTTCCCACGGCCGTCAGCCCGACTGTCTGTACCAGATGCCCATCGTTCTCGATCGACAGGCCGTCGAATTCGAGCACCAGGTCACCGGATCGCAAGCCTGCAGTCTCGGCCGGCGATCCTGGTTTGACCGCCTTGATCAAGGCCCCTCGAGTGTTGGCCAGGCCGATGCGTTGCGCTTTGGTGGCGTCGAATTGGTTATCCATGACCACACCGAGATAACCTCGCTGCAGTTCCCCGTGGGTGACCAATCGCCGGGCCACATCCATCACCAGATTGATGGGAATGGAAAAGCCGATCCCCTCGTTGCCGCCAGAGTTGCTGGCGATGGCGGTGTTGATACCGATGACTTCACCGCGGTAGTTCATCAGCGGTCCCCCGCTGTTGCCGGGATTGATCGCAGCGTCGGTCTGGAAGAAATCCTGAATCTCGATGGCTCGTGCCCCGAGTTCGAGATTGCGGCGCCCTTT
>JBILTQ010000486.1:0-3660 GCA_044371435.1 Pirellulaceae bacterium | reverse complement strand
GCTGATGATCCCGTAGGTCACGCTGTGGTTGAGGCCGAAAGGGCTACCGACCGCGAAGACGAAATCGCCGATCTCCACCTGCCGGCTGTCGCCGAGGCGGGCAGGAAGCATCTGTCGGCCGGCGACTTCCATCACGGCGATGTCGGTGGCGCTGTCGGACCAGACTTGCATCACTTCCAGGCGGACTCGGTCGTGCGTCTCCACCTTGATTGCCGAGTTCGCCGCCGTGTGCACGACGTGACGGTTCGTGATCGCGCAAACCTTCCCGTGGATCTCCACCAGAATGCCGGCGCCAGCCTCCTCGATCCGCTTCGTCTCCACCCGACTCGAGGCCAATCTGGTATCCGACTTGGTCTCCTTGATCGCTTCGATGTGGAGGATGGAAGGGGAGACCAGCCGGATCACCTTCCGCATCAAGCTCTGCTGACGCTCGATGAAGGAGGCCTCTTCGGCCAGCAAGGCAAACTGGGCATCGCGTTCCTCGGCTAACGAGGCATCGCTGGGGATGACCACCGATCGCAAGGAATTCATCAGCGGCGGAGGGGCTTGGCCCAGCAGCAGGGTTGGCCAGGATAGGAGGCAGCCAAGCACCCCCAGGAGATGGGGGGACGCCTTGTCAAGCTGAGGGACTGGTCGCATGGATATCAACTTCCGCCGTGGAAACTACCCGACTACGAATGCATGCTATCGGGGAGTTCGCTGGCAAAAATGCACAGCTCCCTCGAATTTGCCCTTAGAAGGGGGAGTCCAGTGCCCAAGCAGCCTTCAGTAACGACTTCGACGTTTCAGCTAAAAAGTTTAAAGTCAGCCGCGGCTCCGCCCAGACCGTGAGCGGCGATCCTGAAGTTTCCGCCGCATCGGGTTGAGACGACGCTTGGCGACCAGATTGGCAGCTTTGTCGCTGGCGGCTGGCCCATCCGCCAATGCCTCCATGGCTGGAAGCTCTTCCTCGGAGTCGATTTTTCCCAACGAGTTCGCCGGCTCGTCGAACGAATCGCGAATCAACTCGCGGTTGATCCGCCATTCGATGTCGGTCAGTTGCGGCCCCTCGTCCTTGGTCACGAAAGAAAAGGCGATCCCTTCGCGTCCCATCCGGCCGGTGCGACCGACGCGATGCACATAATCGTCGCAATCTTGAGGCAGGTCGTAATTGATGATGTGCGAGATGGTCGAGACATCGATGCCGCGACCAACCACATCGGTCGCCACCAGCAACTGGACTTTTCCCGCCCGCAACCGTTGAAAGACTTTGTCGCGGGCTGGCTGGCTCATGTCGCCATGGATCGTATCGACGTGGATATCTCGGAGCGATGGTTCGTCGCGAAAGGCCTCCTCCAATCGGCGGTGGAGTTTGGCGGTGCCGATTTTCGTTCGGCAGAAGATGATCGCTTGGCTGGGTTTTTCGCGACGCAGCAGTTGGACCAAGGTATCGAACTTGTTGTCGCGATGGACCAGGAAATAACGCTGCTCGATGGTATCGACCGACAGGTCTTTCTTCGAGCAATCGATCGTTTGGGGTTCAAACAAATAGCGATTGGCGATCTCCAGCACGTCCTCCGAAAGGGTCGCGCTGAGCAGCAACGTTTGGCGTTGTTCGGGGCATTGCCGCAAGATTCGCTCGATGTCCGGACGAAATCCGATATCGAGCATCCGATCGGCTTCATCGAGCACCACACACCACAGGTTGCTCAGTTTCAACGCCCCGCGTCGCAGCAAGTCGAGCACCCGGCCGGGCGTACCTACCACCACCTGCGCCCCCTGGCGCAAGGCTTTGGTCTGCCGTTCGAGATGTTTTCCACCGGATAGTTCGACGCAAGCCGTCGGGCAGCCATACGCTAATTTCTCGAACTCACCGTGGACCTGGTGGGCCAGTTCCCGGGTCGGGACCAAAACCAGTGCCTGGGGAAGCGGATTCTCGCGCAGCGGGTCGAGTTGCTCGAGGATGGGAATGGCGAAAGCTGCTGTCTTCCCGGTCCCGGTCCGCGCCTGACCAATCACGTCGTAACCTTCCAAGGCCAGCGGGATGACTGCGGCCTGAACCGGACTCGGCTTGGCGAAACCCATCTTCGCCAAAGCTTTCATCATGATGGTTGAAAGCCCAAGCTGCTCAAAACTCTCGACTGGTTCGTGCTGATCCATGTCCCCTCGGCGGCGAATAATTCGTCGCCGTTCTTCTCTGAGATAAGTGTAATTCGTGACTTGTATACGTTATCGGTGCTCCGCGGGACGGTCAATCTTCGATCGGCGGCTGGCCTAAGAAATCTACTCTGAATTGCGAATCGGCGGTAATCCAACCCGCGGTCAGAGGCCCGCGCCCCCTGCCTTCGCGGCGAAAGAGCGGGGGAGGGGTAATCGGGTTGGCTTAGGGCTGGGGACCGAGGCTGCGACACCGCGTCGGGGCGTCGGGCATGGATTTAATCGGCGGCTCAGGCGACACTATCCAGGGTTTGGTGGATGCAACCTTCCGCGCTTGGCCGCAGCCAGGGAGGTCCTCAACGGGTCGGCCTGGCGACGAATGTATGAATCTTTGGACTGGGAAAGTCGATCGATGGCTACAAAGTTCTCCCGCCCTGGAGGCCGAAGAGGCGGTGGAGGGGAGCGGTTTTTTTCGCGGATCGAATGATCCGTCTTCGGTCTTGGCAGCCGGCAAGGACTTTTTGGAATGGTTGCAGTCGTCGCCCGAGGTCCTCAAGGATCTGCCCAGCCAAGCGGTTCCCCAGGCTGCGGCGATCCGTTCGCGGTTCGCCGTCCTCTGCCGGACCTTTGGCGGGGCCTTGCAGCGAGCCTGCCTGGATACCTTGGACGATTCGGCCAGGCCGGCCGATGAAGCGTCGTTGGCTGCGCACATCGCATCGCTGGCGAGTCAATTGTACGAGGCATTGCATCCGTACGCGGTCGCCGAAGGGGAGGGATGGTTGTTGCAAACCGTGGCTTGGCCTCGAACCCAAACCGCCTTGTCCGAACTGGCAGACTTACTGGTCCGTTGCCCCCCCCACGACTGGACGGCGGCCGCCATGGGGATCAGCCCTTTGATGCGGAGTTCCCATTGGTCGGTCGAGGCGCTGTTTCCCCGACTGCTCGAGGCGATCCATCAACCGGCGACGGCTGCCCCGGTGTTGGACCTGGCCAACTATTGCGTCCACCAGCGACTGGTGACCTCCCACCCGGTGAAGCTTGCACCCGACACCGTCGCCCTAGAAGATTCCTTGACCCAAATGCTCGGCGGCGTCGTTGCTCGGCTGGGGTTGCTCGAAGAGGACCCGACCAAGTTCGGCGGTTCACCGGAGAAAATCCAGCGGGTGCTGGGGGATGCCATCGCCCTCTGCGTCGCCTTGTGCGATGCCATGGGGTTGCTGCGACATGAGCCGGCCATCGGCAAACTGCATCAAGCCCTCGCCCTGCGGCACCGGCGGGTTCAAGCGGAAGCGGCGGCGGCCTTGGCGAGGATGAACCAGGAATATGGCAAGACCAAGCTGATCGAATTGGCGGCTGAACCCATCGCTCGCTTGCGGGTGTTGGCCTATGCCGAGGAATTGGGGATCGGCGACCAGATCGATCCGAAGTACCAGGAGCCGGAGGCGATTGCCGAAGCGGAACTGGCCTTGTGGTTGACCCAGCCTCAGCAACTGGGGATGCCACCCAGTTCGATGGAACTCATCG
>JBILTQ010000265.1:0-7929 GCA_044371435.1 Pirellulaceae bacterium | reverse complement strand
CTGATCGTAGACCGCAGCCAAATCCTCGGAGACCGCGATCCAAGCCGTCGAGGCTTGCTGATTCCAACGCTGCAGTTCGGAGTCATCGCGATAGAGCGAGAAGATAGACTCGACCCGTTCCAGCTCTCGGGCGACCAAGTGCTCCACTTGCGAGCGATCCGCGCAGGTCGACGATAAAACCACCTCCAGTCGATACTGCATTCCCATCGCCTGACCAGCGACCACCCACGACTCTTCGGTGGATGGTTGCTCGGGTAGCGAACGCCCGGCTCCCTCGCTTGTGAGGAACGGCATAGAACCTGGGAAAGCTGCCAGCAGTCCGAAGGCTACGAAGCTGGCGATAGAGAGGCGAAGGCAAAGGGATCGCAAATCGAACTCGAGCTGGCCAAGTCTATTCCGGGATGGGGAACAATCGCATGCTGTTATCAAGGATCAAGCCCGCTCGAGCAAGAGGTGAAAGGCCGAGCTGAGGGTTCGGCTCGATAGCTTCCGCGGATGGGAGCCACGACCTCGAGCCCGACCAGCCCTGCCGTCGATGGTGAGGTGGACCAGTACGCAAAACCCTGGCTGCAGGTCGTCGAGCCCAGGCCTCGCATGCCGGCGTTCGTCACCGAGCCGGCAGGTCGAAAGCCCAAGTTCGTCCATCGCCCAAATACCGCGACCGCCGACACTCGCTGACTCTTCCGCTCGACCCTTCGTCACTCCGCCGTGGAGGAACCGACAGGGACCTACGGACTCCATGAAGTCCTCGTCGAGGAGGAAAGGCAATTGCATCCCACTTCGCTTTGCGTTAGAAACCAAGCGAACTGGCAAGCTCGCCGACTCGGAATTCGACGACCTTCGATCGCATCCAACGCGTCGACTGCCGACCACGAGATGATCGGCTGATCGCACAGGGGATGACTTCGGGTGATGCCCAGCCCACACGACTTACTATCCAAGGCTACCCAACTCCAACACGCTGGTGATTGGGCCGCGGCTGAACAGTTGTACGGTGAATTGTTCCGTCAACAACCGGATGCCGAGCTCGCGCATCGCCTGGGCATCCTCGCCTACCAGCAGCACCGTCGAGACGATGCCCTCGGTTGGTTTCGCCAGGCTCTCGCCTTGGCCCCCGGTCGCGCTGACTTGCATTGCAACCTTGGATTGGTGCTCAACGAGTTGCTCCAATTGACGGCGGCCGAGGCTGCCCTGCGCTTCTCGCTGAGCTTGAAAGGAGACCAGCCGCAAGCCTGGAACAACCTCGGCAATACGTTAGCCGCCCAGGGCCGGTTGACGGAAGCCGAACCCCTCTATCAGCGATCGCTCACCTTCGAGCCGTCGAACGCGGATGCCTGGAATAATCTTGGGGTGCTTTATCAAAAGATGAGGCGTTGGCCGCAATCCCGGGACTGCTTCGAACGAGCTTTGCTGTACCGGCCGGGGATGGCTACCGCCGCCTGCAATCTCGGGCTTACCTGGCGACAATTGCGGCAACCGGCCGCGGCCGAGCAAGCCTTCCAGCTCGCGCTGCAACTGCGTCCCCATCACGCGGCCGCCTACCGCCAGCTGGGGGCGTTGCGTCTTTCGCTCGGGGACCTCCCGGCTGCCATCGGCTTCCTGCAAGCTGCCCTTCACCGCGATCCGACTTCGCTGGAAGCCTGGATTGATCTCGGCCGCGCCTGGGACGGGCAAGGCCAGGTCGCGGCCGCGATCGAGTGTTACCAACGAGCCCTGCAGCAGAAAGCCGACTGTGTCGAAGCCTTGCGCAATCTCGGGGCAACCTTGCTCGAAGCCAAGGAGTATCCGCTGGCCCTCGCGGTACTGCGCCGAGCGGATCAGCTGCAACCGGGCTACGTCGATGGACCGTTGATATCCGTCCTGCAGATCCTCTGCCAGTGGGAAAGCCTGGAAGCCCTTCAAGCGCGGATCGTCGCGGTGATCGATGGCGATGACGGTGATGGGGCGGCTTCGCCCCCCGTGGAACCGCTTGTCCTAGTATCGCTCCCCTTCCCGCTTACGCAAACCGTCCAGACCAAGGGGGTCGCCAGGTATGTGCGGGCGGCGGGTCTCGATCAGCCGCTAGCCAGCGTGAGGAGTCCAAGCCTCGTTCGTCGGCGGCGACCACTGAAGATCGGACTGGTCTCGGCCGATTTCCGGGAACACCCTGTCGGCTATTTGCTTCCCGAATGGATCGAAGCCTTGGATCGGCGTTGCATGCAACCGGTCGCCTATTCCATCGGCCATCACGATCAAAGTCCGCTGCGGGCCCGTTTGGAAGGAGTGTTCGAGGAATTCATCGACGTTCAGGCCTTAGCCCCGCAAGCCATCGCCGAACGTATCGCCCGCGACGAAGTCGATATCTTGATCGACCTGCAAGGCCACACCCGGCATGCCCGCACAGCAATCTTTGCCCATCGCCCGGCACCGATCCAAGTCGCCTACCTCGGCTATGCCGGAACGACGGGGACCCCGTTCATCGATTACCTGCTGGCTGACCGTTGGGTGATCCCGGCGGAACAGCGGGAAGACTATTCCGAGAAGGTGATTTGGCTGCCGGGATGCTTCCTGGTTCAAGATAGCCACATCCAGCCGGCGTCCGAAAGCCCATCGCGAGCTTCGCTGGAACTTCCCGAAGGGGCTTTCGTTTTCTGCGGCTTCTCCAGCAGCTATAAAATCTCCCCGCTCATCTTCCAAAGTTGGCTGCGCATCCTGCGGGCTGTGCCGGAAGGAGTGCTGTGGCTTCGCCGTCCACCGGCGATGGCTGAACAGGCCCTGCGCCAGGCCTGGCTCGAAGCTGGACTGGAAGCGAAACGGCTGATCTTTGCACCCAACCTCGCTTGGCCAGCCCATCTCGCCAGGCATCGTGCCGCCGATCTGTTCCTCGATACCTTTCCTTACAACCAGCATTCGACCGCCAGTCATGCGCTGCGGGTCGGCCTGCCGCTCCTGACCCTCAGCGGGGCGACCTTCGCCTCGCGGGTGGCGGGGAGCCTGCTGCACGCGCTGCATCTTCCCGAGTTAATCTCCGATAGTTTCGCCGAGTATGAGCGGCTCGCAATCGAGTTGGCTACGGATCGCCAGCGTCTCCAAGCTCTGCGGGAGCGACTCGAAGTCGAAGCGGCCGGCAGCGATATCTTCCGCGGCGAGGCGTTTGCCAGGAAAAGCGAACAGGCTTTCCAGCGGATGTGGGAACGTCATCTGAAAGGGCTGCCGCCGACCTGCTTCGAGGTCGAAGGGCCACCCGCTGGGGAGGACATCGTCGGGAATCACCAACCCAGCCCGAAAAGCGGGAACGACACACGATAGCTAACCCCGCTTCGTCCGCGCGACGAGCTAAAATAAAGACGCTCTCTTCTGCCGGGAATGGATGCTTCAGGCGATGATGGCGTCGATCGGAGTCCCGAAATCGCGATCCAGGCGCTTGCGTCCGGGTAGTTGCAACGATCGCGGATCGATCCCCAACTGCTTGAGGATCGTAGCGTGGATATCGGTAACGTAATGCCGGTCCTCGACCGCATGAAACCCCAACTCGTCGGTCGCCCCGTGAACCTGCCCGCCGCGAATCCCGCCCCCCGCCATCCAGACGGTGAAGCCGTAGGGATGATGATCGCGCCCGTTTCCCTTTTGAGAACCGGGGGTCCGACCGAACTCGGAACCCCACACCACTAAGGTTTCCTCGAGCAGCCCGCGCTGGGCGAGGTCGGCGATCAGGGCGGCGATCGGGCGATCGACTTGCCCGCATAACTTGGTGTGACTCGACTTCAGGTTGGCATGCGCGTCCCATGCCCCGGCCCCTCCATTATAGCCGTGAAAAATCTGGATGAAACGCACCCCGCGTTCGACCAGGCGGCGTGCCGCCAACAGCTGTTTGCCGAAGGCTTCGGTCTCCTTCGCCTGCACCCCATAGGCGTCGAGGGTTTGCGATGTTTCATCGCTGAAGTCGACGACTTCGGGGACCGCCGCTTGCATGCGAAAGGCAAGTTCATAAGCTTTGATCCGAGCCAAAACCGCCTCGTCATGCGGGTAATCCGCGGCCTGCATTTGGTTCAGCTCATGCAACAAGCGGAATTCTTCCGCCTGTTCTTCGCGGAACACCCCTTGGGGCGGTCGGGCATAGGGGAGCGGATCTTTGGGGTCGATTTTCAGTGGAACACCGTCATGCTGCGGCCCCAGATAGTTCGCGCGGTGGACTTCCTTGCCACCACAACAATCCGCACAGGCAGTTCCCAGCACCACGAACTGCGGCAGGTTCTCGTTGAGGGTCCCCAATCCATAATGCACCCAGGAACCAATCGAGGGAAACAAGCCGTCGATACGATGCCGCCCCGTGTGGAACTGCAATTGGGCCCCATGATTGCTGTCTTCAGTCCACATCGAGCGGATCATGCACAGGTGATCAGCCTGCTGCCGCAAGTGCGGCCACCAGTCACTGATCTCCAACCCGCTCTGCCCACCCCGCTGGTACCCGACTTGCATCGGATAGATTTCGGTCCGCACAAACCCGTTATTGGGATCGAAGGCTACCGCCCGTTCATTGGCGAGGTAGGGAGACTGGAGATAATCGGCGAACGGAGTTTCCTGAATTGTTTTTCCTGAAAATTCATTCAGCTTTGGTTTGGGGTCGAAGGATTCCAGATGGCTGGTGCCACCGATCATGAACAGCCAAATCACACTCTTGGCTTTTACCGGAAGTCGGACGATCCCCGGCACCTCGCTGCCAGCCGCGGCCGCAAGTTGCTCCTGGTGCAACATGGCTTGCAAGGCTAGCGACCCAAGGCCCATGCCTCCTCCAAGGCTCGAGCGAAGCCCTGCCTGAAGGAAGGCCCGGCGGCTGGTGGGTTCGATAAAAGCTGGCGATTTCATGATCCATTCCCGGCTGTTGATGAAGATCCTAGCGAACGCTGATGAACTCGTGATGATTCAGCAAGACCAACGCTAAACTGCGGCGGGCGGCCTGTTCCGGGGCCAGCTGCCGAGGAGCAGGCGCGTCATCAAAAGGGGTCAGCTGGTCTGGATCAGCCAAGAGTCGAGCCTGCGAAGCCAGGAAACGACAGCAGGCCGCTTGCTCTTCGGCGGTGGGAAGACGCCCCAACACGCGGCGAAACAAGGCGGTCACCCAAGCCGCACTCGACCGCCCCTCTCCCCCTGCGAGCTCGACCGGATCACCATCCTGATACATGGCCAACCGACCAGCCAACTCCCGGGTCAGTGGACTGTTGCTCAGCGCCAACGCCTGCTGTGGGATGACGCTCGGTTTACGCCGATAACACTCGCTGGGGCTGGCGGCATCGAACATCACCATCATCAGCATTTGTTTTTCATAGGCATGCCGGAAGTAGAGACTCCGTCGATGAATCGTCTCCCCCGCTTGAAAATCGATGTCGGGACCAGCAAAGGTACGATCGAGCTCCCCGGCCACTGTCAGCAAGCTATCGCGGACCTCCTCGGCATCCAAACGTCGGAGGTTGGCTCTCCAGAAATAATGGTTGTCGGGATCGAGCCGTTGGTTTTCCCCCCAAACCTCCGGCCGCGGTTCATCGGAGGCCAACCCGTAGACTTTCGACGACAGGATCAGCCGATGCAGGCGCTTCATGTCCCAACCACTGCGGATCCACTCCGCCGACAACCAATCTAAAACCTTCCATAACTTGGGCCGTGGGCTACTCAGTCCAAAGTCGAAGGTATTCTCGACCAAGGGTGTTCCAAAATGCCTCATCCAAAGGTGATTGACGGCGACGCGCGCGGTCAAGGGATTGCGAGGGTCGACGATCCATTTTGCCAAGGCCAAGCGGCGACCGGTGCTGGCGGCTGGAAAGACAGTTCCGACCGGAGTGTAGTCCTTGGTCTCGGCGGCTAGCTCCCACGGCAACTCCCGCAATCGCTCGCTGGCTTCCTGTCGCTTTTTCTCTGCCGCCTCGACCGCTGCCTGCCGCTTGGCCGGATCGGTGGCGGATGCGTTCCGCGCCTCAACCACGGCCTGTTCCGCTCGCAGGCTCTCGTACTCGGCTCGGGCTCGGTGAAAACAATGTTCGGCTTCGGCCGCTAACCGCGCGGAAGTCGCTTGGGATGCTGAAGCCTCGGCCTCGCCCCCACCCCTGGCCCTCAACCCGTACTTGATCTCTTCGGCTCGATACCTTGCTACCCAAGCCTCGCGATCGGCCACGGCGACCTTCCATTCCGAAAAGGCAAGTTCCCAGGGCTTTGGCCCCGCTGCCGCGAGGGGTTGGCTGGCAGCGGTCGGGTCCATCGAGGATTCGGCTACGGACCGCTGCGGCAGGATCTGATCCAGCTTCAGGCGGGCCTGGGCTTCGGCTGCCACCTTCTCACCCAAGATGCGGTCGCGATGGGCTGGCATCAACTCCGGATAGTATAGGTCGATCGGGTAGGCGATCGCCTCGACGCGAAATGGAGCTGGAATCCAGTCCGGCACCTGCGGCGTCATCGCCTGTTCCTTGTCCGGCATCTCATCATTGCCGCGGACGAAAACATAGGTCGGGGTCTCCGGTTCCGCATCATAAGCCCGCGGCAGTTCGGGTAAACCTGCCAGTGGGCCGTCCCGAACCACTTGCGATCGAACGCGATGGGGCTCAAAGATCGCGCGGAACTGGTAGTAGCCGGCCTGCGGCAAAGGATCATACTTGTGGTCGTGACACTTGGAGCAATTGAGGGTCATGCCGAGGAAGGCTTTGGCCGTATGCTCGACCGTCGCATCCAACCAGATATTGCGGTTGCTCTTGTGAAAATTACGGGCGAGGAAGCCGGTGGCCCGCAAGCGACTGGCATCGCGCGGAGCTACCTCGTCGGCTGCCAGCATCTCGACGATCATCTCGTCGTAAGGCTTATTGCAGTTGAGCGATTCGACGATCCAATCGCGCCAATGCCAAATGTGACGTTGGCTACCTCGCAACTCCTCCTTGTAACCTTCCCAATCGCTGTAGCGCCAAACATCCATCCAATGCCGCCCCCACCGCTCGCCATAGCTCGGTTTGGCAAGCATCCGCTCGATCCAACGCTGGTGTCGATCCTCGCCGCTGTCGGCCGTAAACTCGTCGAGTTCCTCGACCGTCGGCGGCATTCCCGTCAGGTCGTAACACAACCGACGCAGCCAACTCGCCTCCTCCGCCGGAGGGCTGGGAACCAACCCGAGCGCTTGCCGTTCCGCCGAAATCAAGACGTCGATCGGGTTCGCGTCGTCGACCGAGCGGACCTTCGGCAACTCGGGAAATACAATCGGTTGGTAGGCCCAGTGCTCGCGCGGACTAGCCACAAAGACTTCCTCCGTCGGACCGGGCATTTGTCGACGAAGCCATTCTTCGACGAGCCCCACCTGCTGCTGGCTAAGCCTCGTCCCCTCCCCCTCGGGCGGCATGCGCGCGTCCTCGTCGAGCGTCGTGATCCGCTGCAGCAAGCGGCTTTGGCGGATGTCCTCCGTATCCGTAATCCTCCCTTCGCTACCACCTTGCCGGATCGCTTGGATAGCATCCAGCCGCAAGCCAGCTTCAGCCCGCAGCGCCCCATGGCAACTCACACACTTTTCTTGAAACAAGGGCTTGATCGACTGCAGATACAGCCCTTCCGGATCGACCATCGGGCCGACCTCCGCCGCTGATCGCGCCGCGCCGCCGATACCCCCGGCAACTACCAGCCAACCAACGAACAGGCGGCGTGCTGGCAAGCACTGACCGAGGAGGGTGAAGATCGAAGGTAGCGATGATTGCATGATGGCCAGGGGAAGGAAGGAGCCAGCGGGAGAAGCGGGGGATCGCTGGGCATAGTATAGCCGAATCCAGCCGGCCAGCGAAACGCCGCGAGCGCGGTCCACCGAAGACTTTCGGTCGAGAATCGTCGCGATGCCCGGACAGGATGGCTCACCGGGCTACGCTCAGCGGCACCAGTCGATTGGCCAGCACCTCGACCAACCCTTGATCGGTCAACCGCAATTCAGGA
>JBILTQ010000320.1:0-6481 GCA_044371435.1 Pirellulaceae bacterium | reverse complement strand
AAGCCACCGGCGGTGCTTGTCGAACTGATCACCTGCCGAATAGCTACCGGCAGGTCGCCACGCGATCGACGTTCGATCAAGTTTTTTAAAGTCGTACCACCACCGGAGATCAAAACCGCGATGGGGAGCGGAGACCGATCAGGAGCTGGGGACATGCCGGGCTCGAATCCGTTTCGCAAAGAGGGAATGGGATCGGTGGAGCGAGCCCGCGGCCAGCGACACCTGAAGGTAGGTTCATAATGTAACCGACCTTCACCTGGTGTCTCGATATGGCTCCGAAAATCGCATTTCGAGATTTGGCACTGCATTTGCTCACTGAAGTCGTACTTTGGTTGGCCTCAGTCACGTTGGCAGGTTGAAAGCCTCATGAATCGTCTTCCTTCTTCCGGAGAATCGTCCGCCAAGTCGCCCCAATGGGCCTTGGCGGGACAAGTCCTGGTGGCCGCTCCCAAGCTAGAGGATGAGCTTTTTGGGAGGTCGGTGTGCTTGATTTTAGAGCATCATGCGGAACAAACCGTCGGCGTCATGCTAAATCGTCCGTTCGCGCTCGATGTCAAGCCGCTGTGGGACCATCTCACCGAAGGTCTCTCCAAGACAGCCTCGCCCCCCGATCATTTGAATTTCGGCGGCCCGAATGCTGGACCGGTGGTGGCGATTCATGACCGTCCGAGCCTGGCGGAAGGGGGTAATGGGCAGGGGGTATTTTTGGCAGCTCAAGTCGAGACCCTGAAAAAACTAGCGCTGGTGCCTCCCCAACACTACCGTTTGCTTGTCGGCCACACGGTCTGGCAACCCGGGCAACTCGAGCGGGAGATCGGCGAGGGTCTTTGGTACCCGCTGCCCGCCTCGCCGGACCTAGTGTTCGTCGACGATCACGATATGTGGCGTGAAGGGATGCGCCGGGTTGGAAGTCTCGTGCTCCAGGCCATCTTGCATGTCGATGCGATGCCGTCCTCGCCGCTGCTGAACTGAGCCTGCCTCGCGACTGCAGCGCGATGCCTGCCGCCTCGCCTCAGGACAAGGTGTTTGCCTTGCAGTTCTCCAAGCAAGCTTCAGCCTTCGAGCCCGCAGGTCGAGCCGGATGGCGGCTGGCAGAGCGCGACAGCGGCGAACGTTTCGAGGGAAAGCTCAAGCCGGAACGGTACCGAGGTCGATCCCAGCTCAGCGAAAAATCCTCAACAGATTGCATATTTCCGAGATCTTTCCCTTCGAAAGCCGGCGAGCTTGGTTTACCTTGGAGCTTGGCAGCTAGCCGGTACGCCCGGCCAAGTGTCCGCCACAATTCCGAGGTAGGTCCCCCGCGATCACCGACATCGTTCGAATCATTCCAGTATGCGTGTAGGCAAAGTTGTCAAGTTGGTCCATGACAAGCGTTTCGGCTTCATCCGGGCGGAAAATCTGCGGGATGATGTCCTCTTCCGCTATTCGGCCGTCGTCGGTCCGGTTAAGGCTCTTCAATGGTATGTCGGCCAAGAGGTCGAATTCGACTTGGATGAGCTGCGCCGTTTGGAATTCCAGCAGCTGGAAGCTGCCAAAGTTCAAGTCGCGTCGCGGCCCCTTTCCCACCGGTTGGTGGAGACCGAGGAATCTGGCTTAACCCCGGCCCACCACCCCAAAGCCCGGCGGCGGAAACCACTCTGGAGAGGCGGGAAAGGCCCTGCTGAAGAGAGCAACTCCGAGGATTGACCTTCCCTCGCCGACCGCAAGCTGAGGGCTCGACAAGCCTCCCCATCTGCTTGGCGTACGCGCGAGCCGCCAGCCGCCCCCAAGGTCCTCCGCGGAGCCGTCGGCAGCGAACTGGCCTTGCCAGGCTGGTGTTGAGCGATTCGACGGGAAGCCTCGTTGGAATTCGACGCTGGATCCTTCATCCACAAGCTCGTGATCGACTAAGATAGGATTGGCCCGAAAATTGCTGCTCGACAAGCCTATTTTGGAAGGCGATGGAAAGCTGGAAGTTTCGATCATCCGCTTAAGGTACCCGTTTTTCTTTTCCGAGATAGGTTTGGAACTACTCCCAGGTGTTCGGCGATGAACTACAGCGGTCACGAAAGCCCCACCCCCGCTTGGCGTTATCCGGCTTTCCGCCGACTTGGCCCGATGATTCGCGGCCTGTGGGTGACGTCGCAAGGATGCACTGTTGGCGATAAAGGTATCCCTGATATGAATCAAGTTTCCAACCGCGCGCGAGGTTTCACCTTGGTGGAGGCTTTGATCGCCGTCACGATGACCTTGGTCATCATGCTGGCGCTGGCTCAAGGCTTCAAGCGAATGAGCGATGACATCTCGGAAGGTCGAGCCCGGTTGGCGTTGAGCGATCAGCTGCGCGGCGCTTCGGAACTGCTGCGGCATGACGTGTCCGGTATCACTGTAGTCTGCGATCCATCCTCCAAGGAGTTCAAGAACGGTTACTTCCTCTACTACGAGGGCCCGCTGGCCGATCATCACCCCGTATCAGCCCCCATCAACAACCTGTTGGGTGGTGGAGGTACGACGGAACAAAATCTATCCGCCAGTCGTTTTGGGGATTTCGATGACATCTTGATGTTTACCGCCCGGGCCAAAAGCGAATGGTTTCGTGGCCGAGTCCCGTTGGCTCTGGTCAAGGGTGCGAGCGGGGGGAATTATGTCCCGACAGCCGCGGATTGGATCCAAACCGTCGTCGTGGCCTCCGAGTATGCCGAGATCGTTTGGTTCGCCATGCCCGAGATCGAACCGACTTCCAGCGGTCAAACCGATCCCGCCTTCGTCTATCAAACGGCCCCCAACTACAAGCTGCCAGTTGTGGACGCCGACACCCCCGTCAATCCAGCGGCCGATCCGATTCCGGGAACGGCCAGCGGCGATATTACCGGCAATGGGATCCCCGACCGCATCCGCCTATGCCGACGCGTCCTGCTGATCCTCCCAAGCCTCAACACCCCCAATGGAACGTTGTTCAATACCGCCTCGGCCGCCGGAGAATCGAACGCGGTCCGCCTGCTGGCCGAACCGATCACTACGCCCATCGGCAGTCGACTGTCGCTGCGTCATGCCTATCAACGTTGCGACCTTTCCGTCCATCGAGCCCAAGGCGTTGCTGTCAACGCAGCCGCCCCGATCGTTGCTAATTCGCTGGATGATTTAGCTCATCCGGCCAATCGTTTCGCCCACGTCATGCTTCCCGGGAATACGCTCGGCGGTTCGGCCAATGATCGATCGATGCCCATCTTGTCCTTGACCGGTCCGATCGGGCTTCAACAGTTTGCTTTCGCGGGCAACCTTCCGTTAGCTGCCGTGCCTGATATCGGTTTCCTCAACCCTCAATTCCTGAAACGCAAGATCAATCAGGATCCCGCATCCGGTGGAACCATCCTCACCGAGGACGACGAAGAGCTCGGGGCAACCGTCGAGTTGCTCACCAACGAGGAAGTGGTCGCCAACAATTGCATCGCTTTCGATGTGAAGGGGTTCGATCCTGTGGCGAAAATGCTTTATCATGTCGGTAGCGATGGGCAACCGGGAGTCGCCTTGGCCGACGATGATGGGAACGGAACCGTCGACGATTTGCTGGAATTGGGGGCTAGCGGCTCCGATGACCTCGAAGTCAATCCGAGCGATCCGGGTTATGCGGAAACCATTCGACGAATCGGCGTTTCCCCTTCGGCAGCTACGCTGTCCCAGGTGACCAGCCGCCAGGGAGGCTTCGTCGATTTGGCATGGGCCGTCAAACGCTGGCAACCGCCAGCCGGTCTGCCGCTCATCGATGTTTCGCGGATTCCCAACGAACTACGCGAGACAATACTCTCCGGCGTCCGCAACAATGCCGCTTTGCTGTCGGAAGCGCTGCTCAAATCCGGGCGAGCCATCCTTGCTAATAACGGGAGCGCACTGGTCTTTCAGCCCTGCTTCGACTCTTACACCGATGCTTTCGAACGGGATGGTTTTCGGCAACGTGACCTCGCAACTGCCGCAAATGCAATCAGCAACCCGACGGACAAGGGAACCATTTTTGAAAATGGAAGTTTGTGGTTTCAAGGAGCCGTCAATCCGAACGCCGTCCGCGCTGACCTCGGCTCCAATGGCTTGGACGACGATAACAATGGCCTGGTCGATGACTTTGCCGAACGCGACTCCTGCCCACCCATTTTGTCTGCGATGCCAGCGATACAAGCGTTGGTAAGGGTCGAAGACGCAACCGCCGGAGTCATCCAGCAGATCGCGGTCACCCATGATCTCGCCACACAGTAAACCCTTCTCGGAAAAGTGGCGATCGCACTGGTCGGGGTAAACACGCGTCGTTTTCAGAAAATGCTGTCCAGTCAAATGCATCGCATCTCGCTTCGCGGCCCCTGGCAACTCGACGTAGACTCCGTGCATCTTCGAGGGAGCCGCCGCTTTCACGCGCCGACGGGTATCGAGACCGCGACCGACGGCGGTCCGCGGAGTTTCATTTTCTTCCACATCCGATCGGTTCGTCCCTGGCCGGTCATCGCCCTGGAGCTCAACGGACAGCGTTGGGATGCGGTAGCCAACACCAGCCTGGCAGGAATCCAGACCGCCGCGAGACCGCGATTCCGGTGGGATCCCCTGGAGGGGCATGGCTGGATTGATATTACCGGTATACTAACTCAGTACAATATCGTCACGTGTTGTTGGGCGACCTGGCCGGCGGATTGGCAACCGCGGTCTGAACGCTACACCCCAGGTCCTACTCATCGTTTGCATTTCGATTCATGGCTAGAAATACACGAATCCACCGCTACTGTTTCCGACTAGGCTTGATCCTTTTGGCAAGCTCATGGCTGCCCCTGGCAGTCGGTTGCCGCCAAGCAACGGACACCTCGTCGTCCCCGTCGACAACGCAAGCCTCCCCATCCCAGCAGCCACCTGCTACCTCCCAGCCAGCCAGCATCGACGAGTCGGTAGATGTCGATGGCTTGCTTGCCGCTCGGCTTTCGCAAGAAGAACTCGACTTCGGTTGGTTCCGCTTGTTCGATGGCCAGTCGTTGATGGGTTGGAAGGCAACATCCAAGGCGAATTGGCGGGTCGAGGATGGCTGTATCGCGGTCGATGCCGGTGATCAAGGTTTCCTCTTCACCACCAGCCGGTTCAGCGATTTCGAATTAACGCTGGAATTCTTGGCGGATGAACGAACCAATAGCGGGGTCTTCCTGCGTTCACCGACGCAGCCGACCTCCCCTGCCCGGGATTGTTATGAATTGAATATTGCCCCCCCTGACAACCCCTTTCCAACCGGCTCCCTGGTCGAGCGGATCCGGGCCGATTCGGAACAGGTAGGCGAACTGGAGCCCGAAGCATGGCATCAGTTGCACGCTCTGGTGGATGGCCAACATGTTCGCATTTGGGTAGATGGCCGCGAAGCGGCGGATTATGTCGATCAAACTCCGCTGACGGCGGGATATATCGGTCTGCAGTTTCGCGAGGGAGCCGTTCGTTTTCGTGAACTCAAGCTCCGACCGATTACCTATGCCGTCCTGCCGACCGAGGAACTCAAAGACTGGAACCTGCCGAAGACACCCAATTTCGATGCCCGACTAAGCCAAGAGGGCGGGTTAAGGCTGCGCGGTGATAAAGGGCATGTTGAGTTGCTGCAATCGCATGCCAACTTCTGCCTACAAGCGAAAGTGAAAACCCTCGCCGAAAACGTGAATTCCGGAATCTTCTTCCGTTGCCTGCCTGGACAGGCCATGAACGGGTATGAATGCCAGGTCCATCACGGCTTCCACCAAGACCGGCGAGTGCCCGTCGATGCCGGGATGGGAGCTATTTTCCGCCGCCAAGCCGCCCGAGCCGTGTTGAGTGACGCCGACCGTTCCGCCCACCTTGCGCTGATTGCCGATGGACTTCACCTAGCCACTTGGGTGGAAGGAATTCAAGTGGTCGACTGGACCGACGAGCGACCTGTCCATGAAAACCCTCGACAGGGAGCCCGAACCGAAGCCGGGACCATCCAACTGCAGTCTCACGACCCGACTTGCGATGTACTCTTTGAATCGCTGAGTATCAGTCCGCTTCCTTGATAGCCGCCGGAAGCTCCCGCTGCAGGAAAAACGAGTGCCCGGCCAGCATCATCGCCCCCCCGACCAGGAGACTATCGGCGATATTGAAGTTAGGCCACGTATACTGGCCGTAACACAATAAAATCCAATCGCGGACCCCACTGCTCCATTCCGGCGGCATCCCTGGTCGATGCCAGAACCCCAAGCGGTCGTAGAGATTTCCAACGATCCCGCCCATAACGCAGCCGAGCGCCACCGTCAGCCATAAAGACTGGCAGGCGTTAAAGCGAAAAAGCCACAGACAAATCGCCACGCTCGCCACCATCGAGGCCAAAGCAAAGAACCAGCCGTAGCCAGCCCCCATCCCGAAGAGCGCTCCCGTATTGACCGCTGTCTCGATTCCCGCGATGCCCTCGATCAGCCACCATGGGGATTGCTGCCGATGGGGAAGACCACGCCAACGAAAAACCCACTCTTTGGTC
>JBILTQ010000263.1:0-7970 GCA_044371435.1 Pirellulaceae bacterium | reverse complement strand
TTACCTGATTGCGAGATCACCTTCGGCGGTAGTCCGGCGAATTAGCCATGCGTCTGAGGGGTTGAGGAGAGAGTTAGATCAAGCCCTTGTTGTCTAGGGCAGAGGTTAGCCTCAGGCTTTAGGGCTGGGAAGAGGAACCAATCCGTCGGGCTCACGACTCCTCACTCCCAGTCGCTCTCCCCGGAGAGGGCGAGTTGAGGAAGAGGTGACTCCAGGAGGAGAATTTAAAAGGGTTAAAGATGAATGGATGTGGACTGCAGCCTGAAGCTCCCCGCCCCGAAGGGGAGGAAGAACGTTCACTGAGGCTGAGAGGCCCGGGAAGATTGCGATGAAGATGAGGAAGCTGTGGAGCGAAGGCTATGAGCGGATGCCCGAGTGGTTGCCATGGTGTATGCCCTATGCGATGTTTCGGGTTCCGACGCGTGAGCCTGTCGTTTACTTGACCTTTGATGATGGCCCCACCGAAGGGGTTACCGAGCATGTGCTGGAGATCCTCGAGGGGAGTGGTGCCCGTGCGACGTTCTTTTGTCTCGGGGCTCAAGCCGAGGCGCTGCCTTCCATGGTCCAGCGCATGGAGCAGCAGGGACATGCCATCGGCAATCATACCTATGCCCATCGGAATGGTTGGCAGGTAGCGTGTGGCGAGTACGTGGCCGATGTCCATCGGGCCCAGTCGATCCTGGCGAAGCAATTGGTTTCTCCGCCACGCTTGTTTCGCCCTCCCTTCGGGCGTTTGAAACCGTGGGGTTGGTTGGCCTTGCGAAGCGAATGGCGATGCGTCATGTGGGATGTTACCAGCCAGGACTTTTTGCAGTCAGTCGACGCGCGGCATGTCGAAGAGACCGTGGTCGCCAATGCCAGGCCGGGTTCGATCATCCTGCTGCACGATTCGGCCTTGGCCGCACCGCGGATGCTAGTTGCCCTGCCAAGGATTCTCGAGCGTTTATCGGGACAGGGGTATCGGTTCGACGCCTTGACTGCGACGACGCCAGGGATGGGTGCGATGGAGGGGGAGCGTTGACGCTGGCTGTCTAGTTAGTCACTGGGGATGCTACTTCGGTGGGGGCCATGGCCAGCTCAGGATAACAAGACAAGCCGTCCGACCATCAGGGCTTGCTTGCCATGGAAGGCTAGCGTTTCATCGACGGCTGTATCTGCTGTTCGAGTCGATCCGCAATGATCTTCACGGAACTGATCGGAGATGGCGAACGGGAAAGGGTACAGGCTTTTTGGATTTCGGCATCCGCCAGCAATGTTTGCAAGGCCTTCACCAGACGTTCGAGGGAGACAGATTTTGGCGTGAGTACCTTCGCCACCCCCAAGCGAGCCAGTCGGCGCGCATTGTCGGGTTGGTCGTTGACGCGGGGGATGACCAGTTGTGGGATACCGGCCTGCAGCGCCTGGCTGAGCGTGCCCATGCAACCGGCGTGCAGGATGGCTGAGCAGGCTGGCAAAGCTTCGGCTAGCGGCAGATAGCGGCAATGCAAGATGTTGGCGGGTAAATCGGGTGGGAGCCCGGAGTCCAGCTTGTAAAAGATCACCGCGTTCCTGCCGAGTCGTTGGATAGCGGCGATGACTTGCTGGAAGTAGACCGAACTCCCGGGGCCAACCGATCCCGGGACGATGGCTACCGGCTTAGGATAACGGGCGACAAAGGCTTGGAAGGTATCGACTTGAGCGGTGGGGGCTGGCGGATCCCACAGCGTATGCCCGACGATGTCGATATCGATCGGCCAGTCTGTCGCTCGCGGCACAAGTTTTTTCGGGAAGACCCCCAAGACCAGGTCGGGAGAGAACCACCACTTCTCCATGACTCGCTGGAGACGAGGGAGACCGAGTTCCCGGCGAAAGCGATGGAGTTCGGGGAGTAGGATCGGATCGAGGAAGAATCGATCGAGCATCCGATATTGCCAGCGGAGGAGAGGCTTGGGCACCCAGGAGTGATTCAACAGGCCGGGAATGAGCGGGGGATCTGAACAGCTGCGGAGCAGGACCGGATTCATCAGGGCCGTGACTTGGCGGATCGGCAGCGTCTCCCGCGCCAACCTTGCTCCCAAACTCCAGGCGGGGCTCATCACTAGCGTCTTGCCGGGTCGCATCCGGCTTTTGATCAAGGCGAAGGTTTCTCGCATGGTACCTATCGCTCCCCAGGCCATGGCTTCCTTCCATGCGCTGCGGGGTCGACGGATACGGGGGTTCTCGGCGAGTTCTTGCCCGTTCCATCCTTGGCCGAGCGGGCTTGCGGGAAGGTCTAATTGATTCGCCAACGCTTGGTAGGTTGGATTGATCAATAGATGGACCTCGACCCCGCGCCGCTGAAGCTCTTTGGCTACTGCCAAATGCGGGTGAACATCGCCAGACGTGCCTATCGGATTGAATAAAAAAAGGGGTTGGTCACTCATGGAGGAGAGGTAAAACGGAGAGCCAAGACCCAACGGAAGGAGCGAGGGATAGTCCGACGATAGTGAGACCGCGGCGGTCAGCCTGTGGCTTGATCGAGGCGGACAGCCGAGCGGAATCATTCGCCATCTATCCTAGCTTCGCCGGGTCGCCGCGTCGAAGTTTACGGGGTGGCTATCGCTGGCTGCAGCCAGTAGCCAGGGGTAACGCCCACCCAAAAATCTTCCAATGGTCCAGGTTGACACATTTCTTGACCCACAGAAAGCGCTTAAGATAATCCGTTCGCGGAAGTGTTTCGCGGCCTTGGCCAGGTAGGCAACGAGTCTGTCCGGTCTTCGAATTCGATGATCTTTAGTGAAAAGGGATAAAGAGATGATGCGCTCTCCATTGTGGATGCTCTTTGCCGTAGTGGCCTTGACCGTTTCGAGTCTCCGGCCGTCGGCCTCGCTTGCCGAAGAAATCGCAGTCGGGTCAGCGGCTCCCAACTTTAGCAGTCAAGGGATCGACGGTAAGGTCTATTCGCTCGACGGTACGAAAGGCGCCAAGGCGACGGTGCTTGCTTTCACCTGTAATCGTTGCCCGGTGGCGATTGCCTATGAAGATCGGTTCATCGACTTTCAAAAGAAATATGCCGACAAAGGGGTGAAGTTTATCGCGATCAATGTCAATTCCTCGGAAGACTTGGAGGCGATGAAGCAGCGGGCAGAAGAAAAGGGGCTGAATTATCCATACGCCTATGATGCCTCTGGGGATTCGGCTCGGGCTTATGGGGCACGCGTGACCCCGCATCTGTTTGTTCTCGATGGGGCGGGTAAGGTCGCGTATCACGGTTCTTTTGACGACAAGCAAAACGATCCGACCGCTCATCATGTCGCCGATGCCGTTGACGCGATCCTCACCGGCAAGAGCCCTGCGGTCCAGTCGACCAAGGCATTCGGTTGCGGCATCAAGCCCAACAAGAAATAGCAATACCTGCCAGGTTTTCCTGCCGCTGCCTCGGATATTGACGGTAGCGGCAGTTGGGTCTCGCGTCCTCGTGCGGTAGGTTGGGTCGGCATGCAGTTTCATGTTCTTGGCGGATGGTGGTTGGGGGTAGTCTTGGGTGGGTTGGGATTGATGGTCGGCTGCAGCCAAGCCACGCGTCCTGTCGCACCCACCGTCTCGCTGCAGGTCGGTGACGAGAAAACTTTTGAGGAAATGCTTGGCAAGCATCATGGGCAAGTGGTGCTGGTCGACTTCTGGGCTACCTGGTGTGCGCCGTGCATGCAACAGTTCCCGCACACCGTGGCGCTCAGCCAAAGGCACCGACCAGACGGGTTGGCGGTGATCTCGGTCAGCATGGATGAGCCGGACGCTCGTGAGGCAGTCCTTGGCTTCCTGGCGAAGCAGCAGGCGTCGTTCGACAATTTATTGACGACTTACGGGGCAGGCGGGGCCTTTGTCGACGCTTTCCAATTGCGTGGGGATGTCCCCTTCTATCGACTCTACGATCGGCAAGGAAAGTTACGTTACTCCTTCAGCAGCGATCCAAGCGGGATTGAGAATTGCGAGACCATCGACCAGCTCGATATCCGGGTGGCCGAGCTGCTGGCACCAAAGCCCGAGTGATGGCGAGGTAAAACTTTCGATGCGGGCCGCTAGCTTTGGATTCATGATCCTCGGATGGGCCAGTGCCTTGTCTGGGGTGTTGCTTTGGGCGGGCCAGCCCGCGTCGCGGGATCGCTCGCCGGTGGATCTGGTAGTTTCCCCGGAGGCGAATTGGCTGGCGACGGTCAACCAAACATCGAATAGTGTTTCGTTGGTTCGTATCGCCGACGGTAAGGTACTCGACGAGGTCGCGATCGGACAACGGCCGACGGCCATCGCGCTGCACCCTGACGGAAAACGTTTGTTGGCGACCGCGAGTTATTCGGGCGAGTTGTATGTCTTGGAGGTAGCGGATGAGCAGCTGACCCGTGTGGCTACGCTGACGCTGGGGGCTCAGCCAAGTGGTATTGCCGTGTCGCCGGATGGTAGCCAGGCGTATGTAGCTCAGCTGGATGCGGATCAGATTGCGGTGGTCGAGTTGCAGCGCTACCGGGTGATCCGTAGTTTGAAGGTCGGTCGCTGGCCGCGGGCTTTGGCCGTCTCGGCCGATGGGAAGCGGTTGGCGGTCGCCACCAGCGGTGATCGCGGTATTTCGTTGGTCGATCTCGAGAGCGAGCAGCTCGTGCATATCGACCGCTTTGTCGGGTTGAACATCGGTCACCTGGCGATCTCCGCCAAGGGAGAGCAGGTTTACTTTCCCTGGATGGTGTACCGGCGAAATCCGATCACCGCGCGCAATATCCGTTTGGGTTGGGTGATGGCCAGTCGTCTGGGCCGGATCGGCTGGGAGGATTCGGCCCATCGGGAGGCGATCTCGCTCGACCCGCCGGGCCGAGCGGTGGCGGACCCGCATGGTCTGGCGTTGACCAGCGATGAAAGCCAGGTGATCCTTTCGGCCTCCGGGAGTCATGAATTGCTGTTCTTGCAAGTGGCGGGCTTGCCATTTCAAGGGCAGGGGAGCACCGACCATATCGACCCTGAGCTATTGCGCGACGAAGAACGTTTTTTTCGGCTAACGCTTGGTGGGCGACCGATGGGGCTTCGGCTTGCGAAGGATGATCGAACGATCTTTGTCGCCAACTATCTGAGTAATTCGGTGCAGGTAGTCGATCGGCTCGATCGCCGCTTGAAGGCCGAGTTCCCGCTGGGCGGGGACGCCAAGCCCTCCCTGACGCGGCGCGGCGAAGCCATCTTCTATGACGCCACCCGCAGTCTGGACCAATGGTATAGCTGCCACAGTTGTCATTATGAAGGAGGGACGAATGCGGTCACGATGGATACCTTCAACGACGGGACCGCCTTTACCTTCAAGACCGTTTTACCCTTGTACCGGCTAGACCAATCAGCCCCCTGGACATGGCATGGCTGGCAGACGGAGCTTTCCAGTGCTTTGCGGCATTCCTTGAAGACGACAATGCTCGGGCCGGACCCGAGCGATGCCGATGTTCATGCCTTGCAAGCCTATCTGAGTTCGCTGCTGCCGCCACCGCCACGAGTGGTTGCTGGCCGTCAAGCGGCCGTCGAACGCGGGAAAGCGGTTTTTCTTGGAGATCGTGCTGGATGCAGTCAGTGCCATCGGGGAGCCGAGTATACCGATGGGGATATTCACGATCTTGCGTTGGGCAAACCCGATGACAAGTATTCCGGCTTCAATACCCCATCGCTGATCGGTGTCTTTCGGAAAAATCTTTTGCTGCACGACGGGCGGCATATGACCCTCAGGGAATTATTGAGCGGTCAGCATGCGCCGGAGGTAGTCGCGGGAACGAAGCTGACCGATCAGGAGTTCGAGGACCTTATCGCCTTCCTCGAATCGCTCTGATCTTTGGGCTCCTCGAAAAGGCTTACGAGGGAAGGTACGGTAAGCTTGTCGCGGCCCACTCGGGGTTGAAATAAGACCCTTGGCTGGGTGGACCTTTGCGCGATGTCGATCACCCGGCTTGCATTCGCTAGCGATCGTTTCGCTGGATGCGGCCTTACCTGCCTTGGGTGGCGTTAGCGAACCAAGGCGATGGGGCAGCCGACGCTTCGTCGCAGCTGCGAGAAAGTCGGTTCTTGGGAGAAGGGGGAGTTGATACTCAGGAAGAAGAGGGCTGGCTTGAGCTTCTGAGCCAAGGGGAGGCAGTCCGCGACGGACGCTAACGGAGATGAGAGGATGTGCAGTTGCTGCGTGGCTGCCAGGTCAAGTTCGAGCCATTGCCTCCGGAGAAGCTCGGGACTGGCGGGGGGCATGACCGCGACCAGCAGGTAATCACCCGCTCGTCGCTGAAGGTGAGTGGCGGCTTGCAAGGCCCGTATCGAAGCGGGCGAGCCATCGAAGAAGACGATCATCGGACCACTGCCCATGGTCGGAATGGGGACCGCTGCCAACCGCCCGGCCGAGGTCAATACGATATCGGCTTGTTCGAGGTCGGCGTTCATCGCCTCGCGCAGGGCGCCGCGGACCGTGGCAAAGGACCAGGGTAAGTTGGCCGCGATGGCAGCCTGGCTGAGGGCCCTCCGCGCCATGGTGGCCGCCGTGCGCAACGAGCGTTCCATCGCCTCGACGCTGATCGGTCGCCGGCCTTCGAGCCAGATGCCGAGTTCGTGGGCGTGTGGCAGGGCAGAGCCTCGCAGCAGGTTGGCATCTTCGATGAACAGGCCATGCAGTTCTGCTTGCAACTCCGCTGCCAGCCGGATCGCGACCTGGAGGAAAGCCTCCCCCGCAGGCAAGCTATCGAAAGCTACCAGAATACGTCCGGATTTCTCCGCACTCTCGTGGATGTTCACCCCCTCACCCTACCTTCCCCGCATGGGCGCCCTCGACGCCAAACTGACCCCGCAGTTCGGCCAACTGCCGCAGCCGGGCTTCCACACGGCCGAAGAAGCTGGCATCCGGGAACTGACCGTTGCCCTGCCGTTCACCGGCGGGTAGCCCAGTCAAGATTTCGATGGCTTCCCCGACCGTCGCTACCGCATACACTTGAAAGCTACCGGCCTCGCTCGCGGCCACCACATCCTCGCGCAGCATCAGGTGTCGAACATTGGTGGCCGGAATAATTACCCCGTAGGGGCCGCCGGTCGGACGCTGACGGCACACATCATAGAAGCCTTCGATCTTTTCATTGACCCCACCGATCGGTTGTACCTGACCAAACTGATTGATGGAGCCGGTGATGGCCAACCCTTGCCTGGCCGGGACCTGGCCGATGGCTGACAGCAAGGCACATAGTTCGGCCAGCGAAGCGCTATCTCCTTCGACCTTGGCGTAGGATTGCTCGAAGGCCAGACTGGCGGACAACGACAGCGGTTTCTCCAGGGCGAAGTGTGCGCCGAGGAAGGCGGTCAGGATGAGGACCCCTTTCGAATGGATCGAGCCCCCTAGTTCTACCTCACGCTCGATATCGATGATCTCTCCCTTGCCAAGGCGGACGGTGGCGGTGATCCTTGCCGGTTGGCCAAAGCGGAAATTCCCCAGATCGATCACCGAGAGGCCGTTGACCTGCCCGATCCGCTCACCGGTTGTCTCGATCATGAGTGTCCCGCGGCGAATCTCTTCCTGGACTTGCTGACGCAAGCGATCCGAGCGACGAATCTGCATCGCGATTGCCTGGCTGACTTCGCCGCTACCGATGGCCGCCAAGCTCGCCTTGGCGGCCCAATAATCGGCTTCGCGGAGCAGGTCGGCTAACGTTCGGGCATGGACCGAAAGCCGGGTCGTATCCTCGGCAAAGCGAGCCGCATGTTCCATCAAGCGGGCTACACCGCTGCGGTTCAACGGGCGAGTCCCTTCGCGCTTGGCCAGGCCGCCGAGGAAGCAGGCAAAGCGATGGCAGTTCTCGGGGGTCCGTTCGACGTCCTCGTCGAAGTCGGCCGCTACCTTGAAGAGTTCAGCGAAGGCGGGTTCCAGGGCGTAAAGCAGATAAAACAACCAGCGTTCGCCGACGATGACGACTTTGACCTTTACCGGGATCGGTTCCGGCTCCAGCGAGACCGTCGATAAC
>JBILTQ010000262.1:0-7976 GCA_044371435.1 Pirellulaceae bacterium | reverse complement strand
CCGACCTCATCGGTCGCGCCATAAGCCATCCCGCCTCGAATCCCCCCGCCGGCCAGCCATAGCGAATACCCCCACGGGTTGTGATCGCGTCCCGTCCCCGACTCGCTCATCGGCATCCGCCCGAACTCGCCTCCCCAGATGACCAAGGTCTCCTCCCACAAGCCGCGGCGTTTGAGATCGCGAAGCAATCCCGCTACCGGTAGGTCGGTGGCACGGCACAGCTTACTGTGATTCTTTTCCACATCCTGATGCGCGTCCCAGCCTTGCGTATCGCCCGAGTGGACCTGGACGAAGCGGACACCACTCTCCACCATCCGACGCGCCAGCAAGCAACGACTGCCGAACTCCCGTGTCTCCTCGTGGTCCATCCCATACAACCGCAGCGTTTCCTCGGACTCTTCGCGAAGATCGACCAACTGCGGAGCCGCGGCCTGCATGCGAAAGGCCAGTTCGTAGGCGGCTATCCGCGCTGCCAACTGGTCGTCCTGATCGCGAAGCCGAGAGTGGTGGCGGTTGAACTGCTGGACCAAGTGCAGCGTCTCCCCCTGCGCTTGGGAGGTCACCCGCATCGGAGGCCGAATGTTCAGGATCGGCGCTTCGCCGGAACGCATCGGCGTGCCTTGAAAGGTAGCCGGCAGGTAGCCGCTCCCCCAGGCCGGCGGGCCGCCTTTCAACCCGCCGCCCGGATCGGGTAGCACGATAAAGGCTGGCAGGTCCTGGTTCTCCGAACCCAAGCCATAAGTGACCCAGGAACCGACGCTGGGATGTCCCATCAACACGCTGCCGGTATTGGTCTGGTAGACGGCTTGCGGATGATTGACACTATCGCCGTGCATGCTGCGGATGATGCACAGGTCGTCGGCGCAGCTGGCTATCTCCGGCAGGAAGTCGCTGATCTCCAAGCCGCTCGCGCCGTGCGGACGGAATCGGCGAAGAGGGGCTAACAACGGGTTGCTGGCTACCTTGCGCCGCGTCATCACCTCCCCGAAGCTGGCTGGCAAAGGCTGACCAGCCAAGCGTTCCAATTCCGGTTTGGGGTCGAACAAATCCACATGGCTGGGACCACCATGCATGAAGAGCCAGATCACCCGCCGAACCCGTGGCGCAAAATGAGGCAACCTCGGGGACGCTGGCTGCGGGCCGCCAGCCTGGCTTCGGGACTTCTCCAGGTCAGCCAAGGCGATCGCCGCCAAGCCGAGGTGGGCCCAGGAAAACAACCGGCGACGCGAGAAGTCGGGAGTCGAGACGCGGCAAGGCATGGGGCACCTGAGGAAGGAAGACGAGCCGAGGCGACAAGCGGCAGGTGGACGGAGAACCACGAAGGCCACCCCTCCACATCGCTGGTGGCTGATCGCGGTGGATGGATCATAGCCGACTTCGAAAGCTTTAGCAAAATTTCCGGTCTACCGATCGGCTACCGCCCCTCTGGCTACGGGGGCCGTCAGGCAAGCCGTCCCCGAATGGCCGAGGGCCCGAAGCCTCGCGGACTTAACCAGCCCAATCGCACAAACCATCGACGTAGGCGGCCGATCCATCGCGCAACCAACCGTCGAGTTGCGCTGGATCTTTGAGTTGCTGACCGCGCAAGGTGGAGACGGCCAAGTATTGGCATGAGACATCGGACAAGGTCGTCATGTCGCCCCACAACCTTTCGAACTGGGCCACCGGGAACACATCCTCCTGGCCATGCCCCCAGCGTTTCTTCACATCCTTGATGGTGATGTAGGTCGGCAGTCGCTGGGCCAATTTGCGGACCGCCATTTCCACCCGCGGCTTGTCCCCCAAGTCCTGGCGTTCCAAACCGAAACTTTCCAACAACAAATCGATATCGATCCAGCAAGTCAACGAGTTGTAATACGAAAGTTTGAATTCATCCTCATCCCGCGGCATGGCCAGCCCTTCGACCAGCCGCAGCTTGCCATCCACCCTGGCCAAACCGCCACCGCGATCATCGACCCGCCGCCCGATGACTTCAAAACTCAGGCACCGGCCCGATCGCAAGTGCTGACCCAACAGCCCAGCATCGATGGTCGCCCCCAGGGTATCGATATTGTGCAGCATCAAGGTTTGAAGCTGCGGCTGCTCGTCCAGGATCTGTGCCAGCAGCCCGTTGCGAAGCAGGTTCGGAATCTCATACCAGTGACCGACCGGATGCATGCACTGCATCGGCAGGTTGTCCTGATAGTCGCTGGCCTCGCCGGCCTGCTTCGCCCAATGCAACAGCGCAGCGTGCAAACCTTCGCGCACCTTCTGCTGCTGCTCATCGAGCACCTGATGGGCTGTTTCCTCCCAGAAGAAGCGGAGGTCGCGAATAGTCGGTATCGTCCGCAGGCCCACCGAAAGCCCGCGCGACAGGTAGACCGGACCTTCGTAGCCGAAATGATTGCGTTCGGCCAAATGCTGCGCGATCGGCTGATGAGTCAGATAACCGGTGGTAAAGATATGCGGCAAGCGACAGCCATAGTGTCGAGCCTGCTTGCGCGACTTTGCCAAATGCAGCTCGATAAAACTCCGATGGCGGCCTTGAAATTTGCAGAACGGGTGCAACCCTTTGACGACTCCCGCCCCGCCGGTCCAGCGGCTGCCGACCCCGGCCGCCAGCGTCACCACCGCGACCCGCCCGTCGACCATGGCTTGGCGGCCAAGTTGCACGTCGTGGGGCTGACTGCCATCACGAGCGTCGATGACATCCTCGGCCCAAACGTCCTCGATCAAGGTTTGGGCTGGCAGGCGATTCTGGGATAACCCCAAACGCCCGCCGAGGAGATCATTGCGGATTTGCTCGTGCTGCTCTCGATCGAAACCATGCTCTTTCAGCAATTCCTTGAGCGAACCATGACCGCGCACTTCCGCCGTAGCTTGCGGTAGGATTCGATCGAGCAACCAGGACGCCTTGCTGGACCCGCCTCGCAACCGTCCGCTAAGTCGGGCCAACTCGCGCTGGTTCTGTTCGGTCAACTCCCGCATCTCGCGTTTCAGCCATTTGGGGGCGACGATGGCATAGTAACCGTCGGGCATGCAGGAATCCTCACCGGTCAGCAAGGTCGCATCGGTCCCTCGATCGTTGATTTGAAAATCATAAACCAACGGATCCATGGCGAAGGGCATACTGCTTTGCAACTCCCGCTTGGTGGCCACCAAGGCTTGCTGCAACCAAGGCTGGGCTTGATCGCGAATTTCAGGATCGAAGAGAAAGCCCATGCCACCGCCCGACATCCCACCGAGCATCCAGAACCCCCAGAAACGCTCGCCGAAGCGTGATTGGCACTGCTCGATCATGGCATCGGTGAAGCGATTGGTACACCACGGGATGATCGTCTGTAGCGGTCCGGTGAAGTTGCGGGTGGTCAATTGTCCGACGCGGCGGATATCTCCCTTCTCCAACGCCTCCAGCATTTGATCGAGGATCTGCACCGCCTCCTTCCGCGCCGCCCATTCCTTGGCCGATCGCACCAGGTATTTTTCCGTGACCATCTCCAGGATCGGTCCCACGTTCTGCGCCATCCCGCCGTAGATCAGGATCAAACTCCGCTGCAGTTGGTCGCGAGCGTCCGGAGAGATACGATCGAGATCCAGATGGGTGTGTACCGGCAAGAGGCGTCCACGACTGATACCAAACTCCGGATCCTCCGGCGTGGCGATAGCGCCTTCGATCAATTTGATTCCGGGCCAAACACCGCCGGAATCCTGCCAGCCGCCCCCCGACCCGCCCAACCACTCGCCGAGGATGGCGCGGGCCGTCACCAGGCGTCGCTCAGCGACAGTCAAACCTCCCTCGAGCTGCTGGACCTGGCCAGTAGCCCGCATCAAGACCGCGATCAAACAACCGAGGAGGTTGGTGGAAACCGCAAGCCGCGAGCCTTTGGGGATATCGTTGACCTGGCTGACCAGTTCGATCCCCACCCCCGAGCGGCCGGTCAGCGTCCGCAACAACTCAGGCATCGGTCGATGACAACCCTCCATCGCCGGTGGCACTACCCCGGCAGCGATCAAGGCCGATTTGAGTAAACCTAAATAGTCCTTGGCAAAATCGAAGACCTCATCGATATCTTCGATTTCAGCTTCTGCCCCCAGGTCCGTGCTGACCAAACGCAAGACGGGCCGATCGATAACCCGCAGGTAAGCTTCGACAGGCGGTCGCGGAGTGGCGTCGCGACCGTGGACCCCGAGATTGATCGCCGCGTTCACCACCCTCGCTCCTTCCGGGTAATCCATTCCCAGAAAGAAAATATCGCTCCACCCAGCATGCGAGAAGTCCATCCGAACCCCGGTCTTCTCGCAAAGGATGGGGAAGGTCCCATGCGTTGGATCTGCCTCCATCAAGCGTCGCTGCAACCGCAGCGGATGATCGCCGGGATGGCCGATACGAAACATCCATTGATTGCCGCGGACGGTCCGAACGCTTCGCCGGACCTGATCGGCCAGCGTTTGAAAGCCTAGCTGGTAATACGCCTTGGCCAAGGCGCTGCACACCGCCAGACTCGGCCCGCGGGCGGTCTGCTCCGCAAGCAAACCGTCGATCGCTTCGCCAAAACGACGGGCGAGGATGTGTGGGTAGGCTTGATAATCGAGCCTGCCGATCTGCCGTTCATCGAAGGTCGCCGGCAGATAGTAGCGGTAGATGGCGGCCAGAAAAAACTGGGCCCTCACGCGGTGATACAGATTGTCGGTACGCCGACGAAAATCATCCAGCCCGCCGGCGGCTTGCAGCAATTCCGCTGCCTGGAGCCCGGCACAAAGCGATTCCAGCGAACGATGCCGTAAACCTTCGTCCTCGGCCAGGATGGTCTGAATCCACGGATCGCTCGAGAGGGGAGGCTGTATCATCGGACTGTCCCTCAAGAAGCAACCGTGGGTGGGGCGATGTGCGATAGCAACTCGACCATCTCGCTCAACACCCGATCGCGATCGACGCCGGCCAGCGACAGGGCCAACTGCGTCGTCAGCAAGCCATACTTGACCCCCATGTTGTAGCGTGAGCCTTGGATCTGGCAGGCCACGTACCGTTCGCGTTTGGCAACCTCGTTCATCGCCTCGGATAAGGAGAATGGACGATGGAGTTTGGCGGCGAGGTGCTCCATGATTTGCATGACGCTGGCGGTCAGCACATGCATCCCGAAGAAGCACAGGTAAGTCCCGCTGCGCAACCCGGCCACCGTCAACTCCTGTTCGGCTTGCGTTGGCGTAGGCTTCTCCACCACCCGTTTGATCTCATAACGATGATCGAAACGCGGCAGGCGATTGGCAGCCACCGTCCCAAAATACGGAAGCATCGTCTCGCGAGTCGCCTGCACGGCCGATACCGGACACTGCTCGGCCTGGGCGACTTCGATCAACTGTTGGGCGCAACTCAACCCAGTGCTGCTGAGGTAGAGATGGTCGCCCACCAGGTGCAGGAAGCTATCGTCCCCGGCGAAGTCGCGGGCTTGCAATAACGCGTCGCCGTACCCTTGCGGCGTCGGTTGGACGATGAATGTTAAACGCTCGACATACTTGCCTGCCGCCTGCTCGTAACCCGCCTGGTCGCCCGGACGGATGACGATTCCAATGGCTTCGATCCCGGCTGAATCGACCTCCTCGATGATCAATTCCAAGGCCGACTTTTCCTGACCGGCCCGATCCACCAGGCGCTGCAAAGGCAACAAATTCTGGCCGGGTCCGGCCGCGGTGATAATGGCTTTTTGAATTTTCATGGGGTCATCTTCATTCCGGCAAAGAGCGCGGCCTAACGAGGGGCGGTTGCCGACCAGGCCAATCTGCCGACAACCTTCGAAGCCAACGCCGCCGCCGATGGCGTCCACCTGGCCCAGCCTCCCTCGAAAGCTCCACGCTATCCCATCCCAGTGTACTCCGCGCCCCCCCGGCCCGCCTGGGGTTCCCTCCGTTATTTATCGCCGACGGTCATTCGCGCCCTGAAAGCCGGCCCCTACAATCGACGTCCAGCGGCCGGCGATTTTTTTCGCGACCCGATCTTTCCCGCATCGTCGGCAATCTCAGGCCTTGTCCGGTCCCTCGCGTATGCTCAAAACTACTTCGCTCGCCCTCGCCCTTGGAGTGTGGTACGGGCTCACCCTCGCCACCTGCGCGGCCGAGACCGTGGCGGTCGAATTGCAAACCAATCTCGGCAATATCCTGCTCGAACTTGACCGCGAACGAGCTCCGCTGACAGTCGACAATTTTGCCGGCTATGTCCGTCGCGGTTTTTACGACGGGACCGTCTTCCATCGCGTCATCCGCGACTTCATGATCCAAGGCGGCGGTTACGATCGTCTCGATGGAGAAAAAGTCAAGCCGGGCATGGGGGCGATCCGCAACGAATCGGCGAATGGGCTGATGAATGTCAAATACACTATCGCCATGGCCCGGGCCGACCACCCCGACAGCGCGACCTCGCAATTCTTCATCAATACCGCCATCCATAATATCCATCTCGACCGCGGCAATGCTCCCGATGGCGTAGGCCACTGCGTCTTCGGCAAAGTCATCCGCGGCTACGAAGTCGTCGACAAAATCAACGCCGCCGCCGTGCGACCACAAAGCGGGACGGTGGCTAGCCAACCCGTGGAACCGATCATCATCGTGAAAGCCGTAGTGATCGGCGACGTTCGTTAAATTGGTACTCGAGGATAACGGCATGTCGTATCTGATCCAGCAAGGGCAAATCATCACCGCCTCCGATCGTTATGTCGCCGATATCCTGGTCGAGGGCGAATCGATCGTCGCTATCGGTCATCACCTTCCGATCCCGCCCCACACCACCATCGTCGATGCTCGCGGCAAGTATGTCTTTCCGGGCTTCATCGATCCCCATGTCCACGTCTACCTGCCCTTCATGGGAACCTTCGCCAAAGACGATTACGCGACCGCCAGCCGCGCTGCCATCGTCGGCGGAACAACCACCATCATCGAAATGTGCTGCCCCAGCCGTCAGGAAGACCCGTGGGAAGCCTTTCAGTTATGGAAGGCGAAAGCTGTGGGAATGTCGGCCTGCGACTTCTCGTTCCACATGGGGGTGACACGTTTTGACGACGGGACGGAAGCGCAATTGCGACGCATCGTCCAGGAAGGCATCTCGAGTTTCAAGGTCTTTCTCGCTTACCGTGGCTTCTTCGGTGTCGACGATCGCGAACTCTTCCGTACGCTTCGGCTAGCCAAGGATTTGGGAGTCGTCGTCACCGCCCATTGCGAAAACGAATCGTTGGTCGCCGAGCTGCAACGAAAGCTACTCAGCGAAGGCAAGACCGGACCGGAATGGCATGAACCTTCGCGACCGATAGCCGTCGAGACCGAAGGGGTGCAGCATCTGATGACCTTCGCCGAACTCACCGGCGCCGAAGTCTACATCGTGCACACCAGCAACGCGCCCGCCATTTCCGCCGCCATGGAGGCCAAACGCCGCGGGGTCCAGGTCGCGATCGAAACCGTCATCCCCTACCTGGTGCTCGATGCGAGCTACGCTGAGCGGCCGAACTTCGAGGGAGCCAAGTATGTCATGTCCCCACCCATCCGCCAGGCCGATCAGCAACCCTTGCTGTGGCAAGCCTTGCAACGCCGCGACATCCAGACCGTGGCGACCGACCATGCGCCGTTCGATTTCATCGGCCAGAAGGAAATGGGGCGAGACGACTTTACCCTGATCCCCAACGGGATCCCGTCGATCGAGGAACGGATCAAACTCCTTTATACCTACGGCGTTTGCCGCGGCCACATCGACCTTCATACCTTGGTCGATGCCGGCAGTACCCAAGCCGCTAAAATCTTCGGAATGTTCCCGCGGAAAGGGACGATCGCCGTCGGTTCCGACGCCGATCTGGTGATTTACGATCCAGCCTACCGCGGGACCATTTCCGCCGCGAACCACCAGATGGCGACCGACTACAGCGCCTTCGAAGGCTGGCCGGTCGAGGGTCGCCCGGACCATGTCTTCGTCCGAGGACAACTCCAGGCTAAAGGCGGCTTATTTATCGGCAAGCAAG
>JBILTQ010000261.1:0-8002 GCA_044371435.1 Pirellulaceae bacterium | reverse complement strand
GGACAGGGCTTGATGGGTGGAGGGTTCGCGGCCCTGTATTTCGCCGTGTTCGCCGCATACCAATTTTTCCATATGCTGCAAACTCTGCCAGCCTTCGGCTTGATGGCGGTCATCACCACGGTCGCCGGTGGGGTTGCGGTTCGCTTCCAATCCATGCTGGTAGCGGTACTCGGCATCATCGGCGGTTATGGCACCCCTTGGATGCTGGCATCACCCTCCACCAATTATCCGGCGCTCTTTGGATACATGCTGGTGCTAGGGTGCGGCGTGTTGGCCATCGGCATGTATCGCAATTGGCCTTTCATCCATTACCTGAGTTTCGTCGCCAATTATGCCTTGGTCTTCGCCGCCTTGAAGGGCTACGACAAGACGCAGTTCGGGGAGTTCATCCCGTTCCTCATCGGCTTCTTTGTCCTGTATTCGACGATGTCGTTCTTGAATCGCCAGTTGCGGCAAACCCCGACACACTTGCTCGACCTGCTTTCACTGATCCTCAATGCGGCGATCTTCTTCAGCATCGTTTACCGCCTGGTCGATGAAACGTACGGACGAAGATGGGTCGCCGCCGTCACTCTCGGCCTTGCGATTTACTATGCCATTCATTTCCTGGCGCTGCTTTATCGACCTTTTGTTGATCGCAATTTATTGGTCATCTTCCTCGGCTTGGCCAGCTACTTCCTGGCGACAACCATGCCTCTGCTGCTATCGCGCGAGTGGATTACGGCCAGCTGGTCGCTACAAGCGTTGATGTTATTATGGATGGCCTTCCAACTGCGCAGTGGCATCGTGCGAAGTTTCGCTTACCTGTTATTCGGTTTGGTCATCCTGCGATTCGGCCTTGTCGATCTCTCGCGTACCTTCTTCGGCCAAGGCTGGGCGACCACCGCCGCCTTGAGTTGGGCTGAGTATGCCCGGTTGCTGATCAGTCGCCTCGTCTCTTTTGGCGTTCCTATCGCTTCGCTGCTGGCGTCTTCCCTGTGGATCCTGAAGCGGCCCCCGGCGACGACGATGGTGAGGGAGGGAGAAAAGCCACTGGCCTCCGAAGAGGACCTGCTCTTCGGCTGGAAAGACCATTGGATCGTTTACGGCTTTTTAGCCGGGACCCTTGGCTTGGGCTTTGCCTACCTTCACCTCGAGCTAAGCCGTTCCGTGGGCTACGCCTACACTCCCGCTCGCGACCCGAGCGTGACGTTGCTATGGCTGGTTTTCTGCGGGATCCTCGTCTATCTCTGGACGCGCGCCGAGCATACGATGATTCTGGGCCTGGCCACGGTGCTCACGGCTTTGGTAATCGCCAAGGTACTATTGATCGATGTCATGCAAGGCTGGAGGATCACCGCAAACATGCTCTATGCGGGCCCTTATTCCTATCGCGATGCGATCATGAGATTCCTCGACTTTGCCGTCATCATCGGTTTTTTGACGGCGGTTTATAGCCTGCTGTTGGCTCGTCGAGCAGCGATTGCACCGCGGATTTTTTTTGCGGTCGCCAGCCTGGTGATGCTGTTCATCTACAGCAGCCTGGAAGTCAATAGCTTCCTCTTTCAATTCTATCCAGGTTTCCGCTACGGCGGTGTCTCGATCCTGTGGGCGGCGTTCGCCCTCGGAATGCTGCTTGTGGGGATCGCTCGTAACCATCGCTTCCTTCGCTATGCCGGACTCATCCTGTTCGCGGTGGTATCCTTCAAAGTCTTCCTCATCGACCTGCGGCATCTCGATCCGCTTTATCGGATCATCGCTTTCGTGGTCCTGGGCTTGTTGCTACTGGCTGGGTCCTTTGTCTATCTCAAGCATCGGGAACGCTTTGCCATCGGCAAGGATACCGACGAAGGACTGGTGCCATGAAAACCACCAGGATTCGACCAGCGCCCCGCCTGAATTCAAGGGGAGAAATTCCATCTTCGCATCGACAGCCCGCGGCTTTGTGGGCCCTCCTGCTGGCGTTTTGCATACCCGCCACCCATCTCTTCTGTCAGGAAGGTAGCCTCGCAGAAACTACCCCTCAGACTTACGCCAAGGATATTTCTCTGCCGGCAATCAAAAAAGAATCCTTGGTCCATGTCGCCTTCGATGTCGAGGTCTACCGCCAGGCGGCGCACGACTGGCGAAACCTGCGCCTTTTCGATAGCCACCATCGACAGGTCCCATTCGTCATTCACCAGCTCCTCACCGAGGTAACCAGCAGAAATCGCGTGCGAGACACGGTGAGGAAACCGCGGATTCGGCGACTTGCCGACGACGAATTGGAGATCAGCTTTGAGATCGATACCAAGCGGCACCCCAAGCCGGTGGAAGGGATAAGGCTTGACACCAGCCTCACCAACTTCGAGCATCGCGTCACTGTGGAAAAACGTCGCGACGATGATACCTGGCAAACGCTGGTCGAAGATGCTCTCATCTACGACTATACGCAATATATGGACGTGCAGAATACGGAGATTCCCTTCCCCCAGGATCTGAAGCAGGGAAGCGGCGGTACATACCGGGTACGAATCCGCGACGTCACTCAGGAACAGCAATCCCAGTTCCGGGAGATCCGAAGCTTGATCCGGAAAGGAAATGAGGAGGAGCGGGAAGAGGCATGGATTGTCAATCGACAACCCTTTCGTATCGAGCAACTCGAGTTCTGGTACGACATCGAAAGTGTGACTTCGTCGAAACCTCAGCGGATCGACTATCCACTCGCCATCACTGGCATATCGCAAGACAAGCAGTCGAAGGCAACGGTGGTGGAGCTGGAAACGGAGCGTGAACCGATCACTCAGATCACCCTGCGGACCACCGATACGAACTTTAGCCGCAAGGTCAGCCTCTGGGAAATCCCCCCATCGGCTGATCAAAAGCCGCGGCTTTTGGTTTGCAAGACCCTTTCTCAATTCGATATCGGTGCGATCAAGCGAAAGGATACCACCCTTGCGCTATCGGATTTTCGGTGCCGAAAATATCGGATCGAAATCGACAATGGCGATAGCCCCGCCTTGAGCGACATTTCCTTGACTGCCTCAGGTTGGATCTATGCGGCTGCATTTCTCGGACGGCCAGGCGAAAGCTATCAACTGGCTTACGGCAAGGCTTTCCAGGAAGAGCCTCGCCACGACGTCGCTGCCATCGAAGCAGCCCTGCGAGCAAGCATCCTGCCTGTATCTGGTTCGCTGAGTGAGGCTCGCCCCTTCACACCACCAACCCCGCTCCCTCGCGGAAACGCGTGGCTCAGCAACCCATGGCTCGGCTTGCTGGTGATTACACTCTTGGTCATCCTGCTGGGATTCGGGCTTTACCAGGCAGCCAAGCGTTTGGATCGCATCCCACCCTAAGGCGTCCTCCCTGACTCCGGGGAGCAAGCCAGCTGGAGGTCATCCCCATGTTTTGGAACCGCCAGGCTGCACGAACTAAGGCACACACCGTCGGACGTCTCAGGAACCGTAGAGAGCTCTCAAGCCTGGCTGGATGTCTTGCATATCTTGGGTTCGTAGATGAAGACCATCCTTGGTATGCACTTCTTTCCCTTCCATCAAGGCCTGTCCATCGACGAACTCGTTAGCCGGAAAAGCCTGCTGGAAGGCCGAGCGGACCTGCTCGGCCCGCACGGACTGGGCGACCTGAGGATGCACCGGCATCTCGTAAAGCACCACCGTGATGCCGCGTTTCTCCAGGTCGCCGATCAGTTCCTGGAATTGCCGCAACTGCTGAGCTAGAAGCTTTTCATCCAACGGCTCCGAAAACCTAGCCACCTCGCGGGCGAGCATCCGCTGGAAGACCGACTCGTCATAGCCCTCCGCCGGTGGCCCCTTCCTCAGACGGTTCAGTTGGGTCAGGGCGAAGTTGGCTGGAATGTTCTTGACGAGGAAAACCTCCGAGAGTGCCGGCATCACGTTGGAAACAGACCGAAGGACTGAATTTCTTTGCTCGCGTTCGGGGAAGTTGATCTCGACAAACACTTTCTGCGGGCGGTACGGCGCGGCATGCACCGCCGCCAGGGAGGTCAGCGCCGAATCGCCAGCCAACCCCAGGTTGTAGACCTTGGTGGCGGCCGGCTCGAACTCCAGATTTTGTGTCAGCGAACTACCGGCGAAGACATGCTCGAAGTCCTTACCAGATCGCTGGTACTCTTGGATGACATGGCGATTCCGCTGCCATTGACTCTGCAGGTAGACGCGGTCGGCCGTCGGAGTCAGGCGGATCAGGAGCGCATAGGCCAAGAAAAGGATCAGTGTCGTTCCGAGGATAGTCTTCATACGTCAGAACTGGAAGTAGATGAAAGGGGTGGATGGCCCCGGACTGACGATGACCATGAAGAGCATGATACCGTACAGGATATCCCTGATTCCCGGAGAAATCCGCGCCCGCCAGGAGTAGAACAGGTGGTAGAAGAAGACGCAGGCAGCATAGCTACCGATCAGCAGGGCAGGGGCCATGGAGACGCTGGTGAAACCTCCGGCCATCAAGCCCTGGAAATAGAGAATCGCGTGGCCGAACTCCTGGAGTTTGAAGAGGAGCCAACCCAGGGTGACGAAATGAAAGACCAGGACGATGCGAAGCAGTACGGTCCAAGGACTGGTGGTTGTCAAGAATCGAGAGTTACGCCACCCACGCTCCAAGGCTAGCCCCAGGCCGTGCCATAAGCCCCAGATGGCAAAACTCCAGGCAGCCCCATGCCATAAGCCCCCGAGAAACATGACGATGATCAGGTTGAAATATGTCCGCACTGCCCCCTTCTGATTGCCTCCCAAGGGAATGTACAGGTAGTCGCGCAACCAGCTCGACAAGGAGATATGCCAACGCCGCCAAAACTCGCCGATGGAACTGGCTAGGTAGGGAAAGTGGAAGTTATCGGGAAGCTGATAGCCAAGCAACCTCGCGAGTCCGATGGCGATGAGCGAGTAGCCGGCGAAATCGGCAAAGATCTGGGCGGAGTAGCCGTAGAGCAGCAGCAGAAGATCGGCGCTAGACTTGCCGAGAAAGTATGGGTAAGCAATCCAGAATGTCTGCTCACTCAGGTTGTCCGCCACTACCGTCTTGAGGAAGAGCCCAAGGATCAGGAGTCGGACGCTGCCTTGGTAGTCTACCTGCCGAATACTCTTGAGCGTGACCTGAGGATAAAACTCCTTGGCCTTGATGATGGGCCCTGCAATCAGCTGCGGGAAGAAAACCAGGTACAGGAGCGTATCCGCCAGATGTCGGTAGAGCGACTTGTCGCGTTCAAAGGTTTCCAGGTTCCTGCCGCGAAACACGTCGACGAGCAGGCTAATGCCGTGGAAGGTATAGAACGAGATACCGATCGGCAACGGTGCCAGCAGCAGCCAGCGGCCGAGACTATTTTCCGGTGAGTTCGTCGCGAGAGAACCCAGGAACAGAAACTTGTACTTGAAGAAGCAGAGCAAGCCGAGGTTGACGACCACGCCTACGGTCGCATAGAGCCACTTGTTCCGCGGGGACTTCATGACACCCCAACTCGACAGGCTGGTAATCAGCCATGAGGTGAGGAAGATACCGAGCACGCCGGGAGCTTCCCATGCGTAGAAAAAGAGCGAGGCCACCACCAGAATGAAGACTTGCCAATGCGCCCGAGGTGCCAGGTAATAGAGAGCGAAGGTAATCGCGAAGAAGATCGGAAAAACCGAATCGGTATAGTTCATGACATGGTTGCTCGATCAACACTGACAAACCGCATGGCACTCTGGAATGATTCAGATCGATCGCCGTTTACCATTCACCCACCGTCGCCAGAAGGATCTCACCCGACCTGCCCCAGGACAAGGCTTTCCCACAGCTTTCCCGATACCTAGTACCAGTTACCTGCGATAGTCCGCTCACAAGCTTAACCTGACAGGATCCAGCCAGACAGCGGATGGGTTCATCGGGGTGACGAACGCACAAGCTCCCATCCGCAGGCCTTGCCCCCTTCGTCACGAAGGGAACGGCCCCTCGCAAAGAATCCCAGTTCGGAGCTAGCCTAATTGGGGGAAGCGGGGCATTCAAGGTTTTCGAATTCCAAAACGGTGTCCGCTACCCGGGAGGAAAAACTATCCATTTTTTGGAAAATGCCTTTTTTGAGAGGGGCACTTTGGATCCGCATCTCGCCGAGCAACTGACTTACTAAAACCAGCTGGATGCTGTGGGTCGCAAGGCAGAGCTCCAAGTAGCTCGCAGCTTGATAATTACGCGGCTCACCGACAAGCAACTCGACGATCTACACAAGCAACTAACCTGACACACCGCCCGCAACCCTGGAGAAGATTATCCACCGCTCTCCGGGCGGATTCGAATCTCCGGACAACCCTCGAAAAGATCATTCCTAGGGCCGGCGTAAAGCCTTGGCCGAAGCTGTGGCAGAATCTCCGGTCCTCCGTTGCGAAGGACTTTGCCAGATCGGTCCCGTCGCATATCGCGGCTTCGATCTGCGGTCATACCGAAGAGATCGCCCTGGAGCATTACTGGATGGTCGAGGATAGCGATCTCGATACCACGATGGACAAGATCTCTTCCCTCCACGGGGAGAAGTTATCGCCCACGATCGCCCACAATATCGCCCACGACGACGTCCTTTGCGGTCCTGAAGCTTCCCTTACTGACTCAACCCCAATGGAAGGGGAAACAAAAAAAGCCCAGGAAATCCCGGGCTTTGTCGCACTTTGTCAACTTTTGTCTTCGGGTGGCTTTACCCTAAGAATGGGCGAAGAGGGACCAGTAACACCCTAGGAAATCATACGGTAAATATCACTGGCAATCCGCGCGGCCATCGCGTGGTCCATTTGCTAGTTGAGGACCAACGCCATTCTGCAGTTGCGATACTAACCTCGATCGCCGATTTCATCCGCGCCGGCGACAACGTCACCGCCGACTTCATCCGCGACCTGGCCGACGTGGCCGTCCGGCATGGGGTGCGACTTCTAGACATTGAGCCCTCGCCACTCGGCAGGGGCTGACAGCGAACCGCCACCCTTCGTGGCAACCGTGGATCGCTCGCCCGTGTCGCTCCGCGTTTTCTCCCAATACGGGTTGAGGTATTACCAATGGATGAGCCGACTCGTCGGAAGCTGGTTAATATGGTTAAGGCTTTTGGCGCATCATTTCGGTAATCGAGAGGTATTAAACGCGAACAAGAGAGGATCTTTTTGTACAGTTGGTCCCAACTTTCTTTGGCCCATCTGACCAAAGCGAAGTCGCAGTGGATGAATTGCGCGTCGATAAGCAAGAATAACTCGGCGGATGAAAATTCGTCTGGGAAAATTTCTGGTACGTTGAGGAATTGAAGTTGGACTTAGACTTGGCTGAAAAGGTTGTCAACCTCTTAAAAGGGAGCAGTAAGATGTCAGAATTTTGGTCGGCGGTTATTGGTACTTTTGATGGATCGGCATTTGTCAATCCAAAGTCAGGAGGATTCTGTTATCCCAAGTATAAGTCGCCAACATCTGCTATTGTCAAAATAAAGGACAGCACCAAGTATCGCGAAGATTTCACGACGTTAGATTCTCCGCATGCATCATGGAATCCGATGCTTTTGTTCGAGATTGAGTTGTATGATGCGACACTCGATTTAGAACTTGCTTCGTTTGAGGATGTTTTCGATCTCATCGTGCGTCGTGCTGAGCTTTTTCCGAAATTAAGAGGACTTGGGAGCGAGTTGTTATCCCTCGCATCTGATCCTGATTATTTTCAAGTTGAAACAAACCCGAATTTTCCAAGCGGTTTTAAATTGTTTGTCGAAAGTGATCAGCAACTCTTGGACGCAGGCATGCTTCAGACATTTTCAGTCGAGCCCGGTTCTGAACTGGAGAAGGTAGTTAGGAAGGCAACGGTCGAAAGCTTTAACATTGAGAAACTGAAGAAAATATGCGACGAAAATAAACTTCCCAAAAATGGAAAAAAAGACGAACTGATTGCAAGAATTCTCGACGCAAATTCGGTCTTCCCATCGCTGCCAATGGTTACGTTGAATAGTCGAAAGCTTAGTGCCCTTCTCGATTTGATGACAGACATCTACATAGACGATATTAAATCG
>JBILTQ010000259.1:0-8020 GCA_044371435.1 Pirellulaceae bacterium | reverse complement strand
GCAACCGTTATTTTGCCCTGGGCGTCGTCCTCTTCCTGCTCGGTATGCAGTTTCGCATGATCGACGCCTTTGTCCTCAATGAGACGTCGACCCGCATGCTCCATCGCTTTGCCAAGCAATCGCAAATCGCCAGTACGGGCGGGATGTCCGACATGTACATGAGCGTGGCACAAACACCCAAGAAAACCATCAAGCCACCCAATTGGATCGGTTGGGTCCTACTGACGTCCGGGACGGTGATCGGCTTGCATGCCCTGGCCATGCCTCGACGCCAGTAGCCGGACGCGGCTCGGCTATTTCCAGACTATTCCTACCCCTCTTTGCAGCTTGAACGGATCATGCGGCCTCGACGTTTCATGGCCATCGCCCAGAGCCCTGGCTTTTGGGTGATCGCGTCTTCGATTGCGGTCGCCATCGCCGCCAACTTGGCCACCGACCGCGGTCTACTCCCCAACGGCTTGAGTTTCGCCGACGAAAGGAATGCTTCGCCGGGAAGCGGTCCGATTCAAAGAGAAGGATCGCTCTTGCCCGATCTGGTCGGCAGTTTCCGTAAGGCCGGGGATCGGATCCAGTTCGTCGAACGCGGCGAGGGGGAGCGGAACTTTCTCTGCCTCGAGAACTTGATGCTGCAGCGCGCACTGCAAGTAATGAATGATGAATCCACTGAGATCGCCTGGATCGTGAGTGGCCGCGTCACCGAGTACCTCGGAGCGAATTACCTGTTGATCGAAACGCTGAAGCGAACCAAATGACGTCGGGTGAAAGTGGACCCTCGGCCCCCCACGCAACCGCGATGGGGGGCAATCCGCTGAGCGAAACCGCCGTCGGGAAGAAACTGTCGGGAAGAAACTGTCGGGAAGAAACCGTCGAGTTAGGGAAACCTCGATCGAAGCTTCTCAGACGCCCGCTTGGGAGGCGAACTCCTGCAGCCGAGCGTTTCCCATCCGGTTGCAAAAATCGCCGAAACTCTCTTCGCTCTGTCGATGATCGCGAAAAGCCATCAACAACGGTTTGAGGGTCGGGACGATCTGCTCGGTCGCCACCAGGTCCTTGTAGATGAATCCCAAACGGGTGCCGATCCGAGTCCCACCGATGTAGACCGTGTATTTGTTCTTGGCTTTGCCGACCAAACCGACATCCGCGTTGTAAGGCCGAGCGCAACCATTGGGGCAACCGGTCATACGCACGGTAAATTTCTCCTTGTCCAAGCCCAACTGGCGGACTTCGCTTTCCAGCTGATCGATGAGGCTGGGTAAGGCGCGTTCGCTTTCGGTGATCGCCAGGCTGCAGGTCGGTAAAGCGACACACGCGCAAGACCAGCGGCGGACCGTCGAAATCTCTTCGCTCAAAGGAATCCCTCGCGCCTTGATCATCGCCTCGAGCTTCGGCTTGTCGGCAGCCTCGAGGTTACAGAAGAGCAAGCTTTGGTGAGCGGTCAGGCGAATCTCTGGGCGGAAGGTGCGGCAGATATCGCGCAAGGCCTGCTTCCACTGACGCTGGTCGTCGTCGTAGATGCGACCGTTTTCCACATTCAAGCCATAGAACCAACGACCATCCCCCTGCTGATCCCAGCCGATATGGTCATTGTGTTCGGTGACGTCGTCCGACGTGCAATCCTGGAGCTTGCTGCCGAAGTATTCCTCGACCTTGCTGCGGAACCATTCGATCCCGCGGTTGGCCACCAGATACTTCAACCGAGCGACCTTGCGGTCGCCGCGGAAACCGAAATCTCGCTGCACTTTGACCACGGCTTCCGCTACCCCGACCGCCTGCTCGACCGAGGCAAAGGCCATGCGTTTGGCCAGCATCGGGGCAGTCTTCTTGATCGCCGGGGTCGTCCCCAAACCACCCCCGACCGTAACGTTGTAACCGACTACCTGGCCATTGCGAATGACCGCGATGAACCCCAGGCAGTTGGTGTAGACATCGGTGCAATTATCGTTGGGCAAAGCGATTGCCGTCTTGAACTTGCGCGGCAAGTACACCTTCCCGTAGATGGGCTCGTAAAATTCGTCGCTGCCACCGGCCAGCGTCGATTCCCCTGTCTGATCGTCGGTCAACCAGAGCTCGTAGTACGACTTGGTGCGCGGCGCCAAGTGCATGGCCAAGTCATGGGCGAATTGCTGCAAGACGGGGCGGATACCATCGTGGTACGGGGCCGGGCAGGCCATCACGTTGCGATTGACGTCGCCGCAGGCGGAGAGGGTGCTTTGCCCGATATCGTTGATCCGGCGAATGCACTGTTTCAGGTTGGACTTGACGATCCCGTGCAACTGGATGCTTTGGCGAGTGGTCAACCGGATGGTGCTGTTCCCGATCTCCTCCGCCATGTCGAGATGGGACAAAAGTTGCTCGCTGGTCATGATCCCGGCAGGAATACGGCAGCGGACCATGAAGCTGTAAGCCTTCTCGCTCTTGCCCCCTTCACTGCTGGTGGTGCGGGCTTCGCGATCGTCCTGCTGGTAGGTGCCGTGGAACTTCAGCAGCTGGGCATCTTCCTTACCGAACTTGGGGGTCTCCGCACCCAACTCCTGTTGGATAGAACCTCGCAGGTAATTGCTGGCATCCTTGATCGCTTCTACCGGGTTGGACTTTTCTTCTTCCGACATATTCGCCATTTCTTACAAGGTGATCCGTGGGCTGCTTGAATCCGAGAATTTATAGCAGACCGTCGTTGTTCAGCCTACGTCACTCGGGGTACACTTCGACCCATGAAACCCGCAAAAATTTTAGACGGCAAAGCGGTGGCCGATGAGATTCGCCGCGAAATCGCCCAGGAAGTCGCTCTGTTCCAGGAACGCTTCGGCAACTCCCCCCGCTTGGCCGCCATCCTGGTGGGCGACGACCCCGCCAGTCAGGTGTACGTGCGGAACAAAGAGCGGGCTTGTCATCAAGCCGGGATCGGCAGCACCGTCCACCGCCTCCCGGGACCAAGCTCCGAAGCGACCCTGCTGGACCTGCTTCAAGCCCTGAACTTGGACCCGGCGGTTCACGGTATCCTGGTCCAGCTTCCTTTGCCGCGACATATTGACACACGTCGTATCCTGGACGCCATCGCTCCCGCCAAAGACGTCGATGCCTTCGCCCCGGAAAATGTCGGACTGATCTCCCAAGGACGCCCCCGCTTCCTTCCCTGCACCCCGCATGGGGTCATGCAATTGTTAGGGCGGTCACAGATCCCGCTGGCCGGCCAGCATGCGGTGGTGGTCGGCCGCAGCGACATCGTCGGCAAGCCCTTGGCCATGATGCTGGCTCAAAAGGAAGGCCCGCTCGGCGCGACCAACGCCAACGCCACCGTGACCCTGGTCCATTCCCAGTCCGACGATATCGGGAACTATACCCGCCAGGCCGATGTTCTGATCGTGGCCATCGGGAAGGCCGAAGCGATCACCGCCGACATGGTCAAGGAGGGGGCGGTCGTCATCGATGTCGGGATCAATCGCCTCGGGGACAGGCTGGTAGGTGACGTGCATTTTCCCAGCGTCGTAGCGAAAGCCTCGGCTATCACCCCGGTCCCCGGTGGCGTGGGTCCGCTGACAATCGCCATGCTGCTCCGCAATACCTTGGAGGCGGCCAAGCAAGCCGAAGCCGCCCGCACACCCCGCGGCTGACCGCGCCCCGCAGATCCCCGCCTCGCTTCCAAGGCGGCGACCAGCCTGCTCCTCGGCCACTCCCAAGCCGCCGGCGACGAGCCTCGCCCAACGCCGATCGCCGCTTGAAAAAACACGAATTATAATTCGTGAATTGCATTTCCTTCTATTTTCCCAGCGAGGCCGGCGTGTCGCCGGCGACCCCATGGCCGAGAGTCCGGACGGTTGCCGGGAGAAAAAATCCAGGTAGGAAACAGCCGCCGGGAACGTCCGGCCGCGGAACCAACAGCACCACCGCCTAGGGCCAGCAGGACGACGCACGGAAGATGTGGCGCGGCCCGGAAAGATTCCACTCCGCCGCTCGAACCGCCCGTTTAAACCAGCCCAGATGGCTCGTCACGACGAAGTCGTCGGGGACCAATCCGACATAAAAGCCAGGACCAATCCGACATAAAAGAAGGAGAGGCTCCGGTCGGATTTGAACCGACGATCGCGGATTTGCAATCCACTGCCTTAGCCACTTGGCGACGGAGCCAGCTTTGTTTCTGCTTATCTACCGAACGGCGAAGCCAAGGTCAAGGGGCAATTCGCCGGAAGCTGCTTTGGGAAGGTTGGCGAGCAGCGACGATAGGCGATCCCCAGGGAGAGCTTGAGGCAAGCCTCGGGGTAGACTCCCCCTGCCGAGGCGGGTCCCCCCAGTCTTTACCCGCCCAGCGTGGGGGAGGGGATCGCTCTTCCCCCCGATTTCAGAAAATCGATCGCTCCCAGCAAGCCTCGCTGCCAGCCGACCCGCGATTTTCCAGGGTGCCCCTCGTGTTGCGATTTGCCGGATTGGATTAGAATTCGGGCGCGTGACCTGAACGTCGGGTGGAGCGTGCGATCGGTCGCTACTCCATCCTGCCTTTTATCTTTTGCCATCGATTTGAAGAATATGAGTGAGCTCTGCGATTTTGGTTTGATTGGTTTGGCCGTCATGGGCGAAAACTTGGCGTTGAACGTCGAGAGTCGCGGGTATCGTGTCGCGGTCTACAATCGAACCACCGATAAAGTGGATCAGTTGATGGCCGGACGGGCCAAGGGGAAGAAATTCCTCGGCTGCCACTCGATCGCGGAGATGATGAAGAATCTCAAGCGGCCAAGGTTCGTGATGATGCTGGTCAAGGCTGGTCCGGCTGTCGACGACCTGATCGAGCAGTTGCTGCCCTATTGCGAACCCGGCGACATCCTGATCGATGGTGGCAACACGCATTTTGCCGATACCGAACGGCGGACCAAGTATGTCGAAAGCAAAGGCTTGCTCTTTGTCGGCAGCGGGGTTTCGGGAGGTGAAGAAGGGGCGTTGAAGGGGCCGAGCCTGATGCCTGGCGGTTCGAAGGCCGCCTGGGAAACGATCAAGCCGATCTTTCAGGCGATCGCCGCCAAGGTCGGGCCCAAGGAAGACATTCCCTGCTGCGAGTGGGTCGGTCCCCGCGGGGCGGGCCATTACGTCAAGATGGTCCATAACGGGATCGAATATGGGGACATGCAGCTGATCTGCGAGGCCTACTTCCTGCTCAAAGAAGTCGGTGGGTTGAGCAACGACGAGCTGCATGAGGTGTTCGCCGACTGGAATCGAGGCGAACTGCAAAGCTATTTGATCGAGATCACCCGAGATATCTTCAGCGCCAAGGACGACCAGGGACGCGACGGTTTCCTGGTCGATAAGATCCTCGATGTGGCCGGAGCGAAGGGGACCGGCAAGTGGATGAGCCAGTTGGCGTTAGACCTCGGGGTTCCCAGCACGCTGGTAACCGCCGCCGTCTACGCCCGTTCGCTGTCGGCCATGAAGGAAGCTCGCGTTCGAGCCAGCCAGGTCCTTCCGGGACCAAAGGCCGGGCAGAACCTGGCCTTCGATGGACCGGTGCGCGCCTTGGTCGGTGACAAGCGAGGCTTTATCGAGGCGGTCAAGCAGGCCCTGTACGCTTCCAAAATCTGCTCGTATGCCCAAGGTTTTGTTCAATTGCAGGAGGCCAGCAAGGAATACGATTGGGGATTGAACTACGGTGATTGCGCACTGCTATGGCGAGGGGGCTGCATCATCCGCGCCCAGTTCCTCGATCGGATCAAGGAAGCTTTCGATGGCCAGCCTAACCTGGAGAATCTATTGCTGGTCCCGTATTTCCAGCAAGCCCTGGAAAAAGCCCAGGCCAGCTGGCGCGCGGTGGTGATGGCGGCCACTCACCTCGGTATTCCGGCTCCGGCGTTCACCACGGCCCTTGCTTATTACGATAGCTATCGGATGGCGCGTTTGCCGGCCAATCTCCTGCAAGCCCAACGCGACTACTTCGGCGCCCATACCTACCAGCGAGTCGACATGCCGGGGACGTTCCACAGCGAATGGCTCGACTTGCGGAAACAGCCGAAGTAAGGTCGGCCTCAGGAGGTGCGTCCAACGCGACCCGCGAGCAGGCTGGACCAGCCATCCGCGCGCCTTGACTAGTCACCTCGCCTCGACCTCTGCCTGAACCCGTTGGCAACTCGTTGGAGTTATCGCCTTGTTCCGGTGAGTCCGGGCCAGGGTGTGATCCGAGCACGGGCTTGCCCGTGCCGATCGATTCAACCGAAACCGTGTTTGTCAGGAGGATAGGACCGTGTCTCACTCAATGGTGATTTTCGGGGCTTCAGGCGACTTGACCAGCCGCAAATTGATCCCGGCCCTCTACCGCTTGTTCCAGCGTCAGCGTTTGCCCAAGCCGACGCGGATTATCGGCGTCGCCCGCAGTCCTTTCAGCAGCGAGCAATGGCGAGCGCAACTCGCCGAGTCGACCGCTCAGTTTGCAAAACGCGACTTTACCCCTGAATCGTGGCAGGCCTTCGCCGAGAGTATCTTCTATCAGCCTGGCGATATCGCTCGCGATCAAGACTTCCTCGCCTTAGGCGAGACCCTCGAGCGGTTGGAAGGGGGAACGAATGCCACCCGTATTTATTACCTCTCGACCATGCCGCAACTGTATGAGCCGGCTGTCGCCCAACTCGGCAAAGCCGGCTTGGCCGACGACACCACCGGCCAACGGCGGGTGGTGATCGAGAAACCCTTCGGCACCGACCTGGCCTCTTCCCGGTTGCTCAATGAAGCCATCCACAAAGTCTTTCGCGAAGATCAGATCTACCGGATCGACCATTATCTCGGCAAGGAAACCGTGCAGAACCTGATGGTCCTGCGTTTCGGCAACACGATTTTTGAACCGATCTGGAATCGCAACTACATCGATCATGTCCAGATCACCTGCGCGGAAGAAGTCAAAGTCGGACGCCGTGGCGACTACTACGACAAGTCGGGGGTCCTTCGCGATATGTTCCAGAATCATCTCTTGCAATTGCTGATGATCACCGCCATGGAGACGCCGGTCCGTTTCAACGCTGATATCGTTCGCGACGAGAAGGTCAAAGTCCTGCGAGCCGTGCGGCGCTATCATGGGAGCGATTTTTCTGAGGCCGGAGTCCGCGGCCAGTATGCCGGTTATCTCGATGAAGAAGGGGTCCCCGAGAACAGCCCGACCGAAACCTTCGCTGCCCTGCGGTTGCTCATCGATAACTGGCGGTGGAAAGGGGTCCCGTTTTATCTGCGGAGCGGCAAAGCGATGAGCTGTCGGACGACCCAGATCGTCATCCAGTTCAAGGAGCCCCCACACCTGATGTTCGGCGGCAATCGCCATGTGACCCCCGAAGCCAATCGCCTCGTCATCCAAATCCAACCCGCCGAGGGTCTGCAGTTGCATTTTCAATCGAAAGTCCCCGATCAGGAGATGCGCATGCGACAAAGCCAACTTGATTTCCGCTTCGACGCGGGTGGCGATGAGCTTCCCGATTCCTACCAGCGGCTGCTGCAAGATGCGATTAACGGCGATGCCAGCTTGTTCGCCAGGAGCGATGAAGTCGAACAAGCCTGGCAGATCATCGATCCGATCATCGCTGCCTGGCGAAGCCCCGCTGCTCCAGAACTAGGGTTGTATGAGGCTGGGATGTGGGGACCTCTCTCTTGCATGGAATGGATGCATCAGCAGGAACGCCAGTGGTTTGATGTCTGCCCGGTGATCGGCTGACCCAGCCGAGCGAACTTCCCCTTGTGGGAAGGATCATCTGCATGGCTCGATGACTCAGGCCAGCGGCTGCTAGCATCCTTCAAGCGAGGCATCTCCGAGACCTGCCCGCGGCTATCATCGCTGTACGCCCTCGCTGGGGGCGCTGGCTATCGGTCCCTCGGCCGATGTCCCCGCCGTCGTCCGGTACAGCGGCAGGTAGCGATAGTAGACCTCCAGGCACAGGCAGGACATGGCGGTACTGTAGACGCGTCCGCCGTAGCCCCCCCAAATACACCGTGGGTCCCACGAGCCGCGGGTTGCCCCAGCGGGTTGCTGCGTCGCCACCAGGTGATTCTTTAACGCCTGATT
>JBILTQ010000258.1:0-8028 GCA_044371435.1 Pirellulaceae bacterium | reverse complement strand
AACTACCGCCGTATTTGGTCCCCCATAAGTGCCTCACCCTTTGCCACAGCGGCTTGCATGGACCACAAGCAGCTCCTGAAAATTCACCGTTGCCTGTACATGGATCACAGACCGGAGGCTCATTCAGCCGCTCATCGATGTAGAGTTCACCACAGCCTCTTTCGCAACTGCCGAAAATCGCCTGCCGCAGTCGGCTGGCAATCTTCCCGTGCAAAAGGCCGGGACAGCAATCAGCCGCGGAGCATGCGTCCTCAGCCTCCCCCATACCACCGCAACTGTCACATCCCGTCATGCACCCACGATGGCAAGCCACAAAGTGATTAACTCCGCAGCAGCCCCCCATGAACAACAGTGACAGGCTAGCGAAAAAAGCCAGCAATACATCCTTCGATGACGGCATAACATCCCTCCTGAAATTCTCGTTCTGCCGCTAACTCATCGACCCCGAACAATCGGAATAATCAGCAAATCTTGCCGGATTCAAGGCTTCAGGGTTGCCGTCTCAGCTTCGGTGACTGGCGAAGTAAAGCCTGCCACCCCGCCTCGCTGACCGAAGTCCCCGACAGCTCCACTTGCTGCAGCCGCGGAAGGCTTGCCAGACTCTTCAAAGCGGCGTCGGTGACCCCGCGATTTCCCGTCAACCACAGGATTTTGAGCGAACGCTGGCCGGCGAGCGATGCCACCCCCTGGTCGCTTACCTGGCAGTGAGAAAGGTCGAGTTCCTCGAGGCGTGGCATCCTCGCTAAAACCGGGAGGGCGGCATCGGAAATTCTGGTGTTTTCCAGGTTGAGGCGTTGGATGTCCCACGGTCGTTGGCCCTCCGTCAATGCGGGTTGGGTAAAAACCCGGTCATCGACATCGGTAAATGACACATCCAACCAATCCAGACGTCGATGAACCTCTGGCCATCCCAATAAAATGTCGGAGTCGACCTGGCAACGCGATAGTACCAGTTCGCGAATGGCCGGTGAACTCAGCCTCCAACCTTGCTCGCGCGGGCGATCGAGCAGGAAACGATCGTACGCCTCCCGCACTTTATCATCTTCGTTCCACCCCCCTAAAATTCCCGGCTGCGGCTGACCTTCGAAAACCCCGCGCAGATAACGGTAGAACACGGCGCGTTGTTCGCTGCCAGAATCCATCCACAGATGAGCTAAACCAGCGGCTTGCGAATACCACATTCGCAGCTCAGGATTCGAACGAAAGCTTTCATGCCTGGCTTGACGAAAATCCTCCCAGTTCACCCAACTCTGATCGTGCAATCGCCGATAGCGAGCCGGCTGGAGCCGCGCGGCGTCCCATCCACCGAAAATGACTTGCTGGTATCGTTGGTGCCGAGCGATTACCGCCGCTTCCATATGTAGCGCCAAACCTTCGATAATCCACGTGTCGCTCGGTAATTGGTTTGGCTCGCCGACCTGCAGCGCGCTAGCCTCCTGAAAGAACTGATGAGTCAATTCGTGCCGCAGTGTAGCTTCCGAAGTGGCCGCCTCCCAGTAACAATAAATGCGACGTAGCCGTGGACTGTAATAACCGGTTGAAACCGCAGCCGCGGGTTCGATAGCGGTAAGATGCTGCAAGTAGCTGTCGCGATCACGAAAAAGAACGACCTGCATCGGTGACTGCATCGGTAAGGCCAAGGGCTGATTCTGCTGGATCGCTGTGTACAACTTCAGCGGATCCGCCCACATCGGAAAATACAACTGCTGCCAGATAGCATAGGTCTCCTCGCATAGCTTGGCGACTTCGCTGGCAACACGTGTCGAGGCTTGCGTCGTTATTTGAAAGTGCGGTGATCGCGCGATCGAGTACCGGCCGGTCCAGCCTAAGCCTGGCGGTAAGCGAGCTCCGCTCGTCTTGAGATCCAGCTTGAAGGGGCGAACCGTACTGGTCGGCAAAACCTCACAGGCGGGCAAACCTTCGCGACCGACCCACTTCCAAAAGCACAATTTTCGATAGAGCTCGACCGCTTCCTCGCCCCGCCGGGCTTCTTCTTCGGAAACGCCCAGCCCGCCCTCCCAATCACGACCGGACTGAGCTCGCTCCGCCATGCCTCGCTGGAATTGCTGCACGTCGCTCTCCAACGCTTCGCGATAGCGCCGCAAAGCAACATCGGAAAAATCCTGGGCCGGCAATGGCTCGCGGCCAGGAGGCGTCGCCGGATCCCAACGGCGGATCCACAGCGTCAGGTACCCCGCGTTTTCATTGGCCCCCAAGCCGCATTCTACCGGCAGCAGCCAAACGACGACCGCCCACGCCCCAAGTGACCATCGGCCAGCACGCATCAGCAGAGATAATCGCTTGTTCAGCCGCATGAGTCCTTGTTCCATTCACCGATTTCATGGCGTAGACTAATCAGGCAAGTAATCGTTCCCTCGCCTGCCATTTTTGGATTCTACCATGCCCCACACAACTTCGTCTCGTCGGCACTTTCTCGGCACAACCGCCGCCGCCGCCTCCATCGCCGCATGGAGTGGGCCAACCGCTAGCCTCGCCGCACCCGCCCCGTGGACGAAGATGCAGTTGGGATTGGTTACCTACCTTTGGGGAGAGCATATGGATCTGCCAACCTTGTTGGCTTCTTGCCAGCAGGCTGGTCTGCGTGGCGTGGAACTCCGAACGCAACACCAGCATGGGGTGGAGCCCGTCCTCACAGCCGAGCAACGACAGGAAGTCAAACAGCGATTCGCCGACAGTGGCATTCAACTGGTAGGCTATGGATCGAACGCCGAATTCCACGCCAACGACCCGGTGGTAGTCCGCCAGAACATCGACCAAACCAAGGAATTCATCCGCCTAATGCATGACTGCGGTGGTAGCGGAGTCAAGGTCAAGCCCAATGGTTTCGTCAAGGATATCCCCCGCGAGAAAACGATCGAGCAGATCGGGAAAGCCCTCAATGAAGTCGCCGAATATGGCTACAACTATGGACAGCAGATTCGCGTCGAGGTCCATGGCAAAGGCACCTCCGAATTACCGGTCATCCGCGATATCTTTCAAATTGCTTCCCATCCGAATGTTACCGTCTGCTGGAACTCAAACGGGGAAGACCTGGCTGGGGCTGGGCTGGAAGCTAATTTCCAGATGGTGAAGGATCGCTTCGGCGCTACCTGTCACGTGCGTGAACTCGACGATCAAGACTATCCCTACGCCACGCTGATGAAGTTGCTTCGAGCCATGGACTACGAGGGCTGGGTGCTGCTGGAATGCCGAACCAAACCCGACGATAAGGTAGCCGCCATGATCCGGCAGCGTCAACTTTTCGAGCAACTCATTGCTGGCTAGCCCTGGAACAATCGGCGCTGCGGCCAAGTCGCTGATGGTCGTCGACTGCCGCCTTTCGCTATCCCCCAGCAACCCGCTGGATAATGGCCTGATCGAAGTAGTTGGTCGACATGCCAGCGTCGACGATCAGCGTTTGCGCATTGATCCCCGAAGAACGCGGACTCAGCAGAAAAATCGCCGTGTCGGCCACCTCCTGCGTCGTCAATCCCTTGCCGCGCGGGATGGCTTTTTCTGCGAACAGGTAAGCATCGACATAGCCAGGTATTCCGGCCGAAGCCGAGGTTTTAAGCAAGCCTGCCCCGACCGCATTGAAGCGAACCTTGGAGAACCGGCTGAAGGATTTGGCGAGGAAGGCCAAGGACGCATCGAGGGCTGCCTTAACGGGCGCCATAAAGCCATAGCTTTCACTGGCCATCCGCGTGGTGGAAATGCTGATCGTGACCACGGCCGCATCGGGCTGTAAAAGCTCTTTGAAAGCATTCGCGATGGCGATCAATGAGAAGCACGAAATATCGATCGCTTGCAGGAACTGCCGGCGAGTCGTCTCGTGAAAGGGACGGATCCCCTGACTGTAGTCGGCGAATGCGATCGAGTGCACCAAACCGTGGACGCTCCCCACCTGCCCACGGATGACTTCAGCGACCGCCTCGATCTCCGCTTGCTGCTCGACATCGCAGACCAGCACGATCGATCCCGGAAACAACTTGCCAACCTCGACTTGTCGCTGAGCACTTCGCACCACGAACAACGGCTCCGCCCCACATTCCAGAAGGGATTTGCCGATCGCGTAGGCGACACTTTTTCGGTTCGCCACCCCAAACACGACAAAGCGTTTCCCATTCAGCTGCAAGTAGTCCATCGCCATCCTCGATCTACCGAATCTCTCTCACACGCCTGCGTCAGGTGGAACGCCATAAACAGCCAGCCCACGACCAGCCTACGCCGAAGCCGACCATCAGCGTCTGCATCCCCGGGGTCAGTTCACCCGAACAACGCAGGTCGTGGATCAAGATCGGCAGGGTAGCTGAGACCGTGTTGCCACAATCCCGCAGGCGAATCGGCAACTGCCGATCATCGACATTCAGGGCGACCTGCAGTTGCCGCAACATCTTATCGGTAGCCTGATGCATCAGGAAAAAGCGAATATCCTCGATGGATAACTGAGCCGTTTCCAGCATTTCGCGGACTAACTGAGGCACCGCTGTCACCGTGAAACTGATCAAGCTCGGACCGTCCATATACAAGCGGCTCTTCCAGCGCTTTCGATGCCGCGGTCGAATCGCATCCTGAGCGGAACGCATCCCGCCATCCGCTACCAGCAACGTGTCGGCCCCACTCCCATCGGTACCGAAGCGAAAGCCGCTCAACGTCGGCTCCTCCACCGCTTCAATCAAGGTAGCCGCTGCCGCATCGCCAAAAATCGTGCGTAAGGACCGATCGTCAGCATCGATGAATTTGGAATAGGTTTCGGCAGTCAATAACAAGATCCGACGAGCTTGACGACTGGCGATCAACCCCTCGGCCAGCGAAATACCATAGACAAAGCCGGAACAGCCAAGATTAAAATCGAGGGCCCCGGCCGTCGTCCGAATTCCCAGGCGATGCTGGAGCAAACACGCGGTCGTCGGCAAGGGATAGTCGGGCGTTTGCGTGCACAACAGCACGAAATCGATCGAAGCCGGATCAATCTCGTGCTCCGTGAAGAGCTTGGCCGCCGCAGCCGCCGCTAAATCGGACGACGTTTCCCCGGTGGCAGCGATATGACGTTGATGGATCCCCGTCTTGGAGGCGATTTCCCCCATATCCCAAGCCGGATAAGCGGCCTGCAGTTGGGCGTTGGTCTCGCATCGTTGAGGGTAATGAACAGCGATAGGACCGATTTTGGCGTGAAGCACGAAACTACCTTCCTGGACTCAACGCTTCAGGCCTTGGGACTGGCCCAGAGCTTGTGCTTCAAGGATTCGAGAAGCTGAACGGCACGAGAAATCTCCTCTTTCTGCCGCACTGGATCCTGGGGAATCTCCCGTTCGATGGTCAGCGGCCCGCGGTATCCTAGATTTTTCAAGGTGGTCAGGTAGGTCTCGATGTTGACGTCCCCTTCCCCCAAGGGAACTTCACATCCCCAGGTCTTGCCGGGTTGCTCGCTCCATTTCCCATCCTTACAGTGAACGCTCCGAACGTAGCCCCCAACTTTCTCCAACGCTCCGATCGGCTCACCCGTCCCATAAAGAATCATATTGGCCGGGTCGAAGTTGATAAACAAATTAGAGCGTTGCACATCACCGATGAAGGCTAGCAACCCCTCGGCTGTCTCCTGCCCGGTTTCGAGATGAACATTCTGCTCGTTGTGCGCAGCATGATCGCACAATTGACGGGTCACTTGGATCACATCGCTATACAATTTCGAACCGCGATCGTGGGGTACAAAACCCAAATGCAGGCCGATTACATCGCAGCCCAACAAACGCGAAAAATCTGAAATCTCCTTCATTTCCTGGAGGCGTGCGGACCGAGTCGCCGAAGGCACCAACCCCACCGTTTGCTCCACCGTCGGGATGTCTGCATAACTCTCCCCCTCGAACCCGCCGAACACACAGGTCAAGCGGATGCCCAAATCTTCCAAACGACGAACAAAACCTTCGGCGGCCTGCGGTGTCCTTCCCTCGCGATGAGGGGTGTGCAACTGGATCGTGGGAATCTGTAGCTCACTGGCCACCTCAAGCTTAACCCCCAATCCGGCGTCAATGCTGGTAAACACGCCGATCGGCCATACTTGCGACGAATTCATAAGTTGCTTGGTTGAAGAACGAGAAAAGGAAGGGAACCAGTTTCAATCCCAAGGCGTGCCTGCAGCCACTCCGGCTAAAAGCCGCGTCCTCCAGCCTCAGCCAGCCTCGGCGTAAGACGATTCCGCGCCGGTATCCGATGTTTTCGGGATCGGTTTGGACCTCGACCAGGATCGCACCACGTCCAGGGCGATGCAATCATCGAGATTAGGACGAAACACTGTCAGTAGTGTACACGGCAGGAACCAGGCCATGTACAACCCACCACCATAGGCATAACAAAATTGAGAGGCGGTCATGATCGCCGCCGAACAGCTCAACAAAGTGGCCAGGCTTTTCTGAGCTGGCCAGAAGACAAAGGACAGGCTGAGCACAACAAAAATGACCATAACGGGAACCCGGAAGTACGGATGCCAGCCGTAAGGAGCCCAGATCCCATCCAGCTTTTCCATGGCAAAGGGGATGGTACCGAACATCTGGCCCAGTCGTGGCCAAAAGCCATCCTGACTCGCAACCAACAAGCCAGCCACCATCCCGATCACACTCGTGAGGAAACCCCCCAGAAACCGCTTTCGACCGCGAAGCCAGTAGAAACTGAGCCACAGCGGAACCAGGAAAAATGGAAAAAAGACCAGTCCAGCGGCCCCTCCCAGCATGATCCCCGCCACCCCAGGTTGTCGATAGAAAGCGATAGCCAAGACGATCAACGCGCCAGGCGCCAGATGATCCAGGCGGCCAGTCATCTGGGCCGTATACGGCAAAAGCAGGAACAGAGTAGCAATGCCAATGCCTGTTTTCAAATTTTCGAAATGCCAGTAACCGATGGCGACAATCCCGAGCACCAAAATCAAATTGGCAACGATCAGCAACAATCTCGAGAGGGCGACGATCCGGGGTTCGGTCTCCTCCAACCCTTGGGCTGGGGCGGAGTCCATGACCGAAACAACTGCCTCCCCTCCGGAAGACGGCGTTGCCGACGACTCGGCGAAATCTGGGCTGGGGGAGGTTTGGATATCGGGAAGAATCTTTAGCAACTCGTAGCCTGGCCCCGGCTTGATGCCAGTCTTGAGCTGATACACCGTTGGACTGGTAAGGACGTTCGCCATCAAAAACAAGAACAGCGAAATTCCAATAAAGGTCGTCCCGCCGCTCGAAAGGTTGGGCTCCAGTAATGGTCGACGCACCATCGCCGTGTCCAGCAGCAAACGAATGAGCCAAAACCCACAGATCGCCAGCAGCCAGGCAAACCCAAAAAACTGGAGTTGATCGCCGCTCCATCCAGTATCCCCGAGCGTGGCCGAAGCCAACCTGGCCTCGGATCTCGGTTCCGTCCCCACCATGGCCTGGGACATGACTTCCCGGCTAGCCATCGCCTGGTTAGGCGACTTGGAAATCAAAGAAGCTGCCTCGGCAACGCCGGACTCCACCGCCCTGCTTCCCCCCGAATCAGCCTGCGCTTTGGCTTTCCGCCCCTCATAAACCAACATCAGCCCAGGGGTCAGCAAAATGATGAGCAAAATGTCCAGATTCCGCACGCTCCATAGGCGATGGCACATGAAATACAGCGCAATGATCAGGAACGACGACATGTAAACCCATGTCGCCGGTTCCGGACGCTGATAGTAGAATAGGAATTGACTCATGCTCCAGCTCCAGCCGATCCTTCGTCGATTCCCTGGACGCGGCGTTAGCATACGCTCAGCCATCCAGGAAGAGAAGGTATTTGGCGGTTCACCAGCCTACTATTCGATAAATATTCGAGAAAATCAGCGGCAGTTCCTGGCTTCCAGGACTCCCGGCCCCTTCCCGTCTCCATCCTGCCAGCACTTTCAGGAAATTCAGGCCTGCCTGGGTAGCACCCAAGCCCGCCAGGCCAAGGGAACACGCGCCCACCAAAAACCACGCTAACACCGGAAAAACAAGCCTGTTTGACCTTCTTCCTGCAATCTGCCTAGAT
>JBILTQ010000257.1:0-8050 GCA_044371435.1 Pirellulaceae bacterium | reverse complement strand
TTGCGTTCACCTTCTTCCTCAAAGTAGTCCCCCAGCGACTGCAAGACAAAAGGGAGTCGGGCGGTGCGTTCGCCGGTACTGACCATGTGGGCGGCCCCTTCGGGCAGGAAGGTGGCCTGGCTCAAGGCCCGGGCCATCCCTTCCCCGCGGAGGATATCGTGTTCGATCGTCCCGAATAAATCACGGAACAAAGAATTGCTGGTGGCTTTCTTGCAGAGACGGATCGTATCCAGCAGCGGCACCCCGTTTTCGACCATGGTCCCCATCAAGCGAAAGAGCCGCCCGGCCATCAAAGGTCGGCTGGCCTGCTTCACCACAGCTGCGTGCAGCACCAGCCGATCGAGCGACGCCCGCAACCTCGGATTCCCGCGCAGGGCGACCCCCAGCCCCAAAGCCGCGGTCGCCGCCGCCGCCAGCCAGCCAATCCTTTGTCGAAGGAAACCACCGATACCCAAGAGGAACTGGGTCAGTGGCGGGATCGGCCGCTCCATATCGGCAAAAACCTTCGCAAACTGCGGCAGGACAAAGAAGAACATCGCGAAAACTACCACCGTCGTGATCAGGCAGAGGACGGCTGGATAAGTCAGCATCGAACCGACCACGCTCCGAAGGTGCTGATCCTTGCGCATGGCCCCGACCATCCTATCGAGGACTTCGGTCAGCCGTCCGGACTGTTCCCCCGCCTCGACCGCTGCCACCATCGCCTCATCGAAGACTTTCGGATACTTCCCCAAGGCAGCGGAAAAACGATTTCCCTGTTCCACTTCACGGTGGATGTCGCTGAGCACCTTCCGCAATTTGGGCTGCGAGCATTGCCGGGCGATCATCCGCAAAGCCTCGGCCAAGTCGTCCCCCGACTGGATCATGATGGTCAGTTGCGATAGCGCTACCACCAGGTCGGACGAACGCACCTTCTTCTCTGGCCAAGCGATTCCAGACGCTACCTGATTTTTCCCCATCACCGGAACGGCTGACGGTGATCGCTGGTTGTTCGCCCCCGAAGATCGGCGAACCGCTGGACGAATGGACGACGAATTCCCCGAGCCGGTCCGCCCGCGACCAGGGATCAGCGGCGATTCCACACGCTTGAACATGGCAGCCTCTCTCGCTTATCGCCGTCGCCCAGACAACTCATTCATCGATGAAAGCAACTTCCATGACTTCGTCGAGCGTCGTTCGGCCCGACTCGGCCATGATGATACCTTCGTCGAGCAGCAGGGACCGCCCCTGACTGCGATGATGCTTCCGCAACTCGTCGGCCGTACCGCGGTTGGCGATGATTTCGCGACAAGTTCGATCGACGGTAAAGATTTCATAGATCCCGATCCGCCCCCGATACCCGGAGTCGTAGCATTCGCGGCACCCCTGCCCGCGATGAAACTGCCGTCGATAATCCCCTTGATAACGGATGGCGTCCAGTTGCTCCGCTTCCGGGTAGTAGACGATATCGCAGGCTGGGCAAACGGTACGGACCAGGCGCTGCGCAATCACTCCCAGCAAGGCAGCCCCGATTTTGAAGGGCTCGATCCCCATGTCCACCAGGCGGGTCACGGCGCTGAAACTATCGTTGGTATGCAGCGTGCTGAGCACCAGGTGTCCAGTCAGGGCTGCTTGAATGGCGATCGAGGCTGTCTCGGCATCGCGAATCTCGCCGATCATGATCACATCCGGATCCTGCCGCAGGATGGCCCGCAAGGCATCGGGGAACTGCATTGCTTTACCGCCGTTGACCTGTACCTGGTTGATCTGGTCCAACTGGTACTCGACCGGATCCTCGACGGTGACGATATTCCGCTGCGCCGACTTGATCAACTCGACGGCGGAATACAGGGTCGTCGTCTTGCCGCTACCGGTAGGGCCTGTCGTCAGGAACAAGCCATAGGGACGGCTGAGCAAGCTCTTGGTGGTGGCCAGGACCTGGCTCCGCATCCCAAGTTTGTCGAGATAAAAAGTGATGTTCTTCCGATCCAACACGCGCATCACGACTTTCTCACCGAGGATGGTCGGCAAGGTCGACACACGCAGATCGATCTCGCGGCCGTCGACCACCAGGTGGATCCGTCCGTCCTGCGGCATGCGATGCTCCGAAATATCCAGTTTGGCCAACACCTTGATTCGGGAAACCATGGCTGCATGGAACTCCCGACGCGGACGCAGGATCTCGCGAAGGTGACCATCGATCCGATAGCGGATCAACGAGGCTTGCGGACTCGGCTCGAGATGAATATCGCTGGCTCGCTGCCGAATCGCCTGCACGATGATGTAGTTGACCAGGTTGATGACGGGGCTACCATCGGTCAACGATTCCACATCAGCCAGGGAAACATCGATGGTATCGGCGGTGATCTCCACCGAATTCTCTTCGAGGTCGGCAGTCACTTCGTCGACGGCGAAGTTATCCTCATAGCACAGCTTGAGCATCCGCTCGATGGAGCCGCGCATGGCCAGCACCGGCCGCACCTTCAAACCGCTGATCCGCGAAAGCTCGTCGACGTAACGCAGGTTGGCCGGATCGGCCATGGCTACCGTCAAGCGATCGCGAACCCGGAAGAGGGCCAGCGCGCAGTAGGCCTCGGCCTTGGCCCGCGGCAACAATCGGACCGCCTGGGGATCGATCAGGCCACTCCGCAGACGCACCGCCGGGACCCCGATCTGCTGCCCGAGAAAGAGGATGAGGGTGTCCTCATCGACCAGGCCCATCTTGAGCAGCGTCTCACCCAACTGCACATTGGAGTTGGCATGATTCTTCAAGGCAGCTTCCAGCTCGGCTTCGCTGATTACCCCTGCCCCGACCAGACGCTCGCCCAAGGGCGACGGGCGTTTGCGGCTACCGCCAACGGAATCACTCCGGCCCCAGCCCGCAGTCAGGTGGCGGCCACCTCGAGGTAACCAATCGACGCTGCTCATCGCGAGAAACTCCCCAGGGCCTCAACGTAGTCGCTGTATACCAATAGCTCGCCGGTCAGGCCGGTGACCCGCAGGATATCTTCGCAGAGGGGATTCGGACGGGCGATAACAACACCCCCGCCATCGAGATCGCAACGCTCCTTGAGCGTTAGCAGGGCTTCGAGCCCATCGCTATCGATCAGCGGCGTTGAGCGCATATCGATGACTAAACGCGGCAAACCATCGCCGAAACATTGGTCGACCAAGCGTTGGAAGTTGGCCAGGTGGTCTCGGGTCAGCGCCAGATCGCAGTCCAGGGTGCGGATCGAGCCAGAGCATTTGATTTCCATCGCATCCCGCTCCTGCTTAAGCCAACGGTAGTTCCAAGGTGAAGCACGAGCCGGCATTCAACTGCGAGCGTATGCCGAGATTGCCGCCGTGCAAGCGGGCTACTTCCTGGGTGAAAGCCAACCCCAAGCCGTTCCCTTGAATGGATTGCACCCGATCGTCGTGACTGCGAAAGAACTTCGATCCCAACTGGCTCAATTCCTCGGGAGCGATACCAAAGCCGGTGTCCTCGACATGGATATAGATCTTGGAAGCGTCGTATTCAACCTTCAACTGCACCCGCCCGCCGTCCGGCGTGTACTTGATGGCATTGCCGAGCAGGTTGGTCAAGGCGGCAGCCAGCTTGTCCTTGTCCCCATGAATCCGTGGGATTTTCGGCGGCGGCTGGTATTCGAAGCTCTGGGCCTTGTCGTTGGCCAAAGGTCGATGGTGATCGACGATTTCCTCTAATAATCGATCGAGATGGATCTCATGGATGCGAAGGGTGATCGAGCCGGCTTCCATCTGGCTGACGTTGAGCAAATCGTCGATGAAGCGGGCCAAGCGCGACGCTTCATTATTGATGGTATTGCAAAAATCGCGCTGCATTTCAACCGAGAGTTCCTCTTCCATCCCCAAGGTCTCGGCATAAGCGCGGATATTCGCCAAGGGTGTCCGCAGCTCGTGGGTGGCCGTAGCCACGAATTGCTCCCGGGCCTGCTCGGCCAACCGCGCCTGGGTGATGTCGCGAATCGACCAGATGGTATGTGCTATCCCCTGGGGGGAGTGAGTCGCGTGGCGAACGCTGACCCGCCAGATACGCTCGCCGTTGCCGCTAGCTGGCTGCACCTCCACTACCCGATGGAGCGAACCGGCGAAGGTGTCGACGAGCGATTGCTCGAAGGCCTCGTCGCCGACTACGCTTCGCAACACCTCCTGCCAATCCTTCCCCAACAGCGAAGCTAGCTCACCCTTCCCCAGAATCGCTGCGCTGGCGCGGTTGGCCTGGAGGATCCTCCCAGTGTCATCGCAGAGGACAATCCCGTCGCTCTGGGCATGGACCATCGCCTCCCACTGGCGGGCTTGCTGCGCGTTGACCGATTCCGACAGTCGCCTTTCGACCCCATTCCATACCGACTGCTGTTGCACCTTCGCCAACAGATAATTCCAGCCTTGAGCGGGGGGAGCCGTGGCTGGAATCGGACATAAACTTCCGAGTTCCCCCTTCGTCCGCTGCACGCTGAGCAGTTGTTCGGTAAGCTGACGACGCCAACTGGCTTCGCGCTGCCTCCCCCAGAGGAGAGCAACCAGCCATGCCCCCATCACCACCCCCACCGCGCTCGCCAACTCCCAAGACATCGACGACGGCCAGATCCAGAAGCCGAGGGTGGCGGTGGCGATGAGCAGGCCCAGCCCGGCCAACCAACGACTGGAAAGGCCGATGGCGAGCGCAGGGAAGGGAGTGTGCAGGGAAGCGAACATGTTTAGCCTCTTAGCCGATGCGTGCCAGGCTCAGGCCCGCATCCTCGGCGAGTATTTCGGCGTGCAGGCTGTCCAAAAGCTTGAAAATGTCGCGCATGCTGAAAGGCTTGAAGACGATCGCCGAAACCGCCAAGGCGTTTTTCAAGTAGTCTTGATCGAGTTCCAACCCACGCGCCGAACAGACGACGATCTTCAGCGATGCCAGGTTGAGCTGTTGTCGGGCCAGGCGACACAATTCGTCGCCCCGCATGCCCGGCATCTCGATATCGGTCAATAACAAATCAAAAGTTTGCTCTGCCAGAGCTCGAGCCGCCGCATCGCCCGTCCGCATGAGCGTGACATCCAAGCCATGCCGCTCGAGATTGAATTTCAAGACGTCGCCAAAGACGCGATTGTCTTCGGCGATCAATACCTTGAGCTGATGGGATGCCATGATCGTTCCCTCGAAGTTTCTGACGCCGCTTCGCGTCGGCGTCCGTTACCACAACTTGTAGTTGTCATCGTTGACGATGATGTTGCCGGTGGTGCTATCGTAAAGCCAGCCCGTCGTACCGTCCGGGGTGGTTCCGACTTTGACTTTGCTGTCGGCGGTCTTGGCGATCTCGGCCTTCGGGAAAGGACCCTTGATGTACTTGGTCAAGCCGGTTTCTACATCGCTAGCCGTGGCCGGATAACTACCGTTTTCGGCGAAGTGCAATTCGATGGCGTTGCGGACCACGCTCAGCGAGGTCTTGGTCGCCGATTCTTTGGCCTTCCCCGTCGTGTCGAACATCTTGGGAGCCGCTACCGCTGCCAGAATCCCTACGATCAATACGACAACTACCAGTTCCACCAGCGTAAACGCCCGACGCAACCTCGAAACCCGACGATTCATTGACAGCAACATGTTCTCGCATTTCCTCGAAATAGACGCTCAGTTTCGGGAGGGCCGGCTTGACGTTCGCCGTTCCCAACCCCCCGACCGGGCAAACCTAGGATGGAAATAACGGCAGGGCAAACAAAATCCCAGAAATCCTTCCCTCCTCGTTAAATTTTGCGTGCTAGATAATCTTGGCAAACTCCCCGAAGGCGGCGACGTTCGCCGGAAGTGTAGGTCGCGCAAGGATCGATGATGAACATTCCAAACCGCCAGCATCTCGAATTCGCGGAACGCTTCCGGGAGGAACTTCAAAGCCGACTCGACCTGCCGTGCCTGCTGTTGACCCAGTCCGAGGGTGGCTGGATAGAGTTGGGGAAACCGGCATCCGACCAAGCCGGGATGGCGAGCCTCGCGGCCTGCTTTCACCGTCGCAGTCCGGCTTGGGCACCGCGCGGAAGCGGGCCATGGCTGCTGGACGATCCGGAAGATCCCGATCGCAGCCTGGTGGTTTTACGCGGCACGGCCGAACAGGACTATCGACTGCTGCTGGCGTTCGCCACCCCTCCCCTGCCGCTCCGCTGGTTGCACGCGGTTCTCGACTCGACCCGTGAGCTGGTGGCTCGACGCTTGGAAGACGAGGGGCGTGAGGGAGAAACCTTGGATTATATTCGCCAGGTCACCCAGGACTTCGAAGAGCTGACCTGGCTCCGTCACTCGCATGAGCACGCGAGTGACTACGACCTGACCACGCCGGTCGCCCAGTTCGCCAAGGGATGCATCGAATCGATGGCTGCGGTGATTCGGGCGGAGCAGTTGATCCTGCTGGAATATCTCGACAGCGAAAGCGATCCTGACCAACGCGGCTTGGCGGTACATCATCTTGGAGGGGAACAGGAGTTGCTAGGCCAGCCCGACCTCTTCCGACCGTTACTGACGTTGCTCGAAGCCCAAACCGGCCGCTGGCCGATGATCCTCGAGACCCCATGGAGCAAGCCCTGGCCGGCCGAGTTCGACGCTATCGGCCATTGCATGGTGACCCCCGTCTCCAAAGGAGACCAGCGGTATGGATGGTTGTTAGCGATCAACAAAATCTGTCCGGAGTGCCATGCGATCGTCAGCCCCGCGACCTCCAGTCCGCTGTGCGAACATCGCTTCGGCACCTTTGAAGCAGGCCTGCTGACCACAGCTGCCAACATGCTGGCTTCCCAGGCCAGCAATACCCGGTTATTCCACGAGCAGGAAGAGCTGATGACCGGTATGGTGCGGGCTATCATCAATGCGATCGACGCCAAAGATACGTATACCTGCGGTCACAGCGAACGGGTTGCCTCCTTCGCGATGGCCGTCGCTGCACACCTCGGATTGTCGGCCCAGGACTGCGAGGATATCTACCTGGCTGGATTGCTCCACGATGTCGGAAAGATTGGTATCCCGGATGCGATCCTGAAAAAACCGGGCCCGCTGACCGACGAAGAATACGCGGTCATCAAAACCCACCCCACCATCGGGCATGCGATCCTCAAGCACCTACGCAAGATCGATTACGCCTTACCAGGTATCCTCCATCATCACGAAGAAGTCGATGGTACGGGCTACCCTTCCGGGCTCCAGGCAGACGCTATCCCCCTCATCGCTAGGATCCTGGCGGTCTGCGATGCCTACGATGCCATGACCAGCAATCGTCCCTATCGCGACGGCATGCCCTCGGCCAAGGCCGAAGAGATCCTGCTCAGGGAGTCGGGAAAGATGTGGGATGGGGAAATCGTCGAGGCTTTCCTGACTTGCCTTCGGGAAGGCCACATCGAACCGGGCCAACGGGTCGAGTCGCCCCGCGCTACCCCCCGCACGCCGCTGAAGGAAAGCCTGCCCTCGAGTCTCCTGCAGGGCCTGGCGGTTCTGCCCTCGGTGACTCCAAGCCATCCGCTCTAACACGAGTACTGACGATGTCAGCTTCGCGGCCACCATCCTTGAACCACCCTGCCGATTTCACTCGGCGGCGACGAGCCACGGCGGCGATTCCACCGCGTCTACCCGCGGAGCGGCTCGCTCAAAGGCTCGCAAACCCGCAGCGCCGGGGCTGGACGCTGATCGATACCCTGATCGCGGTCATGATTCTCGGGATCATGGCTACCGCCGCCATCCCGCGTTACACCGCCAGCCTCTCCGAGTTCCGGGTGCAGGCGGCTAGCCAACGCCTGGTCCAGGATTTAGAGCTCGCCCGACGGCATGCGCGGACCACCAGTAGCTCCACCACGATTACCTTCGCCTACGTGAATAATGAGTATCTTCTCGAGGATGTCCCTTCGCCCCTCCATCCAGCCACCGGGTACCGGGTTTCGTTGAGCGACACTCCCTATGCATGCAGTTATTATCCGACAGCGACCGGAGCGGCCACGAAGACCGACGATCAACTCATCTTCGACCGCTTCGGCATGCCGAGTAAAGCGTTGACCTTGACGGTCGCTTGCGGCAGCGCCTCGAAGAATATCGCGATCT
>JBILTQ010000020.1:0-27578 GCA_044371435.1 Pirellulaceae bacterium | reverse complement strand
ATCGGGCTGGGGGCCGTCGTTGCCACGGTCGTCTTGTCGATTGTGCTACCGATGCTGGATATGACGGCGGTCTCCTGAAAAAAGCCGGCACTAGCCAATCCCCGCAGCCGGTCGAGACGCCGGCGAAACCTAGGGTTTCGCACCATGACTGTCCTCGCCCACACCCTTGGAAAAGCTCGCCGCCTCTTGCGGTTGCCGGTCGCCGGTTGGATCGGTATGGAACTTGGGTTGGACTGGATCCGCGCTGCACAACTCGAATACGAAGGGGGTTGCTGGCGTTTGACCCAGGGCTGGTCGGGCGGTTTGTTCGATGCGCTGGCTCAGGCTGACGCCCAGACCACTCAAGCAGCCACCGCGAAGTCGGACGTTCCCCTCGAGCCGCAGGTTGCCATCCGGCATTTGCTCGATCGCTTCGGTAATGCCCAAGGTTTATTCCGGCACCGGTCGGCTGGACTCGTTCTCGGCGATGGTTTGGTCGACTACCGCGAACTGGACTTGCCATCGGGAACTTCCGACGAATCCCCGGAGATCCTTTCGGCTGAGATCGCTGCGGATTATGACGTGACCATCGAGGAGCTGGTGATTGAAAGCTGGGAGTTGATGAATCTCAGCCGTGCGCGGGCAGCCATGCCCTCGTTTGCGACCGCCACGGTCGCTCGGGAATTCGGCTTATGGTTAGGTGGTGAACTCTTGCGGCACGAGCTGGAACCACAACTGTGGGATGCCATGCCGTGCTGCCAGGCACGCGCGGGAAAGATTTTTCTCGGTGAAGTCAGCCATCCCTACCTGATGATCGATATCGGAGAACGCTGTACGACGTTGACCTTGGTGATGGAGGCGGTCCCGGTACTGACCCGCGTTTTGCATTCCTTGGGAATACGGGAGCTGTTGCAACCGATCGCCGCTGATTTTCAGCTATCGGTCGAGGAGGCCCGCAGCCTGCTCCTCTTCCGACGTCCATCTCCCGAGGTTTCGGTCGCCGCCGACGAGATCAGCCTGGGGCTAAAGAATCATCAAACGCGATTCCTCCGGGAGTTGGCGGAAGAGATCCAACAGACCGCCCATTACCTCCAGTACAGCGTTGGCAGCTTGCGTCCGGAAGAGATCGTGGTCACTGGTTCGGGGACCATCGTGCCCAAGGTGGCGGCCGAGTTGGAGTCGCTGACACGGATTCCTACCGCCTGTTGGGAAGTCGGCGCGGGATCCGGTTGGTGCGACACACTTCCGGTGGGGGTTTACGCCATCGCCGCCAGCCTATCCGCCTTGGCGTGGGAGGTTTAAGGATGCACGTAAACCTGTTTCCGTCGCCGTTCATCGCCCGCCGTCTGGCCTGGCGGGTCATGCGCCTCTGGTTGCGGATGCTGCTGGTCGCCGTAGTCGGGTGGCTGATCGTCCAATCGCCGGCATTCTATCGGGCTTATCAAGCCGCCTCGCGGATCCGAGAGCTGAAAATTGCCTTCGGACCTTTGGCCGCCCAGGAGATGCAGGCCAAGGCTATCCTGGCGGAGACGCGACGCATTGAAAAACGGACCCACTGCCTGCAACAAGTGGTAGCCCCGATCCATACCGCTTCCCTGCTCGGGGTACTGGCCCAAGCCTGTAACTCCGACCGAGGCCCGGTCCAACTCCAAAGCCTGCGCGTGGTCACCCGGAAGGCAACCGGCAAAGTCGGGGCTGATGGCGTTCCACCGTCGTCGCCGAGGTTCCTCTCCCAGGCCTCGCTCAAAGGCTATACCCAGGGTAGTCCCAGCGTGACCGAATTTATGGAGACGCTCCATGGCTATGGCGTCTTCGAGACGCTCACCTTGCGCAGTACCAGCGACCGTGAATCGGGCGGAAAGCTCCTCGCAGACTTCGATCTGGAGTTTACCTATGAAGATTGAAGTTCCAGGCTACTCCGCTTGGATACTCCAACGATCCTGGGCCCTGCACCTGTTGGCCGCGGGTTCCTGTATCGCGATCGGTTGTCTCGTCTGGCAATTGCAGTTGGCCATCCATCGCTGGACAGAAGCCATGGTCCAGGAAGCCGAGACGATGCAACGGCTAGTGGCCGCGGCCGAAGGGATAAGAACTCAGCATGCGCAGGCGGTGGATATTCGCCGACAAGCGTCCGTCGCTTACCGCCGATCGCTGGAACGGATTCCCCAAACATTGACCGAGGCGGATGTGCTGGAAGGCTTGCGCAGATTGGCAGATGAGACCGGCTGTAGCCTCTTCGACTTTCGTCCCGGCAACAGTGAGCGCGTCGAGGGGCCCGAGCAGAGCTACCAGCTTCGTTCCTTGCAGTTGCACCTCAAGGGGGATTTCGCCCGGCTCTTTCATTTCCTCGATCAGCTCCAGGCATCACCATTCCTCGTCCAGGTCCAACGTTTTCAGCTGGACGATACCTATTCCGCCGACGGGACCTACAGTGTCGATCTGGAAATCGGGGTGGTCTTTCATCATCGATGGAAACAGAACGATAACGAGCCGCTCTCGGTAGCCGTCGCTTCGCGAGCATCCCTCGCTGGAAGGGATACCTGGCCATGAATCGACAATCCTTGCCACCGCTCAAAACCCTGCTCATCCCGCTATTAGGAGTTTTGCTGGCAGGCATCATCGCCCGGAATTATCGGCTGGGGAGTGCAGCCCCTACCGTCTTACCGCTCGCCGGTGAATGGAATCGCCAGGAACTCCTGGTCAGCACTCCAGCTAGCGGTGGGCCATCGACTTGGCCAAGCTATCGATGGCAGGATTTGGAGGTTTTGGATCCTTTCGATCCGCAGCGCTTCGAAGCATCGCGGGTTGGCTTGCCGGCGGCGACTTCGACGGAATCGTCCTCGTCGCCGCGACCCGACGGGGGGGAGGCGATGGCGGCGGCCGCCCGCCAGGTGCAGGCCCTCCTGGAAACATCATCGGGGCCTACCGCCCTGCTCGATGGCCGGATGGTGCGGGTCGGCGATGTCCTGGAGGATGGAGCTACGGTCATCCATATCGATCAGCAGGGAATCCATCTTCGGCACTAGAGGGGATCCGGGTCGGCTGAAGCTGGGCACCCAACGCTTACGGTGAGATGTAGCGGAGGAAGTTGCGGAAGTGCTGGCCAGGGACGTAGGCAACGGGTTGCCCGACGATGCCGCGGCCCAGTTGCACATTGTACTTCTCCTGACCCAAACAGCTGATCAGCGGCTTGCAGCCGGCGCCCCCGACGGGGTACAGCCCCGGGAGTTGGTCGGGCATGTAGGTGGGGGGAGCGATGGTGCCGGGCAAGCCGGTATAGGGATAGGGGTAGGGCCCAGCGTAGGTTCCGGCCGAACCACCACCCCAGGCGGCTGGATTCTGGCAGCAGCCGGTGGCGGGATTTTGGCAGACCGGCATGTAGCAGTTGGTCGGTTGCACCATGAAATGCGCATCGAACTGTGGCGGCGGGCTGGTGACGAAGGGTTCACCGTTGACGAAGGTCGAGCTGGGGGCTGGAGGATAACTCGGCAGGCCTGGCGAGGGGACTGCGGGGGCTCCGGGGTAGCTGCCGGAAAGGCTAGGGGGAACCGCTCCCATCGGGCCGGGGAGGACGGTGCTCGAGGGGGGCCCCGGCAAGATGTTGGAGGCCGATGGGCTCGGGCTAGAGGGAACCGGCGTCATCGGCATCGACATCGCGGGAGGGGCGGACAGCGAGCCGGACGCTGCTTGTTGATAGGCAGCCGAGACCACGCTGCCTGAATCGTCGGCTGCTGGCTGGATCGAAATCCCGGGCGTGATCGGGTCCGCTCCAGTCGCCGGCCCTGCCGGCTGAATCGCACCGGAGGACAGCTGGGGTGGGACTGTTGCTTCCGGATCATTTCCGGACACCTTCGTACTCACCGGACGCCAACGGTGCGAGGCGACCTCGTGATCGGCGGCAGGCCTGGCCATCGGGGCGGCTTCCCAACCGGCGATCGGGGTGAGCTTGGGGGGAGGGAGGAGGGTGATCGAGGGCTGCCCAGTCGCCTGCAGCACCGGCAAGCTTGGCTTGCGCTGCGCTTCTCGGTCGGCGACAACCGCCGCCGGCGGGGTCGGACGAGCACGACTGGCGTTGGGTGGAAGGGGTTGGGCGGGCGCAACACGGGTAATCGTTGGAACAGCTGTAGTCGCGGAAGCGACGCTCGGAGCCGTCGCGACCGCCAGCCCGAGGCTCGAACCGTCGCAGGGGGAAAGCTCGGTTGCTGCCGCGCGGACTTCGCCGGAGGTCTGCCCGACGATTGGCGGCGTCAAATTCACGGAGGAGGTTGAAGTGGTTCCCTCAGCGAGAGGTCGGACGTCGCTGGCCCCCATCCATTCGCTCAAGCCCACCGGCGGCTTGGATTCCAGGTAACGCCGCTGCAAGTCGAGCGCCGCTTGGATGTCCGAAGTCACCCCCGCATCCTTCCGCGGCCGCAACTCGATCCGCACCGAGTCGTCGGCCGTAGCGATCGGTGCGTCCTGGATGGCAAACCAGGAATGCAGGAGGATCGCTTGACCGGCGAGCAACCAACGAAACAATAGACGGGTGTAACGTGTCATGATCTGATGCTCAGCGGTTCGAACTCTCGGCGTCGATCTTGGGTTATTGTAACTGGAGCCAGCCGATGACCGCATCCCGAATTCTGGGAGAATACCACCACCGCTTCGTCTGCTGGTCGCTCCGCGGGGGGCTGGTTGGCGGGCTCGTCGCCCTCCTCGCGGGGGCACTCTTCGCCCAGGGCCCGGTGGTGGACCAGCCCCCTGTCGCCGATGGGCTCGCTTCGGGCGACAGAGGTCAGGGGGCAGCAGTTGCGGTGAATCCAGGAGAGCTAGCCAAACCGGCCGAGGAGTTGGTCTTTCCGATCGATCAGGGCTCGATCGACGGCCAAGAATTTTTCGCTGGCGTGGTGGGACGGATGCATTGGACCACCGAGGTGGCTGCGAAGGTATTGCAACAGACCACGGCGAGCGACGGGATGCCCCAAGGCCGTTTGCCGCTGGCTTACCTGGAAGCCTTGAGCCTGTTGGCCCCGCATATTTTTCACCTTGAACCATCGCGGACCGGCGTAGGTGGCGGTAGCTTCCACGTCGATCTCGCCGCCATGGAAAAGGAATGGATGCGACAGAAGGTGAGCTTGCGTCAGTGGCTGTCCGAAGCGGAAGCCAAGCCGTTGTTCGAGCTGTGCGGCGAGGTCGGTTTTGAGCAACCGGAGGAAGTGGAGCGGGGGGTAATTGTCTTGGCTGGATTACACGCCGACGAACAGATGGCGATCGCCTTCGCGCATGCGCTGCACGCCAAGACCGGGATCCCGGCGTGTGCGTTTCGCTACCCCAACGACGCGCCGATCCGAGAGTCGGCCGAATACTTGTCGCTGACCCTGGCCAAGATGGCTCGCGACTTTCCGCGACGGAAGGTGTATCTGGTGACGCACAGCATGGGTGGGTTGGTGGCTCGGGCGGCTTTGGAAGGGGCCGAGGGGGGGAGCATCCCCACCAATGTGGAACGCTTGATCCAGCTTTGTCCGCCCAATCATGGGACCCCCATGGCGGAATACGGACCTTTGCTGGAGGGGTTCGAGCACCTGGACAGGCTTTTTCATCGCCAGCGGACACAGTCGCTGTTCGCGTCGATCGCCGACGGTTTCAACGAGGCGCCTGGCGATTTAAAGCCGATGTCCCCGTTCCTGAAGGAACTGAATGCGGGCCAGCGTCATCCGCGGGTCCGCTATGCGATCCTGGCGGGCGACGCCGGATTTGTCGATCCTTCCCTCCTGTCCTTGGGCGGGCAACTGCTCGAGGCGTGGTTGAAACCGGCTTCGCCGGCAGGGCCAGTCGAGCGGCGATTACGCGAAGTGATGCAGTCCCCCGAGTTGCAGCGAGGTTCCGGGGACGGAGTGGTCGCCTTGAGCTCCGCCAAATTGGAAGGTGTCGAGGATTTCGAGATCCTGCCTATCGATCATCTCGATTGGATGTTTCTCGAGTCTCGCGATGGACAGCGCGTTTTGGGCGAGGTCGCTGAGCGTTTGATGGCACCCTGAGTCGATGCCGCTCGGCGGGGACGATAGAGGTGGGAAGGAGTGCCGTTTTTCGGGCGACTCCGACCCGGTGGGCACGACGGCCACGGGTGATTCGGGTTTGCTCTTGGAACGACCCGGTGGGCCTTGTTGCTTCGGGGCAGAGATTGGAGAATTCCGCTCGCTCCGTGGAGTCGGAGGGGACCCGGCGAAGGGTGTCTTGGCCTCGCGGGCTCGTGAATTTTCAGTCGAGGTAAGATGCAGATTGCCGTCCCCAAGGTCTGTACCCACCCGTGCTCAAAACCCTGGTTTCCTTGGCCTTGCCGATGATATTTCGAAATCGACATCGACGCCGATTCCCGATCGCGGGGGAGGTCGAGCCTGGGTTTACCGAGGTCGACGATGCGTTTCGACAAAACTTTGACCAGCGTGGCGAGGAGGGGGCTGCTTGCACCTTGTACTACCGCGGACGCAAGGTGGTGGACATCTGGGGTGGGTATCGTTGTTACCGGACAGGGAAACGGTGGGAACCATCGACGTTGGTTTTGACCTATTCGGTGACCAAAGGGATGGCCGCAGCGGCCCTGGCGGTCGCCCACAGTCGCGGCCTTTGGCAGTTTGACGAGCGTGTCGCTACCTACTGGCCGGAATTCGGGCAAGCCGGCAAGCAGGCCATTACCGTCCGCCAGTTACTGGCGCATCAAGCCGGCCTGATTGGGCTCGGTCGACGCCTGCGTCCCGACGAGCTCGGCGATTTGGATCTGCTGGCCCGGATGGCGGCCAAGTCGCGGCCGGCGTGGCCAACTGGAGAACGGCATGGTTATCATACCCTGAGCCTGGGCTGGTTCGAGAACGAACTGATCCGCCGTGTCGATCCGCAGCGACGGAGCCTTGGGACTTTTTTTCAGGACGAGATCGCACGCCCCTTGGGGGTGGAATTCTACATCGGCTTGCCGACGTCGATTGCCGGCGAACGGGTGGCGACTATCCAAGGTTTTCCCCGGCGGGCCTTGTTCTGTCATCTCCACGAATTACCGCTGGCGATGATTTTGGCCGGCGTCTGGCCCTGCTCGTGGGTGGCCCGCTCGGTAGGTGATTTGCCGCTGGGTAATCCCGCGTTACTGAACGAGAGTCCTTACCGCTACGCGGAGATCCCTTCGGCCAACGGAATCGGGGCAGCGCGAGCCATCGCCAAAGTTTACGACGCTTTGCTCGGACTGGGGGATAATCCGTTGCAGATGAAGGCCGAGACTGTTCGCGAATTGCAAGCGAGCCCGCTGACGCCGCGGCAAGGCGGGCGGGATGCGATCCTCAAGATCGACACCCAGTATGCCTTTGGATTTTCCCGCCCCAGCCAGGCCATGCGTTTCGGGAGTGACGGAAGGGCCTTCGGTACCTTCGGTGCCGGGGGAGCCTTCGGGATGGCCGATCCAGCCGGCGAACTGGCCTACGCCTATGTCACCAACAAGATGGGGTTTCGGCTTTACGATGATCCCCGAGAAGTGGCGGTTCGTGACGCTTGTTACCGTTGCGTCCAGCGGCTCGAGGGAGCCTTGCCAGAGCAAGTTTCTTCCCTTATCCGCGGTGCGCGGTGAAGCATTGCGGCAGGAACTGGTTTAGCAGGGAAGCGAAGGCGTCCGGTTGCTCTAGATTAGGGGCATGCCCACAGCGCTCGAGATACTGGAGTTGGGCCCCTTGGATGCGACGACGGAATTGCTCGGCTACTTCTGGGGGAGTGATGACATCCTCGCGTCCCCAGACAATCAACGTCGGCATCTGCAACTGAGACAGCTCCTCTTCGACGCAGCGATCGCGTGTTGCCCGCGAGATCCTCAGGATAAACCGCGCGTAGTCACGATCCTGGATCGACTTGTACCATTCCTCGACCAAGTCGTCGGTGATCATCGAATCGTCATAGAAAATATCGGCGATCACCTGGCGGATGAATTCCCGCGACGGTTTCGGCTTCACGCCATTGGTCAGGCTGCGTTCATACAGTCCGGCGGAACCGGCCAGGACCAAGCCGCTGACCCGGTTGGGGTGACGCAAGGCATAATCGATGGCCACCAGCCCTCCCAGCGAGTTACCGCAGAGGACAAAGTTGTCGAGGCCTCGGGCTTCCAGGATCTGCTCGATGTGGTTGGTGAGTTCACCGATCGATTGCACCCCTTGTCGACGGCGGTCGCCGCTATGGTTGATGGGGAGCTGGGGGGCGAGCAACCGGTAGCGGTCGCCCAGTTGCAGCATGATTTTGGACCAATGGTCAGGGGTCCCGAAGAGCCCGTGCAGGAAGACGACCGCTTGTGGACCGCTGCCGAACTCCTTCAAGCCTGGATACCCCGCCGATATCTCCTGGGAACTGACCAGCAACCCAGCCGGCTCGGACGTCAACGAGAGGTTGCTGAGAACCATCGGGAAAAGACCTTTGGGTAGCGAATGACGCACGGATGAGAGTCCCTTGCAGGGGGGGGCGGGGAAGGCGTATCCGAAAATTTTTTTCGGCGTTGGGCAACGGTTGTCCCTGCCAGTTGGCTGGAAGTTGAGCCTCGGACCACCCTCGACCGTAGTTGCGGGCGGTACTGATGTCAAGGAAAACGCGGGAAAACGCTGCGGGAATGTGGGGCTGGAGCGGCGGAGGTACCGAACAAGCCACTTGAGCGGCGTTGGTCGAACTGCTGGACGCGGTGTCGCTGGATCGATGCTTCACGAGAGCGAGACGCGGCGACGGAGACTACGAGCCAAGCCTGCTTCGAGCATAAGTTTCTCGCCTGAAAGTTTCCTGCCGGGCAGGGACCGACCCGAAGGGCGGTACCCCCGCTCGCTCAGTCGTCGAGTTGGCGGCCAAGCCTTCACCGCAGGTACCGGCAGGCGACCTCGCAAACATCGAGGGAGGAAAGATTTCTTCGGTCGTGGTTGGTTCCAGCAAGCAGGGGCAGGTCGGGTGTGGGGACCCCGCTTCCCACCATCGATCCTCGGAGCGAAGGGCGCGGCCACCCTTGCCCAGGGCTGCGCTGGAGCACACGCTGTCAGCAACATCAGCGAAAGACTCCGGCTACGCTTCATCCAGGATCCCTGATCGCTACAGCCGTTAAAGTCGACGCCGCAATCAAATTTTTCGCAAAGCTTAAGCACAACGGCTGTCAGGGGGAGAGCGACGCTACCGAAACCCGAAGACATTATGTTGTCCTTCGACCTCACCCACAGCGTTCACGCCAGCGACCAGCGATGGGATGCATTCATTGCATCGCTGCATCGCGTCTGGGAGTTCGCCCCAGATTTTTCGCTCGAAGGTCACCTGCGGTTGGCCGGCCGCCAGGTCTTGGTCGTCGATGCCAATCGGCTGCGGAACCAAAGGCTGGTAGCCCAATTGGCCCGCATCGGGCTCGAGGCCACGGCGGCCGAGCATCCGCGGTTGGCGTGGCGGTGCCTCGACGGGCTGCGTTTTGATTTGATGGTGCTGGTCGCCGATGACGGGGCGGTCGAAGCCATGAATTTTTGTCGCGGTGTGGCTGACGATCCCAGGCATGTTCGGTTGGCGGTGATCGTTATCGGCGAGAACGCGACCCACGATACCATCTGGGAATGGCGGCGGGCGGGCGCCAAGTTCTACCTTACCGATCCCTACGACCCCTACGTGCTGTTGACCCTGATGGCTGCCATCATCGACGATTCAAGGAGCGATGACGGTTTGTAAACGGGGAGCCAGACTGTCCCAAACAGCCGCGGCGGCTTCAAAATCGACCTGCATCCACCGGGGTATGTCGTTGCTCGGCGTCTCGGGCCGACTCACCCCCCGCCACAAGTTGAAGGGAGTCGCCTGGCCAAGAGTCAAGCGACGCTCGGTCTCCGGACTGGCCAGGTAATCGGCGAGTTCGCCCGCGGCAAGCGGGTGCGGCCCGTCCTGGAGCACGGCGATGGTCGTCGGGACGATGAGGAAACCACCTTGCTCGGCGGCTTGATCAGGGTAGACGATCGCCACCGGCCCCCCCTTGTCCAGCTCGACCTGGGCGGTATCGGTATCGGTCAGCCCCCAACTCAGCCGACCGTCGGCGACCGCCCGGGCGACTTGCTGGTCATCGGCCAAAAAAACCGCAGTCTGGCGGACGCGTTCCAGCCACGGTTCGAAGTCCGCCGGAGCCAAACGCTGATCGAGGCCTTGGCTGGCCAAGACCGCCAGGTGCACAGCCGAGGTGGCGTCCTGTGGGCTGGCCAAGCCGCATCGACCTTGCCAACGTGGGTCTGCCAATTCCAGGACGCTGACCGGCCTGTCGGCATCCAGCGGCAACTTCTCCCGGTGGACGATCAGGACTCGGCCATGCCCACCCAGCCCGACCCATGTCCTGTCGGCGGCAACGTAGCTCGGCGGGAAGTCCGGGGGAAGTTTCCACCGCCGGGGGACGAGCTTGCCGGCCCGTTGCAGCCGAATCGTCGACAGGATTTCGTCGCTCCAGGAAAGGTCGGCTGGCGGAGTAGTCGGTTCGGCTAGCTGCCCCTTCGCCGAAGCTTGGAGCTGGCGGTCGGTCTTGGCGGCCGCCAGCACGACCTCGGTCTCGGGAAAACGTCGTTCGAAGGCGGCCAGGATGGGAGCCCCCAGCTGGCGATCGACCGCGCAGTCAACGACGACTTGTTTCTCGAGCGGTGGAACGCAACCGGCCAAGAGCAACGCGCCGGCCACGGCGTGCTGGAGGAGGCACCCGATGGGGCGGTCCCGTCGGTATCGCCTTCGAGGGCAGGGGACGTTGGGTGATTTTCGGTCCCTCGCGAGCGGCCCGACCCCAACCGCGTCGGTCCCGGGCGGGATCCACTGCCCACTGTTGATGTTTTGCAACATGAAATCATCGCTACGAGGCCGTTCGGCGACGGCCACGAAGCCGACCCGCCGAACCAGCAAAGAAAATATGTCTGCATAACTCTAGGGTTTTCAGTCGTTTGCGCCCATCGCCCTCGGTCATTTGGCCGGTTCCCGTCACTGGGCACGGCGTTCGCGGGAAGGGGAGGACGTGTTCTTTCCTCGAAGGGATCCACCCCATGCATGCTCGCTGGCTCGTCGAAATCGCTACCCTCCTCGTCCTTCAGGCCAGGCAACGTCCGGCCCTATCCATGCCGGTTCCGCCCGCCGTCGCCCATCGTTACTGGTCGGTGTCGCGACAACGCTTCGAACGCTGGCAGGGGCAATTGGCGGACCACCGCGATCGTTTGCTGATGGCCGGTGCCTGTCATCGGCTAGTGGCCTGGAAAGCGATCCGACCGGTTTTTGAAGAAGTCTTCCTCTCGGATATCCTGACTCGGGCTTTGGCGGCTTACGGCAAGCAACTCGAAGGGAGCGGTGAAGCCCAGGAGCTAGCCCCGATCGCCCACAATATTTTTCTCAGCCAAGAGGATGTCCGCCATCGTTGCCTGCGATTGCTGATGACGCCGGGACTGCCCGTCGATCAGGCGGTCGATTTGAATCGGATGCGTTATGCCCTGGAAAAATGGAGCGATACTTTCCTGGCCCAGTTCTTCGTCGACAGCGAAAAGGTCCAGTATGTCTTCGCCATCGACCGGACAACGCAGTTGATTGCCGAAGCCAAGGATCGTCCAAGCGATGCATCGCAACTCGTCGCCTGGCAGTTGATGCTGGCTAGTTGCCAGCGCTGGATGAACCAGCACTGCAAAGCCACCAGTGCCAATCCCGACCTCAATCAGATGGTCGGGGAATCGGTCCTGGCGATCATTCATCCGGACCGGGTCCCGCTGCTGTCCCCCTTCCCGGCCAGTTTTGGCCAGCGGGTGAACACCTTGATCGATCAAGCCAACCTGTGGATCGAGCAGTTGCTCCAGCCGAACGCCTATCCTTACCCGCAAGCCAGTCGTTAAGGCTGGGGCTTCGACCTCCCCGACAGGAAGCGGGGAGGGGGTTGGCGGGGAACCGAGGTTGGATCGCTCAGCCGAATCTGCATCGTCAAGCGAGCAAGTCGGTCCTCGCCCGGCCAGGGCCAAACTAGAAGTTGCGTCGATAGGTGGGGACGGGCTGCAGTTGGTTCGATCGAGCAGGGCTGGTCGCGGGAGATCGCATGGTCGAGGGGGCCCTCGGCGGGGTATCGATCGGGGTCGTTACGTACTCCTCGCGGACGACCACGGGGGCCGGGCCCGACGCCTGGACACTCGCGGCGAGCTCGGAAGTCAACCGCGCGTGTTGCAGCTCGTTGATAATGAAGTCGCTGACGCCGGCATCGTGCAAGCTCAGCACATCGTCGGTCGTCGGGTGGCTGGCGACACCGTTGTGGTGGATATGATTGGCGATCACGCTCTCGCTCAGCCCGCTCCTGCTCAAGGCGATGACATCGGCGATCGAGACTGGGCGGCGCGTGGGTGCCGGGCGGGCGGCGCTGACATAGGCGGGTTGCGAATAGACCGGTTGTCCATAGACCGTGTGCGGGGAGACATAGGTCGGCGTCGCCGGGTAATGGTAGCCATGGGGTTGGGGGTAGCTGTAGCGTTGCTGCTCGTAGTAGCGAAGACGCTGTTGCTGCTGGCGATAATTGCCGATCATCCCTCCGGTGATGGCTCCGACCGCGCCGCCGATCAACGCCCCTTCGGGTGTCTCATCATTTTGATGGCCGACGATCCCGCCGATGACGGCTCCGGCCACCCCGCCCAGGATGGCTCCATCCTTGGTTTGCGCCTGGCCCAAGCTCCCGCTGCAGGCAATGCTGGCTAAGAGGGTCGTCCTGGCGGCAAATTTTGCATATCGTTTCATCGGGTAGTTCCTTATCCGCGGCCTTCTGTAGCTTATCGGACGTCAGCCTGTCGAGACTGTAAGCTCTCCCTCGGAGAAACGCCGCCGAGACTCGCCTTGACTTCGAACCGCTCCATGCCTTAGTTCCTCCACCGAGATTTGAGGACAGAGGCGATCGGGACCGCTCGATGGCGGACGGAAATTATCTATGGCGAGCGCGGTGCACGGCTTGGTTTCATCTTGGCGGACGAGCTTCGCTCGTCACCCAGGCGCCTGGTCGCGGCAACTGCGGGTGAGGAGTCTGGGCATCCTCGGCGTTGGCTTGCTCCTCAACGCCGTTGGGGCCGGCGTTTGCTGGTCACAAGCGGCTGCGGAACCTTTGGCGATGCCACCGCTAGCTAGCCCTCCCGCGACCAATGCGGTAACAGCCCCGGCGCCACTCGAGGTCGGTGCGGAGTCGATGCTCCAGATGAGCTTGCAAGGGACGGTGCCGCTGGATGCCTTGTTGCGTTATGTCTCTCAGCGGCTGAAGATCAACTACGATTATTCGACCGAGATCGGCAAGCAGACGATCACCATCCAAACTCCGGCCGAGATTCCGGTGCGGTCCCTTCCCTTGCTGGTCAGCAGCGCGCTGCGGAGCGCCGGGTTGGCCTTGGTCGATAGCGATGTTCCCGGCTGGAAACGGATTGTGAATTCGAATGACATGGTGACGCATGCTCCGTTCGGTAATGCCGAAGCGGTGCTGCAACAGGACGGCCCCGGGGCCCCGGTGACGCAACTCTTTTTGTTGAAGCGCTACACCGCTGAGACCGTCGGTAAGCTGATCACCCCTTTCCAAACGCAGCAGGGAGGCAAGCTGTCGTCGTTGACCGAATCCAACATCCTGATCGTCACCGACTACGCCGTCAATATCAAGAAGATCAGCGAGTTTATCGAGCTGATCGACAAGACCGGGGAGACGGTCTTCGAGTTTTATGAAGTCAAGAACCAGAAGTCCAAGGACCTGACCGAGCGGGTTCAGCAAGTCCTGGGCGGGCGAAGCGCCGTCGCGGTCCCCAGTTCTCCGGCCGATGGCGACGGGGCGGCGACACCGCCCCCGATGGGAGCGTCAGGCAACGGGTCGGCGGGGAGTCCAACGACGGTACGCTTTTTCGATGATCCGCTCGCCAACCGCGTGGTGGTCGTCGGGCGGCGCGACCTGGTCGCGGAGGCCATCGCCCTGTTGCAACGCTTCGATGTCTCGCTGGAAATGGAGACGAAATTCTACCGCCCGAAGAATATGACGGCCGAGCGGTTGAAGACAATCGTCGAAGGCTACCTCCCACCCCAGGATAAGGACCGCGCTTTCGATGGTACGGTCGATGAAGCCGGTAACATGCTGGTCGTCCGCGCTACCGCAGATATCCATCGCAAGATCGAAGAGGTACTGAACCTGCTAGATCAAACGCCAACTTCCGCCGATAATCCGATTCAAATCTATAAACTGATGAATGCCAAAGCCGAGGATGTCCTGGCGACCTTGCTCGCCTTGCAGGAAGCCTATGGGACGGGGATAGGAGGGGCTGGTGGTGTCGGGGGGCAGTTCTTCGGGGGGAGTTTCGGTTTTGGTATTCCGATGTTCCCCGGGGCCGGGATGGGAGGCTTGGGCGGTGGTGGTTTGGGCTACCCGATGGGTTACAACCGCATGGGGGCCGGGGCGGGTGCCGGCTTCGAGCAACCAGGGATGGGAGGCTTCGGTCAACTCACCAATCAGGGGCCGATGGCCTTTTCACTCCCTTCGCAGATGGCCTCGCCGACAGCTTCCGGCTCGATGCTGGGGACCGGCAATAACTTCAGCGGCAGCACCAGCACCAGTACGCGTGGCGGTCGCCAGGGCCAACGCGGCGGAGTCGAGCAAGGGATGGGGGGCTTGGGCGGTGGCTTTGGCGGCGGTTCGGCCTACCTGCCCTATGGTGCTCGCGTTTCCGCCGATGTCGCCACCAACAGCTTGATCATCGTCGCCCCGGCCAACGTCCATCCGATTTACGAGCGGTTGATCAAGATGCTCGATCAGCGTCGTCCCCAGGTGCTGATCGAGGCCAAGTTCATCGCCCTCAATACCAGCGACGGCTTTCAGTTTGGAGTCGAGGTTTCCGGTGGTGATCGCACGGATCCCAAGAAAAAATTCAGCTTCACTTCCTTCGGACTCAGCCAGGTCGATCCCAAAACCGGGGCCCTGACCATCACTCCCGGCCGCGGTTTCAACGGTACGGTGGTCAATCCGGAGGTAGCCGACGTCGTCGTCCGCGCTTTGGCGACCCACCGGCGAGCCCGTATCCTGGCGGCGCCGAAGATCATGGTGAACGATAATGAGACCGGGACGCTTGAGAGTTTGGAAAGCGTTTCCTACGCCAGCCAGAACACCTCGGTCACCGGGAATCAGTCGTTGACGGTCGGCGGTACGCAAGAGGCGGGAACGACCATCCTGGTCACCCCCCACATCAACGAAGATAACAACCTGCAGCTCGAGTTTGAAATCGAGTTCAGCACCTTTGTCGGTACCGGTTCGGCCGATGGTTTGCCGCCCAACCGACGGATCGAAAAAGTCAGCAGCGTGGTGACGGTCCCCGACGGGCAAACGGTCATCGTCGGCGGCTTGAACCGGTCCGGTGAATCTCGGGAATACGTCGGGGTCCCGTGGGTCGAGAAGATCCCGATTGTCCGCGATCTGTTCGGTCGGACCGATGAAGGCCAAGACAAGACTTCCTTCTTCGTCTTCATCCGCCCGCTGATCATGCGCGATTCGGAATTCCGCGACCTGCAATTCCTCTCCGATCGCCAAAGCGGACTGGTGGGGATCCCGTCGGAGTATCCAGCCAGCGAGCCGGTGCTGATCCCGGCCCTTTGCCCGCCCCCGGCGGACCCACCCATCTCGATTCGCTGACGACTACCCGCCCCCTCTTCGATCGACCGCAGCCTTGCGCCGTCTTCTCTTCGAGCGTATGGCGCAGCCTGGAACGCTGTTTGACCCCCAACCGCATCCTCAAGAGGCTCGACGCAGCCGACGGTAGACGCCAACCCTAGCCGAGTCGCGTACAATAGAAGGCGTGGGTGATGGGCCCGCAGGATCCGCGATTTCTCTGGAAAAAGAGCACCGATGACAAGCCTTGCGACGACGCGACCGAAAACCTTGGCGGAACTTCAGGCATCCGGTTGGACCAGTCGTTCGGTGAAAGCGGAAATCCGCGAGAATTTTCTGAAGTGCCTGTCGGCTGACGAGCCCCTCTATCCAGGGATTATCGGCTACGAGGATACCGTCATTCCCGAGATTAATATCGCGATTCTGGCCGGGCACGACATGCTGTTCCTCGGCGAAAAAGGTCAGGCCAAGAGCCGTTTGATGCGGGGGTTGGTCCGGTTCCTCGACGAGTACCTTCCGTATCTCGACATCCCGCACTGCCCGGTCCATGAAGATCCCCTCCAGCCGATCACTTCGGTCGGCAAACGCTTCGTGGCCGAGCATGCGGCCGAAGACGTACCGATCGGTTGGTGGCATCGCGAGGAGCGGTATGCGGAGCGTTTGAGCCCCGGAACCAAGTTTGCCGACTTGATCGGTGAGATCGATCCCAGCAAATTGACCGAAGGGGTTGGGATGGGGACGGAAGAGGCATTGTATTTTGGGCTGATCCCGCGGATGCATCGCGGGATCTTCGCCATGAACGAGCTGCCGGAGTTGGACGAGTTAGTCCAGGTCGGATTGTTCAATATCCTCGAGGAGCGGGATGTACAGATTCGCGGATATCCGGTCCGCTTTGACTTGGATTTGATGATTTTGTTTTCCGCCAATCCCTCGACCTACAATCGCAGCGGCAAGGTCATCCCGCAACTCAAAGACCGCATCGGCAGTTTGATCCAGACCCATTATCCGCGCGACCGCGAGTTGGGGATCCAGATCCTGCAACAGGAGGCCGGGATTCGGCTTGATGGGGAAGTACCGGTGCAGGTCCCTTACTTCATGAGCGAGATCATCGAGGAGATCACCGCCCAAGCTCGGCGGAGCAAGTATGTCGATCAGGCTTCTGGGGTATCAGCCAGATTTTCTCTGGCCAACTACCGCACGATGATCGCTTCGGCCCAGCATCGAGCGGTAGTCCTGGGGGAAGCGTTAGCCGTACCGCGGATGAGCGATCTGGGGCATCTATATACCTCGTCGCTGGGGAAGCTCGAGGTCGATTTGATGGGCAGCCATCAGATGAACGAGCGGCAGATCCTGGATAATTTGATTGCTTTGTCGGTGAAGAACATCTTCCAGCAATACGTGGAAGAGTTCGGTTTGGAGGAAATCGCGGAGATTTTCGGCAAAGGGATGCGGGTGGAAGTAGGCGACATGTTGCCTAGCGGTTCGTATGCCGAGCGGCTCAAGCATGTCCCACCGGTCTGGGAGCGAGCCTTTGAAGTCAATGCCAGCCAGCATCCCGCGGTGCGAGCCGCTTGCGTGGAATTCGTCCTCGCCGGGCTGTATAGCCTGGACCGGATCAGCCGCGCGGCCAAGCACGGAAAGGTGCATTATGAAACGTGAGAGCGGTGATTCGAGGCCGGCTTCGAGGTCGACCTTGGGGGGAGTCGTCCACACCTATCAGAAGTTCAATCCCACCGAGTTCCCCAGCCCGACCCAACCTCCGCCCGATCTGGTGTCTGGAGCTTTCGAATACGCTTTGGCCTATGGCAGCGGTCGTGAACTGACCGAGGAAGAACTGGCGCGAGCGATTCGCCTCGACCCGAGCCAGTTAGCGGGGTTGGGGCCTAGCCTCGAAAGCTTGCGGGCGATGTTGCAAGAGCGCAAACGCCGTTTGCTCGAGAAATATGAAGTCGATTCGGTAGGCAAAAAGGCCCAGCAGGCCTATCGCAAGGCCTCGCAGCGGGCCCGGGTGCCGGATCGGCTCAAGGCGGATTTTCAGCGAGCGATCAAGCAGGAGCAGATCTACCTTCTAGAGCAACTTTGGTATCGGGCGGACGATGACCAGAGCCCGTTAGCTCGACAATTGCTGGGGGTGATCGAATCGCTCGGGGATAAGTATCAGATCGACGAGTTGGCTTCCAAATATGCGTTTTTCGGCCAAGAATCGTTGACGATCCCGCAAGCGATCGCGGTGAAGCAGGAGCTGGAGAAGATCGATGATTTGCTGAAGCAACTGGACGAGGCGGCCAAGAACGCGCAACTCGGGCTGATCGACATGGAGGCGTTGGCCGAATTCGCTCCGCCGGAGGATATGACCAAACTGGAGGAACTGCGGCAGCAGGTCGAGAATTGGCTGCGGGAGTATGCGGAACGCCAAGGTTTGGAGCGGAGCGATGGTCGAGGCTTTCGCTTGACCCCGAAGGCCTACAAGATTTTTCAGGCGCGGCTGCTCGAACGGATCTTTAGTCAATTGTCGGCGGGGCGTTCAGGAAGGCACACCGGGCGGATCGTGGGCGACGGCAATGTCGAACTGCCAGCTACCAAACCCTATGCCTTCGGAGATTCGCTGGCAAACCTCGATGTTACCCAATCCCTGGTCAACGCCTTGATCCAGCGCCCAGCCGATCGACCGGTGCGGTTGCGCAGTAGCGACCTCGAGGTCTTCAAGACTCGCAATCAGCCCAAGGCGGCGACCGTGGTCATCATGGATATGAGCGGTTCGATGCGCTACGATGGTCAGTACATCAACGTCAAACGCATGGCCCTCGCCTTGCAAGGCTTGATTTCCTCCGAGTACCCGGGCGATTTTCTCCGCTTCATCGAGATGTACACCTTCGCCAAATTGCGCGGGCCCGGGGAGATCATCGACCTCATGCCCAAGCCGGTAACCATCCATGATCCCTGGATTCGGTTGAAGTGCGACATGAGCGATGACCGCATTTCTGAGCAGCAGATCCATCCACACTTCACCAATATCCAGCATGCCTTGCGGTTGGCGCGACAGAACCTGGCGACGGCGGATACCCCTAACAAGCAGATCATCCTGATCACCGATGGGCTGCCCACGGCCCACTTCGAAGGTCAGGAGTTGTTCTTGCTTTATCCGCCCGACCCGCGTACCGAGCGAGCGACGATGCGCGAGGGGCAGGCGGCGGCCAAGGATGGGATCGTCATCAATCTTTTCCTTGTCCCCAGCTGGTCCCAATCCGAAGAGGATATCCGCTTCGCCCATCGCCTAGCCCAGCAGACCAAGGGACGCGTCTTCTTCACCTCCGGCAACGATCTGGACCGGTTCGTCGTCTGGGACTACCTGCAGCAAAAACGCGAGTTAATCCGGTAGTGCCTGCTTGGGAAAATCGCTACCATGGAGCGGCAGAGCATGTTTCTTCCCAGGGACCGTCGAGGGAACGAGCGGTGAGCACCACAGCTAAGCCGATCCAGTGTGTTGTCAGGAAATGCCTGTTACTGCTCGGGGCGATGTTCTGGCCCGCCATCCTCTGGGCCCAACCCGCGGCCGAGAAACTGGCGGCGGATCGCCCGCTGGTGGAGCGAGCGGCACCGGGGGCTGGTTCGACGGCATCGAAGGATCCGGAGACCTCAGGCGGTTCCCCTGACCAGCCGATGGCGGGGCAGATCGCCGAGTTGATTGAGATGCTCGGCAATGACCTTTACGCAACCCGTCGTCAGGCCCAGGACGCGCTGCAGATGATCGGTGTGCCGGCGCTCGATCAGTTGCAGCAGGCCTCCCTCCACCCCGATCCCCAGATTGCCCAGGCGGCCCGCTACCTGATCGCCAGCAGCTTTACCAACTGGACCGAGGAATCCGATCCCATCGAAGTCCGCAAGTTGCTCGAGCACTACGGTACCGGCGATTTAGCTTATCGCGAAGATCGTATCCTCCGGCTGCTGGCGCTGAAAGATGAGCGTGGTTTGCCGGCTTTGCTGCGGATCGTGCGGTTCGAAGTGTCTGGCCGGCTGGCTCGTCGAGCCGCCTTGGCCATCCTCCGGGCCCATACCCGACCGCGGCTCGATGGTGTCTCGAACGCCGATCAGACGGTGTGGGCGATGATCCAAAATTCGGCCGTTGCCGGTCGCAGTGATGCTTGTCGGTGGTTAACCGAGTTCGCCTCGAACGCCTTGGCGGAGCAGCCCTTCCAGCCTGCCTGGTGGAAGCAGGCGGTGGAACGTGAACAACGGTTGCTGCGAGAGAAATCGTCGGAGACCAGCCGTGAGACGGTGGTGGACCTGACCCGCTTCGCTGCCGAACAGATGCTGGAAAACTCCCAACCCGCGATGGCCAAAGAGTTGGCGGCCAGCCTGCTGAAGATCGAATACCTCGAGCGCGAACGGTTGCCCAAGGCTTTTGACTATTGTGAATGGGCGATGCAGCGTGGTTTTCATGAACTCGCCATCGAGCAGTTGGATCAAGCCTGGTTCCAGCTATACCGCCACGCCCAACTCGACTACCTCCGCGCCGAAGCCCACACGGCTTTGCGCCAGTCCGAGGAAGCCAGCCGCTATGCTGAGCGGGCTTTTCGACGCGGTGAGCCCACCGATCAGCCCGGGGTGGCCTTGGACAATCGGGTCGTTCACGCGCGTTTCCTGACTTTCCGTAAACAATACGCTTGGGCTGAACGTGAATACCGGGCAGCCATCGAGACCATCTCGGTTTACGATCGATTTTCGCTGGAGCCAATCCGTGATCTGGCGGCCCTGCTGGCCGATGGTTTGGACTACGCGGCAGCGGCTGCGGTGCTTCAACCGCTGATCGAGCGATTCGAGAAGGACGTGATGTTTGCCAAAGAGATCGATTCTGATTTCGAGGATGATCGCGATGATATCTTCGGCGTGCCGGCCCCTTCCTTCACCAAGCAGCTGCGGGCGACGTATCTTTTTTATCGCGCCAAAGCGAAGATCGCGTCGGGGGAGTTGGAAACCGCCAAACCGGATCTCCGAGAGGCAGTCCAGCTTTATCCAGAAAACATCGATGTCGCGATCACCATGTGGAAGCATCGCGATGATGAGGCGTGGAATCGTGAAGGCGATCAGCGGATCGCCGAGGCTATCGAGCGGTTTCGCGAGGCGCTGCCGCGGCTCGAACGTAAATCGAGGCTCAACCATAATCGCCACGAGTTCGCCACGAACTTGCAGTTGTACACAATCGCGTTGAATACCTATGCCTGGTTGCTGGCCTGTACCGAACGCGAGCTCGAGGCCGCTTTGGAGGCGAGTCAGCGGGCGTGCCAGCTGCAGCCCAACAATGCCGCCTACCTCGATACCTTGGCCCGCTGTTACTTCCAGTCGGGACAGATCGATGAAGCCGTGCGTATCCAAAAGAAAGCTGTCGCCATCGAACCTTTTTCGCGGGAAATCATCCGCACCCTCGAGGAATACCAGGCTGCTTTGCCGAAAACCGGATGATCCGACGATCCGGCTGGTAGGGTGGGGCGTTCAGGGGCTGGTAACTGGTAATCGGTAGGTTCGAGTTTTTGCGAGGAGATGGATGATGTGCCGATGGACGTGCCTGGCTTGGCTGCTGCTCTCGGTGGGCTGGGAGGGAAGCCTGGCCCAGACCGTGCATCGGAATGTGCCCTATGTCGAGGCCGGCGACCCGCGCCAGCAACTCGATATCTACAGCCCCGAGGGATCCGGGAAAAGGCCGGTGGTTTTTTGGATCCACGGAGGTGGTTGGCAAGCTGGCGATCGAGGCAGTGTTCAGCATAAGCCTCAAGCTTTCGTGGAGCAGGGGATGGTTTTCGTATCCACGGGCTACCGACTCCTCCCCCAGGTCGACATGGGGACGCTGATTGGCGACGTGGCCAAAGCGGTGGGCTGGGTGCACCAGCACATCGACCAGTACGGTGGCGATCCGCACCGCATCTTCATCATGGGGCATTCCGCTGGGGCACAATTGGCCGCTATCCTCTGCACCGATGGACGCTACCTGCAGCGCGAAGGGGTCGGCTTGACCAGCGTCCGCGGGTGCGTCCCGGTGGACGGTGATACCTTCGACATCCCTGCGATCATCACCACCGCCGAAATCCGTCGCCAGGTCCATGGCCAACCGCTCCCCTCCTTCGGCCATCGCGAGAAATTCGGGAATTCACCCGAGAAACACCGCGAGTTTTCCGCCGTGAACCATATCGTCCAAGGGAAAGCAATCCCCCCATTCTTCATCCTGTACGTCTCCGGTCATCCAGATACCAGCGCTCAAGCCCAGCGGCTCAACGATGTCCTGAAGTCGGCCGGGATTCCGGTTACCCTTTTCGGCGTCAAGGATACCACCCATTCGCAGATCAACGCCGACTTGGGACTCGCGGCGAATCCAGCCACCCAGGCCCTGCTCCAGTTCCTCGACCGGGCCTTGGAGGAGTAGCCGCCGCTTCCTTTCCCCACGATTCCGTCACATTTTTTGCAAGTTTTAGGTCGGCCGGCGCCCCTTCGAACCGGCCCTCCCCCGTTGGATAGCCTGGAGAGGGCCTTCCAGCCAGGGCGACCGAGGTCGCTGGGGGGGGCGGGAAGGTTCGCGCGGCCAGCCCGAAAATCCGGTGGGGAAGCGAAGATTTCTTGCTCCGAGAGCTCGGGTTACCCTTGCCGACTATCCCCCTTCGCGGTTACACTCTTCGGTCCGTCAAAACGATGCCCAGCCGATCGGTAAGGCGACTGGTTCGTTTGTCGTTGGACAGCGATTCACCCAATCGCTTCCTAGCCAACTATGCCAAAGTGGCGGAATGGCAGACGCGCTGGACTCAAAATCCAGTGTCCGCAAGGACGTGTGGGTTCAAGTCCCACCTTTGGTACTGTTTTTTAAATTTCCAACGAATTACGCGGTTCCCCATGCCGACCATCAACCAGTTAGTTCGCAGCAATCGGATTGTACAGAAGAACACCACCAAGAGCCCGGTGCTGGAAAAGTGCCCGCAGAAGCAAGGGGTTTGCTTGTTGGTGCGGACCATGACCCCCAAGAAGCCGAACTCGGCCTTGCGGAAGATTACCCGGGTGCGGTTGAGCAACGGGAAGGAAGTCACGGTTTATATCCCTGGCGAAGGGCACAATTTGCAGGAACACTCGATTGTTTTGATTCGCGGCGGTCGTGTTCGCGACCTTCCAGGGGTTCGCTATCAAGTTGTCCGTGGTAGCCGCGATACGCTCGGTGTGAACGGCCGCAAGCAATCCCGAAGCCGTTACGGTGCCAAGAAGGCGTAAGCCCATTCGCGGCGGCTTCGTTCATTCCTCCCCCCTCCCATCTAACAACGCTCGAAAACTCAAGGAAAACTTGATCACCCATGGGCAAGATTACCGCTTCTCGAACCACGCTCAAACCTGATCCCAAGTTCAATTCGTTGCTAGCGGCGAAGTTCATCAATTGCTTGATGTACGATGGTAAGAAGACAACGGCCGAAGGAGTCTTCTATGGCGCTTTGGATGAGATCAGCAAGAAAGTCGATGAGCGTCCAGCCATCGAGATTTTCGAACAAGCGATCGAGAATGTGAAACCGTACATCGAAGTCCGCTCCAAGCGGGTTGGCGGGGCATCCTACCAAGTGCCGATGCAGGTGAACAAGAACCGTCAGCAGTCGCTGGCGTTCCGCTGGTTGTTAGGGGCTGTCCGCGAGAAGAAGGGGCGAGCGACGCACCTCAAGCTAGCCGATGAAATCTTGGCCGCCTACCGCAAGGAAGGGGCGGCGATCACCAAGCGGGAAAATACCCACCGCATGGCCGATGCTAACAAGGCTTTCGCTCACTTCGCTTGGTAGTGGCAAAGATCCATGACTCGACGATCCATCGCTTTGAACGGGAAGGTTCTCAGGAAGCGACGGTTTCGTTCAAGCCTTTGGTTGGGCATTCTCAGTTGCTGGCTGCCGGGTTGTGCTCCCTCGCAGCCTGACTCGGGTCCTGAGGCACCGCCCGGGCCTTCATCTTCTCTGTCTTCCTCGGCGGCAGACGTTGCTGCGTCTGTGCCGTCTGGTGACCGACAACCTCCCGGTGGGCCGCGGGAGTCGGTGGGGCCAAGTGCAGCGGGGCAAGTACCGACAACCGAGCCATCACCGCCGCTGACGGCCATGCCGAGCCTTCCGGCCGAGTCTGGTAAGGCTGAGGGGGAGGTTGGGGCGAGCGGTGATGATTTCCCCCAGTTGGTCTTGGCTGCTGATGCTCTGCCGAAGCAGATCGTCGAGCATCTGGGGCAGATCGATAAAACGTTACAGCGAGTCCTGATCACCGCCCAGGCCCAGCGCGTTTCCAAAGACGAAGTGGCTCGTCAGGCGATCGTCTTGAGCCAGAAAAAGTTAGCTGCCGCCGAACAGTTAGCGGCGATAGCCAGTGATCCCCTCAACAAGGAACTGGCGGTGCTGGCCAAGATGGAAGCTTACTCGCACCTGGCGAGTTTGAACGATGAGAAGGCCGCCGCCGAGTTGCGGAAGCTGGCTTCCGCCTCGAGCAATTTCGAGAGCCAGTTGGTTGCGCATCAGGCGGCGCTGGTGATGCTGGGTTTGGAATTGTCCGACCTCGCCGCCGGGCTTCATGATGCCCAGCCCGTCCTGCACCAAGTCGATGTCCTGCTGGACGATGCTGCGGTCTTGAAACTCCCCGATTTCCATGCTTGCGCCCAGGTGGTCCAAGTCTTGGAGCAGCACAATATGTCGGAGGCAGCCGAGCAGGTGCGGGCGAAGGTTGTCTCGGCCTTCGAGAATCATCCTGATCCGCAGATAGCTATGAAGACCTGGTACTTGCAGGTCGGTAGTCGGCCCGAGTTTACCAGGTTCCAGGAATTGCTGGCGGATGGCGACGCGCCGGCCAGCCTTTTCCAACCGGCCCTCCAGGCAGTGCTGGGGTTGGCCCCCAATCAATGGTCGTTGGCCTATTTGCTGCAGAATGTGACCCAAGTCGAGTATTCCGGACAAGTCGACAAGGCCGGCTTGATGGTATCGGCTATCCAGGACCATCGGGAGTGGGTGAAGCTTCCCGAGCTGCAGCAGGGGATCGAGGATAGCTTGTCGCAGTTTCAGCGGCGGGTTGGGGCGGTCGGCCGCCCGATGGATTTCACCGGGCTGAACCTTGTCGCTCAAGGGCAGCCTGTGACCGCCGAAGCCTTGAAGGGTAAGGTCATCCTGGTCGATTTTTGGGCTAGTTGGTGCCAACCTTGTCGCGCCGAGTTTCCGAACATGCGCGAGCAGTATCAGAAATATCGAGATCGCGGTTTCGAGATCGTGGGGATCAATCTGGACCAGGATCCCGCCGCCATGGAAGGACTGCTGCAGCGGGAGCAGCTTCCCTGGATTCAGGCGAGGTCCTCCGACCCTCAAGCGGTGGCAACCAAGACGCTGCAAGCGGTCGAGTATGGGGTCGGCCCAATCCCCTTCATGATGTTGGTCGGGGCTGACGGCAAGATCATGGCGGTCCATACCCGCGGACCGGTGCTCAACCAGAAGCTTAGCGAGATCTTTCCCTAAGCCATGTTGGATCGCGTGCTCGAGCCTGAGGTGATGGGTGGAGCCGATGAGGTGATGGAGTATGACGCCATCGACCATCAGCAGGTAAATATCGCCTTTGCCGAGGATTTCTTGCGATTGCCCTCACTTGGCCCGGATTGTCTGGATCTCGGTACCGGCACCGCCTTGATCCCGATCGAGATCTGTCGACGTTCGCCGTCGATCCGGGTGATGGGGGCGGATGCCTCGATCGCCATGCTGGATCTGGCCCGCTATCACATCGACGTCCATGGGATGCTCGATCGGATTCAACTTATCCATGCCGATGCCAAACACTTGATCTTCGAAGACGCATACTTCGATAGCGTCGTTTCCAATTCTCTGGTCCATCATCTGCCGGATCCCAGCCCGATGATTCGGGAGGCCTGGCGAGTGCTGCGGCCTCAAGGATGGCTATTCATCCGCGACTTGTGCCGGCCGAGTTCGATGGAAGAGGTGGAAATGTTGGTCGCGACGTACGCCGCCGGTGAAACTCCCTTCTCGCAACAGCTCTTGCGGCAGAGTTTAGTGGCTGCCCTCAACCTGGTCGAGATCCGCGCGATCCTCGACGACCTGAGCATCGCGTCGCAGGCGGTGCAGATGACCTCGGATCGGCACTGGACGCTCCAGGTCCAAAAATCCGTCAACGCCGGCAACCGCTGAGTGACGGTTTCACAGCCTGGATGTTCGCCGGCCATTGCCGAACTGGTGCGACTGGTGAACCGTCGAGTCAGGCACCCTTGCTTTTGCGTTTACTCCGCAGCTTCTTCTTCGGGGCGCTATCTTCGACGGTCGGTTTGGCTTGTTGAACGCTCCAGCGATCATAAAGTTTCTGAAGCTCAGCCACTTTGGCCGGTTGAGCAGCGGCTTGATCCTGCTTTTCTCCGATATCTTTGGCCAAGTCATACAATTCCGGCTTGCCACTACCGCCGCGAGAAACGACCAACTTCCAATCTTCGTGACGCACCGCCCATTGGTCGCCATAACGCCAATAAAGGGTCGTGTGTGGCCGGCCCCCGGTTTCTCCGGTCAGGTAGGGAATCAGGTCGACCCCGTCCAGCCCTTCGCTGGCAGGGACGGTAGCGCCAGCCGCAGCCAGGCAGGTCGGCAAGACATCCAGATTCATCACCGGCGGATCGTAGGTACGGCCCTCAGGGATGGTACCTTTCCATTGAATGAAGAACGGGACTCGCGGTCCCCCTTCAAAGGTCGTCATCTTATAACCGCGGAGCGGCCCATTGTTCGACGTGGTCGACTCGGTAGGCCCGCCGTTATCACCGATGAAAAAAATCATCGTCTGTTTGTCTTGCCCTAATGCTTGAATCTTGGCCAGCACGGCCCCAACCGCATCGTCCATGGCCGACATCATCGCCGCAAACAGCTTGCGTTTCTGATCCTTGATCTTTGGAAAACGATCCAGATATTTCTGCGGTGCTTGCAACGGCGCATGCTGCGCGTTGAAGGGGAGATAAAGGAACCAGGGGCCTTGCTGATTCCTTTGCAACCAGTCGACCGCGCGTACCGCGTACTGGTCGGTAGTGTAAAAATTCGCCTCCTCGATCGCCTGCACGTTCGGCGAAATCCGGCTGTCGATAAATTTCGTCGGATGATAGAAGGGGGTGTTAGCTAAGGTACCATAGAACTCATCGAAGCCGCGACGGGTCGGCTGGTACTCAGGTAATTCACCCAGGTGCCATTTCCCGATCGCCGCCGTCGCATACCCTTGCTTCTTGAGTCGATCGGCCAGCGTCACTTCTTGGAGCGATAGTCCGCTGACCCGGGTGATGGCGTTGAATTCATGACCAAACCGGGTCGGATACTTCCCGGTCAACAGTCCGGCACGCGACGGGCTGCAGTAGGTGGCCGCGACATACCCCTGCGTGCAACGCAGGCCGTTCTTCGCGATCGAATCGATATGTGGGGTAGGAATATCGGGGCAGCCTTGGACGCCGGTCTCGCCGTACCCCAAATCGTCGGCGTAAATGATCAACACATTCGGGGACGCCGTCGCAGCTGCGGCGACACCGGGTGATACTCCAAGGCTATTACTGACGCTCAGGGTAAAACAACACGCAAGCCACATCCCTGGGCGACTCGACAACTGGGCCGCTAGCATTCGTGGTAAGGACATCGCGTTCTCTCCTCAGGATCTGAAAAGCAACCAGTTGAATCAGGGATCATCCTAATCTAACAGATCCGGCCTGATTCGTCGCCAAGTTTTCCTAGACGCTACGCCAGGTGCCCAGGGTGTGGAGTGACCGATGCGAGCGTGGTCGATCCCTGCTTGCCTGGTCCGCCGTCTTCCTACCTACCGCTATGTCTCCTCAACCCCTTTATCGGGTAGAATGCGTTGGACTTCGTTGGCGAACCCTTCGCTTGGTCGGTCCTGGCTATCTCTACCATCCATTGCTTCATCCGCGTTTTTATCGGAGAGTCGTTCCATGAAAAACAGCAACCTGTGGATCTTCCTCGCC
>JBILTQ010000039.1:0-22580 GCA_044371435.1 Pirellulaceae bacterium | reverse complement strand
CGAACTGACAGGGATCCATCGGCTGTCCGCCGCCTCGGGTTGGAAAGGATTTCCCGATCGAAGATGCGCCAGCGGTTCGCGATCAATACGCAGATCGATGACCCCTTCCGCGCCGATGATCTGTAAACCGAAGCCAGCAGCCTTGGTCCCGGCGCCGGCGATCGAATCAAAGAAAGCCGATAAGCCATTCTCCATTTCATAGTGGGCATGGACCTCATTACCCGCCATCCGGCCAATACCTTCCGCCCCGTCGCTCGCGTCCTGCAACGTCGCTGGTCGTCCATCGACCAGCACCAGCGCCGAACATGACTTGGGGCGGCCAGCGAAATAATTCACCAGGTTCATCAAGTGCGAACCCAGCACCCAAAGATCCAGCATCCCGCCCCGGTGGTCTTCTTTGCCTCGCATCCGATATTCCAACACTCGTCCGATCGCCCCATCTTCGATCAACTTGCGCAAGACGGGCAAGACAGGGTGGTAGCGATTGCGATGAGCGACGGCGATCTTGACCTGGTGTTTCCGGGCGGCCGCCAAAAGTTCGTCGGCTTCCTGCGGGCTACGGCAAAATGGTTTCTCCATGTAGATGCCGCGGACCTTCGACTCCATCGCGGCCAAGGCCACCGCATAGTGCTGATCGATATGACGCATCCCGATGGCAACCACCTCCGGCCTCAAGCTCTCCAGGAGCTTCCGATAATCGCCAAAGCCGGCAGTAGTCCCTAGCCCTAAGGCCTTCAAGGTCTTGGACAAGCCTGAGGCATCGGCATCCGCTACCCCGACCAGCGTTGCCTGGGGAAGCCCCAGCCACATTTTCTCCAGACCGTGGCCGTAATCGCCGCGGCCAGTATGTCCGATGACGGCCACGCGAACCTTGGGCGTGGACTGGGCCGTCCAACAAGGACCGGGATAGATAGCCGCGGCTGCGGTACAACCCCGGAAAAAACCGCGACGTGTCAGCATGGCGAACTCCAGGAATACACGGGATAGGTAAGGCAGGCCGAGGGACCATCACGCACAGCGTGCAGGATAGTCCAGGACTCGTCCAAGACGATTCATGATGCACTTGTCAACCAACGGGATACGATCGAGCGTCTGGCGGTTCCCGGCAGCATCGCCGCTTCCGCCCATGCTGCCACGAAAGTCCTCGATGGTTCTAGGAAGCAGTCGATGGCGATTCCCCGATCACCTCATCGATCGCTATCGCTCGATGCTCGCGCGCCGAGCGATAGGCGGCATCGACGAGAGCCATTGTCCGCAGGTTATCGCGTCCGCTGATAGCAGGTTCCTCCTCGTCTTCGATCGCGCATAATAATTGCGCCATGGTACCGGCGAAAGCATCGGGGAACCACACTTCCTTCCAACGCGGCTGAAGCCAGTGAGGTCCAGTCTGCAGCGTAGTATAGTCGAGCGTACTCGGTGTCGGCTTGGGGTATTCAGGCCAACCGATGGTACCGCGGGCCATGCCAGCCGTACCTTCGACCCGCCAGCGAATAGCGGTGTCGGCTGCCGCCCCTTCCAAAGCTGGCCCAGCCCACACGTCATCCCAAGCCGCTGCCCGCAACCCATTGGCATATTCAAGGATATAAAGACAGATTCCGTCCTGATGGGGAAATTTGGCGGCCGTCCGCGGGTCGGGACGAACACTGGCGAAGATCCGCAGCGGATCGCCGAACCAAAAACGGAAGGTATCCAGATGATGGATGCTCATGATGCGCAAGGTCAACCATCCCTGCCGCGATTGCCAAGGCATCCAGTGCGGTATGGCCCGCATTTCAATCGTGGCCAAGACCGGCTCCCCCAGCAACTGCTGGTCCAAGAGACTCTTCAGCGCGCGAACCGATTGGTCATACCGCATGTTTTGGTTGACCGCCAAGCGAATTCCGGCTGCTTGGCATGTCTCAACGATTTGCAAGGCTTGGGGGTAGTCGATGCCGAGCGGCTTCTGCGCGAGAATCCCAAGCAAATCCGGCCGCTGCTGGACGGCATCGTAAATCACTTCGGCCTGGAGGTCGGGAGGGACCGCCACGTCTAACACACGCACCGCTGGATTGCCAAGCAACGCTCGATAGTCGGCATAAGCGTGAGGCACACCATGCCGGGCCGCTACCTGGCGAGCGCGTTCGATGTTTCGCGAAGCGATCGCTACCGGTTGGAAACCCGCTTGGCGATAGGCTGCCAGGTGGCATTCGTCCATGACAAAGCCAGCCCCGATGCAACCGATGCCCAAATTTCGCTGGCGCGGCCAGCGAGGTAGATAATCGAGAACGGAGTCGGCTTGCATGCGCGGGCTACGGACGTACCGCTCCCTGGGTGCGATCTCTCTTGGCATCGAGAAACGTTTGGGTCGCTTCGCTACCTCGCGCACCAATGGCTTTGATCGCCGTGTCGTCCATTTTTTTCAAAGGCGTATACCGTGGATGATGGGAATCCTTGTAGGGATCATTGTGCCGCGTATTGTAGCAGCAGATCAGTCCCCATCGCGGTTGGTCGCTGAGGTTGGGATCGGAACGGTGAAGCGTGTTACCATGGAAGAAGACGGCATCTCCCGGATTCATCTCGCAGTACACCAACTCCAACCGCAGCTTGGCAGCCTCGATACGTTCGGGATCCGCTCCCGTCTGGGAACCGAACCGACCATGCTCGACGCGTCCCATACGGTGCGAACCCCGCAATAGTTGCAAGCAGCCATTTTCACGTGTGGCTGGATCCAAGGCGATAAAGACGCTGGCCATGTCGGGAAACAAGCAACCGTTTTGATACCAGTAACCGTAATCCTGGTGCCACTCCCATGCCCCTCCGACTTTCGGCTGTTTGGCGCTCAACTTGGAGTGGTAATGATAGACCTCGTCATCCAGCAGTTGCTCCATGGCATCCACGATCCGCCGACTGCGACAGACCGCCCCGTATATATCCTCGCCAGGATGGTTCCACAGGGAGAGATGGGTGGTTCGCCCTTGGGTGTCAACAACATCCATCGCATGGGCCCGCATGGCCTCATCGTGCCTGGCAGCCGCCAGGACCAAACTGTTTTCCTCCGGATCCAACAGCTGGCGAATCACCAAAAAGCCATCGGCGGCAAAGGCTGCGACTTGGTCGGGCAAAAGTGGTCCGGCTCGCATCGGTGTGTGTTTCCTTTCAGGCTGCGTCATTCGCCCGCTCCCCTGTCAGAGCCGCGCTGGTTCATGGAAAGCAGGTCAGCGATCGACGGCGGGAATGTGGTTCAAGGTATAGTAAGCCTCGGGGTGGAGCAACGGTTCGCCGTCGGTTGAGCGGACCCCGGCAGCTACCAGGCAGTGGACGAAGAATGGCCGCAAGGCTTCCGTACGCAAGCGGACTCGTAGGCCGTCGGCGGAAACCTCGCATCGATGAATGCTCACCGGGTGATGCTCGATTTCATCGCTGCCATACTTGGATTGGTAGAGGTAGGTGTGGCTCGCCAGATGGAAAGCCGCTGGGTCGCCAACGCTACTCGCTGCGACCGGCTTGGTAAAAACCAGCTCGAAACCGTCTGGCTGAGCCCGCATTTCGCGGATCTCCATCGGTAGTTTTCCGGTCCAGACCAGTCTTTGTAATCCGTAAGCTGCCGCCCCGAGGCTACTCCAACCGCGATTGGAAAGACCGACCAAGATACTACCATCAGCCGCTTGGGCTAACCTCAAGACCGCCGAGGCCATCCCTTGACGGAAGGGAAAGCAGGCTCCTTGATATTCGCCGTCGATCTTTTCCAAATAGACACGGTTGATCGAAGCCTGCGTGAACTCGCCGACAAAGAGCTGCCCGGCGAAAGGGCCAAAGGCACCGCGACTGGCATCGACCAGGATGTCGGTCGCCGATTGCCCCATCCTCTTGTAAGGAAACCAAACCGCGGGTGGTTTCATCGTTGGGAATTCCTTCAAGGCCTCCGGCAGCGGCAAACCTCCGGGGATCGAGGCCGGGGGCGAAATGGTCGATAGCGGTTCGTCGACCGAGGCCAGGGATTCGGGATGATGAAAGAAAACCCCGTGGCGCAGATGGTGCAAGCTGTTGGTCGCCACCCAGTTCCCTTGCTGATCGGTATAGAAAGGCTCGCCGTCGAGATTGGTGCCCAAGCCGGACGGGGATCGCATTCCAGCGCACATCGGTTGCAGCTTTCCTTCCGGCGTGACCACCATCCCCCAACCTCGCCACCGCGCCTGCTCAACCCCCAACCCCGGATGGCGAATGGCCCTGGCCTTTTGTTCCCCTTTCAACCCCAAACCCAAATTCAGCGTCAACCACAACTGGCCTTCGCGATCGACCTCCGGTCCAAAGGCATATTCATGATAATTGCCGGTAACACCCCAGCCGGTCGCCACGGTTTGATACTCGTCGCAAATATCATCGCCATCGCGGTCGATCAAGCGAGTCAGTTCGGCTCGTTGCATGACCAACAGCGTCCCTTGGTGCTCGATCAACCCCAAAGGCTCATGCAGCCCGGTGGCGAAGCGTTGGTAGACCACCTCTGCAGGAGATTGGGCATCGAGTTGAGATAGCAGCCAAACATCGCCTTTGCGGGTGGCCACCGCCAGGCGGCCATCAGCCAGGAACGCTAGCCCGCTCGCTTCCAGCACTCGCGTATCGGCGGTTGGCTTCCATGTCTTGGAGCGTGAGTCGCTGGCAGGCTGCGAGGTGGTGATGGTCGTCAAACGGTAATAGTCGGCCTCGCTCGCCTGCCCCAGGACCGATCCCGCCTGCATCATGACCGACGCGAAAACCAACCAACCGCTCCAACTTGGGATACGGTGCGTCGAGCAAACAACAGGGTGGAAGGAGATTACCATCGATATTGGATTCCGAGATGCTGGGTCGAAGGGGGAATAGCGATCAGCCAATGGGTTTGATTGGCCCACTCTTGAAGGCGACTCGGGGTATCCGCCTCGAGCTTGATACGCAACTGATCGGTGGTCACACAGCTCCCTGCCTCGGTAAGCTTATCGATATCCCCGCTCAGGCTCATCCAAAGGGTGGATGCTGATGAAGACACCGAGCCCAGAGCCGCTTGGCAATGCAACTCGCGTCTCAAGCCCTCGTCCCCCAGAGGCTCGATCCGATCTTCGATCTCGATTCCAGCCACCCGGTAGCGGAAGCTGGGGATTCCTTGAGGATCAAGTTGATAGCCCCGAAAGACAAGGTCGGTCGCAGCCAGCGGTTTTAAAGTCCCGGCGTCTCCTATCCTCATCCATGACTCCTTGGGAAAAAGCCGGCGTTGGTTACCGAGCGGGACCACGGGTGGCGCGAAGCGATCGAACCAGGTTGCCTGGGCATTGATAAACCGACCTTGCCAAATCTCCGCCAACCGTAACTGCAAGGCATCGAAGGCCGCATGTCGCCGGTTGGGGAAGCCGACCAGGATCGCATGCGTTCCCGCCGAAGACGACTCCATGAAGGTGCGCAGGATCAGCGGCCGATCGCTTGGCCGCAATTCGAAATGCTCTGCCTTGCTCGCCTCGATTTTCTCTGGCAAAGGCGCCTGCTGGTCGTTCAAGTAGTGCCATAGCGCGGCGATCTGGCGATCGACGTTACCCTCGAGAAGTTGCGGATTGGAACTGATCCCATTGGGAAAGAAGGAGGGCATCCGAGTATTCTTCTTCCACTGCATGGGATTCAATAAAAAATCGCGAAACCACTCGTAGTGGACCCGCTCCCCCAGGTTGCTGAGATCGATCCCCACCGTCCCCGGCAAGGACTCGCCGCGCAATGCATGGCATTGGACGCAGCCGGAATCCATGAACTGACGCCCCGCCTCCAACGCTCCCTGCTCAGCCTTCGCCAGTGGCGACTGGTCATGGCTACCCCCATCCGCTTGGACGAACGCTTTCGCCAGGCTCTTGGCTGGGGCAGCGAAGACCGGCATCCGCACCCGCAAATGCGGACGAACTTCACCATCCCCCCGCAACACTTTCTCGATCCAGCCTATTTTCAACTTGCGACCGACGTGATCCAGCGGTGGCGGTAGTCGTCCCTCGTCACCGATATCCACCTGCTGCACATTCTCAAAGTGCGCGCCTGGAGATATCCCCACGCCGCCGCGACCTTCGCGTTCGTGACAGGCATAACAATTCCATAGCAGCATTTGCCGATGCAGAGCAGTCGCCTCGCGATCAGAAGATCTTTCGGCTTGCCAATCGCGAATGCCAACCTGCAGGGCCTGCGTCTGCGATTGGCTTAAAGCATACCGCGGCCCTCGATGGTTCGGGGCCAGGCAGCCGCGGTCCAGACTGGTAATGTCGAGCTCACTCAACGGCTTCGATGGTCTGGGCGCGATATCGGGCTGCGGGTGACAGTTGCCACAGGCCAAACGAGTGAAATACTCCTTACCGCGGAGGACCCAATCCGCTTGCTCGACCGCGTCCACTCCTTGGAGCAACGGAGATGGATCGCTGACTGCGTCGCGAGTGGCCTGCGGCGCAACCCTTAGGTACGCGGCGATATCAGCAGCTTCCTGGGGTTTGAGTTTGAGGCTGGGCATCCGCCCAGCCGGGCGCACCAAGTGCGGCGCTAGAAGAAACATGGAAAGTGACCGCAAACTATATTTGGCCGCGAGCGAGTGACTCAGCGGTACCGGCCTGACAGGCTTCGGGATTTCCAAACCTAACTCCTTCAACTCGTCAGGCTCCAACCCCATACCTGCAATCCGACGCTCCAGGTCCGACTGCAGCTTGTTCGCTGGCTGGAAGGCAGAATCCATCGCATGGCAAGCAGTACAACCGATCTGATGATAGAGCGTCTGGCCGCGCGACACCTCCCCCTTCAACCAGAACTCGTGAAGCACCGGATTGCTGCCCGAGGCCTCGATCTTCGGTTGCTCGACCGATCCCTCGCCAAGGTAGGCAATCAAGGCGGCAACAGCCACCCTCCGTTCCTCTTCCGGTAGCTGATGGAGGAGCGACGGCATCGTCCCCCCATGCTTGAACTCTTCGGGTGAGTGAAGATAACCTGCAACCCAATCAGCCTGCAACCTTGAGCTCAGGCCTTGTAGACTCGGTCCTCTCTTCGCCTCCAGCAAGGCATTGGCCGCATGGCATGCCGTGCAACTTAATTCGGTCAACAACAGTTGGCCAGCCAGAGTATCGGTCGACTGATCCACGCCATAAAAGCGATCAAAACCCGCGACCATCGGTTCAGCCTTTCCCCGGCTGGAGACGATCCAACACACCAGCACGGCCCATGGTATCACTAGGGAAAAAAAGCGATTAGGCATCGGCAATCCTTCAGGGGTAGACTCGGCACCACGTTCAAACCGCTCGTGATTTTAACTCAAGCTTCCATCCCCGTAGACCGGTTGGCTAGAAATTCATCGATGGCCGAAACTGCGACTCCCACTCGTCGATCCTTGTGATTGCTCGTGCTGACCGATCCAGGCGATCCTCTCCCATGCGGCAGCGAACGCACAGCAAAGGACATGTTCCTCGGAACGCTTCGCTGGCCTAGAAAAAGAGAGGAGGAAGGGAGGGAAAGACGAGGAAACGAGGCCCTGCAGCGAACTCGGCCTTCTACGTGGCCGGCACGTTCAACTGTCCCCTCGCCGCAAGCCAGGCGACGCCGCGATGGCTGGCCGTTGCCCGATGCTCGCAGTCTCAACGCGACCGCTAGCGAACTATCCTGCTCGGACTGCGAGCCGTCGGCTGTCTATACCTGCAGGTCGAGTTGGCCTTGATTACGGCTCCAAGCCCTCGGTGCCGGGCTCGGTGTCTGCTGCTCGGTTTCCTCGATCTGGTTGCGCAGGCGATCGAGATATCTCGAAGTGGATGGACGATCATTGCCATCCCTCGCCTGCTGTCCAAGGTCACCGTTGCCCATCAATCCTTGACCGTCGCTCCATTGGTTGTTCTCGACCAGTGTGATTTCCAGTTGCTGGACTTCTACTCCCTGTTCGGCTAAACGATCGGTGAGCTCGGTAATGTTGGCCGTCAGGATATCGCGGGCAGCTACGTGCTCGACTTCGATCCTCGCCGCCATCCGCTGGGATTCAACTCGGATCGTTACCTGTAAGCTTCCCAATTCCGGTGGATGCAACCGAAGACGTACCTGGCCGCTTCCCTGATCCAACTGCTCCAAGCCGCGCAGGACGCGATGGAGTACCCGTTGTTCCTGGTAGGGCGATAGGGTCGACGAACTGGATCCGCTGACGTTGGCCGATCGCCCTGATGTTTCGCTCGATGCCCGCACCCCACCGCCGACGAAGCCGGCTGCACCTGATTCCGCGCTTTGGATACCGCTGACACCGCCAGCCCCTTTGGTATTGACGGAAGGATCGGCCATCTTGAAGCGATCGACGTGCATTTCGCCGGGATTCATCGATGGCACTTGGAAAGTGCGGCTATCTTGAGCAACCAGCTCCTGGGAAATCATGGTGTCCTCGGCCGCATCCGGAAATTCGTCTGCTGCCCCCCCCAAACCTTTCACCTCGACCGCCGGCTCCGCGAGTCGATCGCGTTGGGAATCCAGGGCAACCGGCGAGGCGAATTCATCATCCCCCTTCTTCAGCCGAGGTCGATCGCGTCGATCCTCTTCGAGCCGCTCGGACCGGCGGTTTCGCTGGAACTCCGCCGCGGGATCCTCCAGGGTGGGTTGGGGCCGGTTTTCTTTTGGCTTGATCGATTCGTCACCGGCGGAACGCACCGGTCGCTCGATGGGGCGTCCTTCTTTGTCCGAGCTTAGCTTGCTACGTTCGGTGGTATTGACTGGCTTACTTCGCGCCTCGACCGGCGACTTGAGGGGCCCGACCTTCAGACTAGCCGGAACGGCCGATGGAGGAGCCGCGGTCGCCTCCTGCTTCTCGACCAGCGGATCCTCGGCGAACGCCCCTTGGCCGGCGATCGTACCCTGGTCTTTGTCCAAGGTCGTCTCACGAACACTCACCCTCTTCGCTGTCCCATCGCTGGATACCGTTGCGGCAGGACTCTCCTCTACCTGAACGGGAGCGTCCGCCTTGGGAGCAGTGGCTCGGGGCAAATCTTGGGTCTGAAGTTGGCTGTCACCCGCCTCGGACTGTGGTCGCACAACAAATAGACTTTGATTCTCAACCGCGGTTGTATTCTCGGCGATTTGATCGGCGGGAGCGGATGGGGGTACGATGAACGGGCTCGCCGATCCCTTGGGATCAGGCGTCTCCTCCGGCGTCGGCTCATCCTGTTCTTCCCTCTCCTGCTCCGAAGCCTTGACGGCAAGCTCCCCGTCGCCGTTCTCGATCTTAGGCTTCGGCTGGGGCTCGATCTGGAAGGCTAGCTGCAGGATCAAGTCGAAGGACAAGCGTGCGGCCAGCGAATTCTCGGGTTGGCTTGACGCTTGCCCCTCGCGACGGATCGCTGGTGTCATCGCAGACGGGTAGCTCGTCATCGAGCGTGTGCCGGTAGCAGCCATGCAAGGCTCCGCGGTTGGGCAACAGCCTACAAGTGGCCCGTACCCACTTGGCCCCCCAAGATGGATCGCTCCCAAAAAGCTGTCGCAGGACTGGGGATTCGCGCTGTTGGGCGTGAATCAAGCGTTGGTGGGCGATTGCCCTGCGGGTGCTGTCGGCGCCGACACCGGCTTGGCATCCGCCGACCGCAAAGCGTTTAATAGCTCACCTAGCTTGGCGGAATCGTCCCCCTCTGTAAATTCCGCTAAGATCTTTTTTCGTTTATCCTCCGGCATAGCTTTAATAATTGCGACAACATCCGCCGTCGCCCCGGCCTGCATCATCCCGAGAATCTGCATTTTCGCTTGCTCCGGGGCCAGCACTTCAAGAATTTTCTGCACTTCGGCTAAAGATTCCTCCTGCACTCCTCGTTTGAATTGATCGACTACGGCACTGTGTTCGCGGATTCGGCGCTGCAAGTCTTCTTCGTTCTTCAAGTAGTTTTCCTGCTGCGTCTGGAGTTGCCGCTGCCATCGTTCGAGCGATTTTTCCCGACTGTCCAATTCTAAGCTCGCTTGGACCTTGGCATCGAGAATCTCCTGCCGCGTGGGGATCGGGACCTCTTGGCCAGCCGCGATCGCATTCTTCAATCTTTCACCGGGGATATCGATTCCATTGAGCAGGGCGATGATTTGAGCGAAGGATTTCTGGCTGAGATTGCCGCGGGAGAAGGATAGTCCCAGGATACATCCCTGCGCAAGGATGGTAGCCACGCAGAACCAGAGGAAAAGATTCAACAGCTTTTTCATGGGATCGTCTCTTGGTTCGATGGCGATGTTTCCGGTGACGCTGAAGGAGGCAACCGACCGGCTTGGGTATTGCTCCATTCATCCAACCGGGACTGCAAAAGTTTGTCGTCGCGGGCCAGGGCCTTCAGCCGATACCGCTCCTGCAATTTTTCCATACTCTTGACGGCTTGTTGGGTTTTCATCAATCGATATTCACGACGATGGCTTTCCTGAAGCAGCTTCCCTCGTTGCTGACTGAGGTATTGGATGTTACCCAGCAATATCAGTTGATGCCTCTGAATCCCGAGCAGGCTGGTAATCGCAACCGCCCCCTGAAGGGCCTGTCGTTTTTCCGAATCCAGACCGGCGAGTTCACTTTGAATCGACTGGAGTTGATCGTCGATGGTCCGAATAGCCAGTTTGACTTCCTCGACCGCCTGCACAGCCTTGTCTCGATCGCGCAATCGCAATTGAAGGATGGAGGCGAAACGAAAATTCCGAGTCATGCTGCCGCCCGCGACTCTTGAGCTGGCACCAACGCGTAGAGCGAAGCTTTCATCGCCTCCCAAGGAACGTTTTGGTATTGGCCTTGCGAAAGGAAATCTTCGATCCGTGGTCGCATGTCGATGGCGTGATCGATTTGCGGGTTGGAGCCTTTGGTATATGCCCCGATATTGATGAGATCCTCATTCTCCTGATAGGTGGCCATGGCAGACCGTAGTTGGGTCAGGGCTGTCCGCATCGAGGCGTCGATCAGGTGACTCTGCAGTCGACTCAGGCTAGAGAGGACATCGATGGCCGGATAGCGGCCGCGGGCAGCGATCGAACGGGAAAGATGGAGGTGGCCATCGAGCAAGCCGCGCAGCGTATCGCTGATGGGCTCATTGGTATCATCTCCTTCGACAAGGACCGTATAGATCGCCGTAATACTGCCGCGAGGGCTATTGCCGGACCGTTCCACCAGCTGTGGCAAGGTGGCGAAAACACTAGGCGGGTAGCCGCGGGTCGTCGGGACCTCGCCGGCGGCCAGACCGACTTCGCGTTGAGCCATAGCAAAACGGGTTACGGAGTCCATGAGCAACAATACGTTTTTTCCCGCATCGCGGTAGGCTTCGGCGATGGCGGTCGCGGTTTTTGCCGCAAGAATCCGTCGCGGAGCCGGAGTATCACTCGTTGCAACCACTACCACGCTTTTTTGTCGACCTTGGTCGGTCAGGTCGCGTTCCAGGAATTCTCTGACTTCACGCCCTCGCTCGCCGATCAATCCGATCACCACGACATCGGCATGGGTGCCGCGTGCCAACATCCCCAGCAGGGTGCTCTTGCCGACGCCCGAACCGGCGAAAACCCCTAGCCGCTGTCCAATCCCAAGGGTGATGAAGGCATCGATCGCGCGAACCCCTGTCGGTAGGATCTGCTGGATCGGCGGGCGTTCCAAGGCTGCCACCGGCATCGCATCGCAGGGCACGCGGACCGATGGTGGGATCGGTCCCAAGTCATCGATCGGCGTCCCCGTCGCATCCAGTACGCGACCGATCAACTCTTCGCTGGCAGGGACGGTGCGAATGGTACGAAAGAGTCGAACGCAATCACCTTGGCTTACTCCTTCCAACGGCCCCAAGGGGGCCAGCAAGGTCGCCGAGCCATCGAAACCGATGACTTCGGCATCCAAGCGATCGCCTTGGCGCCGGACGATCTGCACCAAAGAACCGATCGGGCCGGGCATCCCTCCGGCCACAATCGTCGTACCGCGGATGGCGCGGACGCGACCTTCGATCGACAAGGGTAAAGTCCGATCGAGCAAGAGCCGCCATTGGCTGGCTCGAGGAATGTTCGGCAAAGCCTTCATTGGAGTTCCTCGCGGAGTCGGGACAACTGCGCCGATAACTGCTGATCGATGGTCAACTCGACGGCCTGCAAAATGATTCCATGCCGTTCGACCGCAGGATCCTCGATCAGTTCGATCGCCATCCGATGCCGTTGCTGGTTGATGAATTGCTCCAAAGCAGCCCCCAGCGCTTGTATATCGTTCGGGTGCATCCGCAGTTCGAGTTTTTGATTGCCTTGCGCCAAACGTACCGATTCCTGAAGCCAGGTGAGGAGGATGGAAGGGTCGAGTTCGATCTGGCGATGGACCAGGCGTTCGGCGATGGAGATAGCCAGTGGGATCGTCTCGTGCTGCCATTGCCGCAACCATTGGTGCGTGGCCTGCTCGAGTTCCTCGGCCAAAGCCTCCATCCTGCTCGTCGCAACCCGGACACGCTCTTCCGCCAGGCTCATCGCCAGTTTCTCCGCCTGCACGCCGATATCGCTTTGGCTGGCCGCCAATCCGGCCCGCTGCGCTTCCAGCCGCAACCGCTCGCCATCTTGCTGCGCCTGCCTCAACAAATCCTCCGCCTGTTGCTTGACAGTAGCCAGGTAAGCCTTGGCTTTCGTCGCGACATCCTCCCAATTGAAGACCTCGACACTGGCGGTATTCTCGCCGAACTGCAGCTGCTTCGATTTGAGGATGGTAGCCATTTCGGTTCGTACCTTTAAGCGGCAGTCATCGTGGGCGTCTTGGCCATGTCGACAAGGTGCCCTTGCAACTGTAACTGCTGGGCGGCCAAGGCAATCTTTTGTTGGGCTTGCTGCTTTTCGCTGACGGGGATTTTGCGCAAGCTATGCAGTTTCGTTCGCAGACGACCAACCTGGCTCGGGTCAATCAGCGCCTCGATCCGTTGCCGCATTTGACGGCTAGCGCCGCTGGTGGCTTTGAGGATCGTGATTGGATCGAGACTACGCAGAACCATAGCCAGGTCGGCGAGCTCCCAGGCGACCAGGCTTTCGAAATCAAGCTCGGGCAAGGCCAGCATTACCAGAGCTTCTTCGTCGGCCGCCGACTGATCGGCCACTAGCTTGGCCGGCATATCGACCATCGGGAAATCCGGCCGCCAGCCAGCTTGACGAGGTGCAATAGGAGAGGGTGCAAGGCGGGAATCTGAGACTTCCTCCGCAGTGGCAGCCGGGCTGGCCGGAGCGACGGGCAGCGTTGCTGTCTCGACCGGGGCCGTGTTCGGATTCAATCCCAAAGCATGCGCCAGCATCGGATGCGATGTGGCCAGCGATTGATCGATGCGGGTACGTTGTTCGGTATCGAGTTGCTTTAGGATCGACTTGAGCTTGGTCATACCGGCATTGGCCGGGCTAGCTTGTCTTTGAAAATCTACCAACCGCTGGTGCAGCAGTTCATAAATCTCGTGGAGAATGGAAGGGTCGGTGGTGTGCAACTGAGGCAACGCCGCCAACACGGCGGATGCGGTTCCCGTTTCCAAGCTTTGCAGGAGCGAAGTGGCGAGGTCCGTCGGCGACTGCAACATCAAGGCGGCAATGACATTCGGTCGCTCGCCTTGCAATAGCCTGGCGAGTTCCTCACCCGACCAATCCCGCCAACCATGATTCCATGAACGGTGAAAAGGGTCGGCTGGAGAGGCGCTGGCCGGACGAAAATCGTCGCTCGTGGCAAGCGGATCACGCCCATCCGGCTTCGCCGACGGCGTAAATTCCATCGATAGTTCCATCTGATCGATTTGGGCACCAGCGTGCTGCAAGATAGCCTCCGCCGGCGAAGTCGCCGCGACGCTAGGTTGCTGAGTCATGGAAGGTGGCGACTTGCGCGACAGTTCCATGAAGGACTTCAAGGCGGCCTGGCGTTCCTCGCTCCGCACGATGCCGAGATTGATCATGCGTTGACGAACAAGCCGAGCCTGATCGGCTGGCAACTGGCCTAAAAGTTTCCTGGCAGTTACGGCATCGACGGAGGTGAGGACGATGGCCACCTGCCGAATGCGATCTGGGACTTCGCTCTGACTCATCCGATGAAGTTTTCCATGCGACGAATAATTCCAGGAATACCGGCCCGCCGTCGGGAGGATGGTCGATATCGCGCAACGATCCGCTACCGACCACCCATCGGCTTCTCGACGGTCCGTGAGGCGACCGGTCACGGCCTTACCGGACGCTCTGAAGAAGAGCCCCCGGCGGAATGGACTTTAACCTTTTTCAGCCGTTTAGCTCAAGATCGAGTTGCTTAAAGAAGCCTCAGACCCTTACGCCGCTTCGCCACCGATCCAGCTCCGCAGAAGAGTAGCAGCCATATCGGGATTTTCCTTGATGAGGCTAGACAACTCGCTGCGTATTTCCTGCCCGGTGTTAGCAAAGCGGGCTCGTTTCGATGACAGTTCACCGCGGGTAGAGGCGTCGGCGGCGGTTTCCCCAGCTTCCATCCCCAAGCTGGCGCTGGCAGCTTGGGCCGCGGCCAACTCGTTATCGATGGTGTCATCCAAAGGCAAATCGAACCCACGGTCGAAAGCTTCATCATTGCCCGATTTCCCGCCAGCATTCACAAAAGATCGCATGGCCAGGATCGCAACCCCGGCGATCAAAAGCATCCCCAGGCCCTGCCAATTGTCGGCCAACCACAGCAGCCCGGTCTTAGCCAAACTCGGGCTGGGAAGCTCCTCCACCGGCATGTCGAGATAGTCGGTAACTGTTACTCGGGGCTTGGCATTGACGCCGGGTGGTGGTTCAGGCAGCAAACTAGCCAGGGATGTTTGGATTTTGTTTTGAAGAGTGTCCTTCAGGCTGGTCAGGTCGGCTTGCGTCATCGCCGGGGCTTCGGTCAATGCCTTCCCTGGATTCAACTCTTGCCATTCACGCCGCCAAGCTAGGTTGTAGTAGGAGAAGGGAATAGCTACCGACAACGAGGCGGTACGGATGATGAAACCGACTTTTTCGGAAAGGGTCGTTTCCTGGCCGACGAGTTTCCGTTCGCTTTCCTGCTCTTCCTTGGATTTACTGCTCTGCTCATTGCGGGTCGCCAGCGAGTCGGAGCGATTGGCGATCGCATTCGGTTCCGTTCCCGGCCGCCCACCGGCTACTGGTCGCGACGATTCGGAATCCTTCTTGCTCAAGCTAGTCTGGATCGAAACGGGATTGCCCTGATAGGTTAAAACCTCCGTCTCGGCGCGCACCGTCGGATCCAATTCGACGTTAGCTTCTACTTTGACTTCACCGTAATCGCTCAGCAAATTCCTGGCTTTGTCCACCAGCCGCTGCTCGAGTACATGCTTCTGCTGGTAGAAACGCTGCTCTTCGGTACTGAGCGGATCGCTGTCACCGCTCATACTGCTGCCGCTATTCAAATCCATCACCGAAATATCCTTGTATTCCAGACCGGCGAAGGCGGCTTTGACCTGATGCATGATGCTCCGCTTCTGCTGGTCGTTCAGCGGCATCTGGTTGCGTGGCAAAACGAGAATGCTCGCCGTGCTTTGGGAATTACCAGCGAAACCTTCACGTTTCTCATCGTAGGTGACAAAGACTTTGTCGACAAACGGCAGTCGTTCGAGCGCGGCCGCGAGATCCTGCTGGCGGGCCTCGAGGATCCGGGCCTTGGTCATCAGGATCGGTTCGAGCATGTTTGCGGACGAGAGGGCCTTACCAGTAGCGCTTCCCATCTGCTGCGGTGTGGCGCTCCCGCTGGCCAATGCTTTGATGTACTGGTCTCGCTCAGAACGCGGGACGCGGATACGCATCCCGTCAAGCTCATAGTTTTTCAGACCGGCGTTGCTCATAGCCGTTTCGGCTAACTGCAGTTCGCTCTCTTTGAAGACATGGCCGTTGAAGAGCAACTCCATATCCGCCTGCTGGATATCTTTCACCAGGAAAGTCGTGCTCAAGGCAATCGCTACCAGCATCAGTCCGGCCAGGATCCGAGCCCCGGGTGTCATCGACATCACCAGGCTTCGGGCTTGTTCGAAAAGTTGATTGAGGTAATTCATGCTGAGGCTTTATCTGCGTTTAGACGCGGATATTGTTGATCTCTTGAAAGGCGTCCATCAGTTTATTACGGATTTGCACCAGCAAGCGGAAGGCCATATCTGCCTTTTGCAGGCTGGTCAGGACCTCGGCCGACTGGACATCCTCACCGCTCAAAAGTTGCTCGACCTGGGTACTGGAAGTTTGCTGGAGTTGATTGACGCTACCTACCCCTTGCTTGATCAAATCCAGAAAGGCGACCGACGATTGACTGTCTGCCGCCCGACTCTGGTTGTCGTTAGCCGCTTGGGCGAGTCGTTCCGCACGTCGAGCAAAAAGTGAATCGGGACGTACCTGCATGGGTTATCAGGCCAGAATACTCAGGTTCTGCCGCGAGATGTTTTTGGTCACCTCCATCACTCCGATGTTAGCCTCATAGGCCCGCGAAGCCTCGAGCGCATCGACGAACTGCTCGTTCATATTGATCTTGGGGTAGGCGACATACCCCTTCCATTTTCCCTCGGTAGCGGCCAATGGATGGTCGGGTTGGTACCGATAAAGCGGTTCGCTGGTGTCGGTCTCAATCGAGGAAACCTTGACCGCCGCCATCCCTTGGGTTGCCTTTTCTTCATCGGTCTGAAAAACGACGAACCGCGGTTGGTATGGCTTGTTCTCGCCGTTCTCATCGACCATCGTCGACATGTTGGCAATGTTACCGGAGATGGTATTCAGGCGAATGCGCTGGGCCACCAAGGCGCTGGTACTGACATCCAAGGCCGAGATCATCGTCGTCGCTCCTCATCAGGTCAAAACAGGGGCAAAAACTTATACGTTCACCGTACCAGCGATCGCCATTTGCAATAGCTGGTATTGATTTCGCAAGACCGTGATGGCGGTCGCATGCATCGACTGGTTCTTGGCAATCTCGGTAACCTGCTGCTCTAGGCTTACATCGCTACCGTCGTGATAAAGGATTTGCGACATCGCATCGCGGACTTGAGCTTGAGCCTCGCTCTTGGCAGATCGCCCTGATAAGCCGAGGTCGGCGGTTGAGCCTAGGCGGTCGGGTTGCTGACGGGCAGCCAGGGATTCCTTGAGGGCCGACTGGAAATTCGCCAAAGACAGGTCGCGAGTCTGATAACCGGGAGTATCGGCGTTGGCCACATTTCCCGCTAGCAACCCATGCCGCCGCTCAGTGAAGGCCAGCGTTTGCTCAATGGCGGAGAGCGGCGTACGGTGGAGGAAACTAGACCACATGACAAATTCCTTTTTCGGCTAGCCTTTCCAAGTCATCGACAACGACGGTTCTACCTCGGGTTCCATCACGGTCGCATAGGCACCATGGATCGTCTCGGCCGTCGTGTAATGGTTCAGTTGCGATGCGACGATATCGCGACGCTGAGACAACTCGCCGAGGGCGGTTTGCTCCATCGCCAGCAATTCCGTCAAAATCGTTTCAGTTTGACTCAATAAGTCGCGGCACCGCTGCCGATCCTCCTCACACCGCCAAGTGCGGTCTTCCGGAGCCTGGCCTTGGAACGGACTCAACTCGCGATGAATCGCTTGGAGCGTTTCGAGGACCTGACCTTTCCGCGACAAGACTACCAGCAAACCAGGGACCGTTTGTTCTGCGATCAGCTGCTGCTGATCGCGGGTCATCTCACGAAGTTGCTCTACCAAGTGGTGGCGACTCTCCACCAGCTGCAGCAAGCGGTCCGTATCGAGCTTGTCCATCGGCGGAAGGCTTCGTGAAAAGAGCAAGCCATTTGGGGTTGGAGGGACACGCTGTCCCTGCCAGGGAAGTCGTCAGCCTCGGATGGCCAGCATGCATGCTGGCTTGCCGAAGAGAGCCCTCCCATCCCCCTCCAAGGACCTCATAGCAAAAATGATCTAACGAACCAAGAGCAACTTCCATCGTCGTCGTCGACGCAGCCCCCGTTGAACCTGAGCGAAACAGATGCTGACGGCCGATGATTCCGTTGGGCTGGCTGTCGATCCTTGCCCGAAAGCCTGGGCTTGTTCGAGATTGGCTAGCGATCTTCCTCGAAGACCTCGGCACCGGCCAACGACCCCAACGCCCCCCAGACTCCATGCGGGCTAGGGCTTTGCCAATCGCTTGTATGCTGGAGCGATCCGGTGGTGCGATAAGCCCCAGGAGAGAGGGCGTCGGGTTGGCCGACATCGATGCTGTTGCTGTAAAACGACACCGCCATATCCAGCTTCAGCCCGTGCGCTCCGCCCGGATGATAACTGCTGGCAGCGTGAATCCCTGGGCCGTCCTGGGCAGAAACGATGCACGAAGGGCTATTCGGAGGAAGGATCGTGTTGAAGCCGATCGAATCCGTTAACCCATCCCCCCAATGCAAACCGCGCTTGGCGATCGGCGATTGGCCGGAAAGGTAACGGGCATGACGAGCCGTTTCGCGGCAACGAAGCGGCGATACCCCTCGGCCCAAGGCGACTTCACCCAAACCGGTCGCCTGATAACCATAGATCGGTGCGCCGACCGTCCTGGTGCCAGCGATCACCCCCATCGCGGTGACCGCTTCGCCGAAAGCCAAGGTATGGCTGGTCCCATCCAGGCACGCTGCCAGGGAACGGCCGATCCTTTGTTGAAAGACTCCCCGCGTCGTGTCGGCAGTGGCTTCCCATTCCGCCAATTCCGGCCCGCGTTGGGAATCTCCATAGCAAAACACGAAGTTGGTGCGTCCCATCGAGCTCCATTCACCCAACCTTTGCCGACCAGGATCCGAGGGACAACGCAGCACGGGGAGCTGGGTTCGCCAAGGCAAGTAATCACCTCCCTGCCACCAAGGTTCGCCATCGGCTGAAAACTTGGTATAGGGCGGCTTGCTCAACTCAAAACCTTCCTTGTATTGCAAATAAAGCTGCTGCATCTCTAGCTCGGGCGCGAGCTCCACCAAGCCGCTCACTCGCATGCCGATCCAGGAACCCGCCTGGTTGGTCTGCGGTCCAGAACGCATCGCCACCAACTGACGATAATGCGACTCGTAGGACAAGAGAGCCAAACCGAGTTGCCGGAGGTTACTGGCACACTGCATGCGCCGGGCAGCTTCACGCGCCGATTGGATCGCTGGCAACAGCAAGGCCGCGAGAACCGCGACGATAGCGATCACCACCATCAGTTCGATCAAGGTAAAAGCTCTCACAGCTGGCTTTCGTACCATCGATCTACCTTCCACGACTTCAGGCAATCCTCGCATTCCCCGACAACTACCCATCCGTTCCTAGAAGCCTACATCTTCGTCGACTGCGGTCGGCAGGCCACGCAGCACCTGATCCCTCGCGAGACTTCGCGGTTTGCGCAACCAGCCACACCAGCGCACAGGAAACAGCTGCGATTGAACGCAGCGTCCCCTTCTTCCTTGACGAACTGACTTTAGTGTACGCCACGGCAGCCGTCATAGAAAGCTTCGGCTCTCCTCAAACAATCCTCGAACCAAGCCCTCCTGCCCTAGGCTCGACCGCGATCGCCAAGATCTCCGCAGCTTTCCCCTGGGCCAGGATAGGCAGGCGACGGTCAACCACCTCGCCGAACGGGGCTGCTAACCTCGAGGATGCCGATGTCACCATGGCCCCCTGCCACCCGGTGTTTTTGGCTCCGCGCTGCTGAGGACTGGTAAGGCAGACTTCGATCAGGCCAGGAAATCAGCTATTGGCCTTCGAATTCCTGCAGCCTGGACATGTCGAGCCCGACCTCTTCACTGATGCTGCGAAAAAAGCCACCATAGGATGTCATCGACTCGGCGCCAGCCAAAACCTGCGCCCCCATGTTGCTCGGAGCACGCTCAAAGGCGGTCAGCAGTTCCTGCTCAGACGGGGTGCGTTCCACCACACGCATGACAAAGCATTTCTGCTGAGCTTCATCCAAGGCATAGGTGGCCTTGCCGACCGGGGTCGTGAAGACCCGCTCCATCAACACAGCCCCAGGTTGAAAAATTCCCTCGATCTGCGACAAGCCTGGCGTCCCCCCCTGCATCATCGGCATCTGCAACCAAGTGAATGCCGGCGGTTTGACCACCAGGTTGCGAACGCTTTCTTCAAGCACCGCTGGCCACGGATCGCTATCGTTCGTAGCTTCCAAACCGGCCGCGATTTCCTTGGCCTTTTCGGTCGCCATCATCCTGGCTCGCGAGGTTCGCCAAGCCTTCTCTACCACCTCGCGCACCTCCTCGAAGGCAGGGACGCGAGCCGGCACGTCCTCGACCTTCCATGAAAGGTACGTCAGGATCCCCTGCCCATCAAAGCCGTTGGCTTCGACTGGACGGTAACGTGGAAACCGCGGATTGAAAAAGAATTGCGTCAATGGCGGCCCTTGGAAGAAGTTTTGGCCATCGCGGACGATGCTACGACCGACCGGCAACTCCTGAGCCCCGAAGATATCGACCAGCCCGGTTTTGCCGTAAGTCAGACCGTATTCATCAGCCAGCTTGGCCAACGACGGTTGCTCCGGCTTGGTCAGCGAAGTATCGCTCGGATCCTTAGTCCGATACATCTCCGACTCGTGGTAGTAGCGATCCATCGCTTCTCGAACACTCGTCATCGCCATCTGCATCCGCTCGAGGGCTGGTTGGCGAGCCATCTCATTGCGAAGTTCGTCGCGAACCTCTTCGAAAGTCCGTGTTCGCATCGGCTTTTCTTCGACCTTGGCCGGCGCAGCCGGCCCCGAATCAGCGGCCGCGGGGTTCACCGCCGCCGCCGTGGCAGGTTCGCTCGCAGCCGGTGCCGCCGCCGTGGCAGGCTCAGTTGCTGGTTCGCCGACAATCGGCGGCTGAGGCTTGGCATCCCCCGAGGAGGTTGCCGGGGTGGCCGATGGGGTGGACCGCTCGTCCCCTTCCCCCTTGGCTGCTTCCAGCACCGCTTTGGCTTCATCCTGGAAGGCAACCAAGCGAACCGTCGATCCCTCGGACGTCAGTGAAGGGATCACCGAGGATTGGCCAGGTTCCGGCTTGGTAGCGGGCTCGGCTGGCGATGGTGCGTCGGGGGGCGATGGTGCGTCGGGGGGCGATGCCGGTCCACCCTCCGACGGCTTGGCCTCGCTGGCAGCCGCCGGCTTTTCCGCCGGCGGCTCGCTTCCGGCCGCAGCCGCGGTCGGTTCCTTGGTCGAGGCTTCCGAACTCAGTTCGGCCTTGGCAGGCTCCGCCCCGACCGCTTTTCCTTCGGCAGCCGCATCAGTACCCGCTGGGCTAGTCGAGGGGGTCTCCGAAGCCGGTTGGCTGTCCTCGATCGGGACGCGATAAGCCCCTTGATCGACAACGCGTTTATCGTATTCCGCCTTGAGCACCTCGTCGGTGATCTTAGCCCCCTCGTCCTTGACGAAAGAATCGATACTGAAACTCACGTACTCGATATCGGTCTGATAACCGCGGGTGAATCCAGGGCGCGGATCATTGGCCGGGGTTAGCCGATTCTTGCCCTCTTCATAAATCGTCCGCAACTCTGGCTCGGATGGCTTTTCCGTGACTTTGGCGACGAAATCGTCGACGAAGACCGGATAGGCTTCAATCCGCGTTTTTTCCTGAAATTTCTTGAAATTAAGCCAGTTTTGGCTGGGGGGAACAGCGGTTACGGGGTTCTGGTCGCTGGCCAAGGGATCCACCACAGCCGATTGGCCCATCTGTACCAACAATTGTTTGGCGATCTCCGCCTTCAAGAATTCGTACATATCATGCCGCGACAGGGTCCGACCCGCCAACTCCTGGATGATTTCCTCGAAACGGCGAGCGCTGATCCGGCCATCGGTGAATTCCTGGATGAAGCGATCGACAGCTTCATCGCTGACCACAATCCCATGCTTCTTGGCGGTCTCGGCCATCAACTGCAGTTCGACGATTTGCCCGTAAGAATACGGTTGTTGGCTATCGATCCCCAGGTTGACGACCCCCTGCGGCCCCATCTGAAAGCCCGGCACGCGGGGTTGGCCTCCAGCCTTCATCACCTCCGAGGCAACCTTGGAAAAGACGTTGATGGTCAACGTCTTGACCTGCTGGAGCCGACTGAGTTCGTTGACCCCGAGTTGCGTTCCTTTCCAGGAAACCAATTTCTCCCCTTGGCCATTCCCCAGGATACTGCGAACTTCTTGCAGGCTACCCGTCCCTGGCACCAGCACGAAGGCGATCAAGGAGATCACGACCAGGATGGCCATGATGATTCGTTGGTTCTTTCGAAAGTATTCGAGCGGGCTGGCGGCCATCCTCGGCATCCTTGAAGGGGACTGGGTGCATGGAAACCCCCGGATTGTAGATTTTCACCACCGAAACGCAACCGTGAACCGACGCCGTCCCCTGGCCAGTCCGCGCCGACGGAGGATTTTCCGCGGTTGGGCCCCTAGCGGATTCGGTCAAGGATCGTTAGCTTCCTTTCGAGTGTTCCTGTCTCGGGTGGGGTGAAAATTGATCCATACTTCGGTTGAATGCTATGAGTGGCAGTTCGCAAAAGTCGCTGGTTATCGTCGAATCGCCGGCTAAGGCCAAAACGATCGCTAAATTCCTTGGGAATGATTTCCAGGTGGAGGCATCGATCGGGCACATCCGTGACCTTCCCGAGGGAAAAAAAGCGATACCGGCCCAATATAAGGATGAGAGCTGGGCTTATTTAGGAGTCAATGTCGACGA